>CACJNO010000042.1 GCA_902594825.1 uncultured Pelagibacteraceae bacterium | reverse complement strand
GAAAAATTTAAAAAGGTATTAGCCTTTGCTGCTGCACCATATCCAATTATGATATTTTTTTTCTTTATTTTTTTAATTTTTCTTTTTATTTTATTAACAATTAAAGAACAAGATTGACCCCATTTTTTATAAAAAATATGATTCAAATGTGACTCCTTTTTAATGGCTTTTGAAATTTCTTTTGAACTTGATTTAAATTTTATTACAAATAAATAACTTGTTCCATGTATAGGTTTCTTTTGAACATTGTGTAATTTTAATCCAGCTCTCGCAATAAGATGGCTCATACTTTTTACATTAAAAAAATTAATGTGTTCATGATAAATGGTGTCAAATTCATTATTGATACACATATCTGCTTGGCTAGTTTGAATAATTAAAGTACTTCGAGAATGCATTATTTTTTTTATATTTATTAATAAATTGTAAGGATCAGGATTGTGTGCAAAAGAATTTTGAAAAATTATTAAATCAAATTTATGTTTTATCTTTTTAATAACTTTTTCATCAAAAAAGTCACAATATATTTTATGTTTTTTTGAAGAGATCTTATAAATATTTTTAGCAGGGTCTACTCCAAAAGTTCTAAAATTATTTTTTTTAAATACGTCAAGTTGTGATCCATCATTACAACCAATATCTATAATATTCCTATAAACAAATTTAGATGAATTTTTTATACAAAAATTATAAAATTCTTTCATGTATTTTAAATAAGTTTTTGTAGTTCCACTCACATAATCATAATTTTGATAAATCTTTCTTGGATCTACAGCCACTGACAATTGTAAATGTGAACATTTTAAACAAGCATTTACTTTTAACTCATATTGTTTTTCCTTTATTTTTTGATTTTTAAGATAGGAATTTGCTAATGGTTGTTTTTTTAAATTGAGAACACTTCTCAGTTTATCTGAACCACAGGCTAAACAGTTTTTAATTTTTATGAAAGCCAACGTTTATTATTTAAACTCCATTCAACAACTTCTTCGATTCTTTTACTAAGCTTTATTTTTGGTTCCCATCCAAGAGATTTTAATAATTTTGGACTTAAAGAATATCTTAAATCGTGACCTGGACGAGAAGAATGATTATCAATTAACTCATATACTAAATCTTTTTTTTGAACTTTTGCAATAGTTTTTGCAAGAGTAAGATTATCTATTTCTTCTGGACCGACTAAATTAAATTTTGGACATTTTGCATTACCAAAGTCACCTTTGTGTGTGTAATTTTTTAAACTTAATATAAACATTAAACCATCAGCTACATCTTGCGCATGAATATAATGTCTGCTCCCTGCAAGAGTTTTTTCTTTATTTGCGTGTATTAAAACTTTTTGTTGGTCTCTTACCCTTTGAATAGTCATTGGTATAAACTTTTCAGGATGTTGCCTTTCCCCAAAAACATTCATTGTATGGGTAATATAAATTGGTAACTTGTATGTATTTTCATAAGCAACACAAAATTCCTCTGCTGATGCTTTGCTTGCACTATAAGGATTTGTTGAATTATATCTATCATACTCACTGTAAGAAACGCCCTCAGGAGCATTTCCAAATATTTCATCGGTTGAAAAATAAACAAACTTTTCTAAATTTTTTAATTTTTTTGCAAAATCTAACAAATTCACAGTTCCAACAACATTATCTTGAACAAACTCCATAGGATACGAAATTGATCTATCAACATGGCTCGCAGCTGCTAAATGCAATATAATATCTGGTTTTCCAATAGCTGATTCTATTTGAGAATTAATTTCTGCTTTAAGGTCATGAAATACAATTTTTAATCTCTTTTTATCGTTTGTTGAGAATTGCTCTAATATCTCATTTAATCGATTAAGATTTCCAGATATATCAAGTCTGTCTACAGTTACAATTTGCCAATCTGTGTTCTTGATTATATGAGCAATTATATGATGCGCTATAAAACCTGCACCACCTGTAACTAATACTTTTTTCATTAATATTGATTTTTACGTTTATTTTGATCCTTTTATTGTTATTTTAACCTAAAGTCAAAAATTACATCAAAAATTATTGATATGAAAATAGTTTTAGTAATACCTTATCGTGGCATTGGTGATTTAATTTTTCACATACCTTTAATTAGAGGTCTTAATCAAAAATATAATACGAA
>CACJNO010000041.1 GCA_902594825.1 uncultured Pelagibacteraceae bacterium | reverse complement strand
TGTCATCTTTATTAAAAAATTTTCCATATAATTTTTGAATTATTATTACTCTAGGATTATTTTTTGGACTAAAAACAGCTCTCATCTTTGAGATAAAACTGATAAAATAGCATTTGTTGCTTCAGCACCCTTATTTTTTCTAAAGTTAGCTTGTTTTCTATTAAGACAAGTAATTATACCATTTCCAATTGGTTTTTTGAAATCTATAGAAATTTTCATTATAGCATTAGTTGAAGCTTGGGAGATAAAATCAAAATGAGGGGTTTCTCCTTTAATAACACAACCTAAAGCAATAAAAGCATCAAATTTTTTTATATTTTTTGAAATTGTGACAGGAATTTCAAACACTCCAGGTACATAAATAATTTTGTATTTGTAACTTTTTGGAATAAATTTTTTTGCACTTTTTAACAAATCTGAGGATATATCTTCATAATAATTTGCCACTACAATTAATAAATTTTTTTTCATTAAATTTTTGAATAGTCTTTTACTTCTTTTTTCTTCCCAGGATGTGTTGGTGCACCTAAATATGCAGGTCCAACAGTTTGTGCATACTTCCAAAGTGTTCCTGATCCAAAATCAGATTTTTTAGCCTTCCACTTTCTTCTTCTTGAAGCTAATTGAGCTCTAGTTAATCGAACATTAATTGTTCCCTTTTTAGCATCAATATCAATTATATCTCCATTACGTAAAAGAGCAATTGGTCCACCTAAAGCAGCCTCTGGGCCAACGTGACCTACACAAAATCCTCTCGTTGCTCCTGAAAATCTTCCATCAGTTATTAAAGCAACCTTCTCACCTTTTCCTTGACCATAAATTGCACCAGTTGTTGAAAGCATTTCTCTCATACCTGGACCACCTACTGGACCTTCATATCTAATTATAATTACATCACCATCTTTATACTTTCTACTTTGAACAGATTTCATTGCACTTTCTTCGTTATCAAAACATCTTGCTCTTCCAGTAAATTGTAATTTTTTAAGTCCAGCAATTTTAACAATCCCACCTTCTGGAGCTAAATTTCCTTTTAATCCTACAACACCTCCATCTGGAGATAATGGTCTGTTGTACGCTCTTAAAACTTTTTGTTTAGGATTAAATTTAATTCTCTTTAAATTTTCTCTCATTGTTTTGCCTGTAACCGTCATACAGTCCCCATGAATATAACCACCATCATAAAGAGTTTTTAAAAGCATTGGCACACCACCTGCTAACCACATATCTTTTGCAACATATTTTCCACCTGGTTTTAAATCTGCAAGATAAGGTGTTCTTTTAAATATCTTTGCAACATCCATTAAATCAAATTTAATTCCAGCTTCATTTGCAATAGCTGGTAAATGTAATGCTGCGTTTGTTGAACCACCTGTTGCAGCAACAATTGTTGCAGCATTTTCTAATGCTTTTCTTGTAACGATATCTCTTGGTTTAATTCTTTTAGCGAGTAATTCCATTACCATTTTTCCACTTGTTTTTGCATACTTATCTCTTTCCTCGTAAGGAGCAGGTGTTCCTGCTGAATAAGGTAATGCTAAACCAATTGCCTCAGATACACAGGCCATAGTGTTAGCTGTAAATTGACCACCACAAGCTCCAGCTGTAGGGCATGCAACTAATTCTAATTTTCTTAATTCTTTTGCTGACATTTGTCCTGAAGAATGTTTTCCAACAGCTTCAAAAACATCTACGACTGTTACATCTTTACCTTTGTATTTTCCTGGAAGAATTGATCCACCATAAATAAAAACACTTGGTACATTTAATCGTACCATTGACATCATTAAACCTGGTAAAGACTTATCACAACCTGCGATACCCACTAGTGCATCGTAACAATGACCTCTTACGGTTAATTCAGCACTATCTGCAATTACTTCTCTTGAGATCAAAGAAGACTTCATTCCTTCATGACCCATTGCAATACCATCTGTAACAGTAATAGTACAAAATTCTCTTGGTGTACCTCCTGAGGCTCGTACGCCCTTTTTCACTGACTGAGCTTGTCTCATTAAAGCAATGTTGCATGGAGCAGCCTCGTTCCATGTTGATACAACCCCTACAAAAGGTTTTGATACATCTTTTTCAGTCTCACCCATTGCATAATAAAAAGATCTATGTGGAGCTCTATCTGGACCTAAAGAC
>CACJNO010000040.1 GCA_902594825.1 uncultured Pelagibacteraceae bacterium | reverse complement strand
GACAGAAATACTTGATAGAAATCAAATCCAAAACTTATTACCTCATAGGGAACCTATGTTATTAATAGATGAATTAAGAGATATTAAAAGACTTCATTCAGCGACAGCGATCATGAATGTGAAAAAAGATGGTTTTTATGTTCAAGGACATTTTCCAGATCAACCGGTTATGCCTGGGGTGTTAATAGTTGAAGCATTCGGTCAAGCTGCTGCAGCATTGACTGCTCATGGTATTGATAAATCAACATATGAAAATAAGCTTGTTTTTTTAATGAGTATCGAAAAAGCTCGATTTAGAAATCCTGTTATTCCAGATTGTAAATTAGAATTAAAAATTGAGGCAATAAGATCACATGGTAGAGTCTGGAAATACAAAGGTGAGGCCTTTGTGGGAGAAAAAAAAATGGCTGATGCTCAATGGTCAGCTACAATTGTTGATAGAAAATAATTAGTAATAATTGTTGATACAAAGAATATCGAAAGTTTTGATAGATATTCTTTAATGTTAAATCCTTTTTTTAAAAATGTTGGTCCTTTTGTTGTTGATAGATTGTTAACTACTGTTGGTGTCGATAATTTGGAAAAATATAAAAAAGATAAAATTTACAATGTTTCAGATTTATCCAATGCAACAAATAAAGATTTAACTTTTTTTCACTCAAAAAATTATTCTGAATTGGCATCAAAAACTAAAGCATCTTATTGCATTACTCTAAGCAATCTTTCTCATTTTTTACCAAATTCGTGTAAAAAAATTATTGTTGAAAATGTATTATTAACAATGGCAAAAATTACAAAAGAATTTTATCCAAAGTCAATTACCGATGATTTTGACGACTCAGCAAAAGATATTTCTAAAACATCTTTTAAGAAAAAAGTAAAATTTGGAAAAAATGTAGTAATAGGTACAAATGTTAAAATAGGAAAAAATTGTTTAATTGGTCATAATACAATTATTGAAAAAAATGTAATTATTGGTTCAAATTGTTCGATTGGCTCTAATGTAATTTTAAGAAATACGATTATTAAAGATAATGTTAGTATTTTGGATGGATGTGTCATAGGTAAAAAAGGTTTTGGATTTTTTCCAAATAAAAAAAAAAATGTAAGATATCCTCATATTGGAATTGTTATTATAAATGAAAACTGTGAAATTGGATGTGGATCTACAATCGACAGAGGTTCATTATCAAATACGATAATAGGTAAAAATACATACTTGGACAATCAAGTGCATATTGCTCATAACAATAAAATCGGTGATAATTGTATTATTGCAGGACAAGTTGGCTTTGCTGGAAGTTCAACTTTAGGTAATAATGTTATGATCGGTGGTCAGGCTGGTGTTTCAGGTCATTTAAAAGTTGGAAACAATGTCCAAATAGGAGGTGGTAGCGGCGTTATAAATGATATACCTGACAATACTAAAGTCATGGGATATCCTGCTAAAAGTTTAAGAGAGTTTATAAAAAACAATAGATGATAGATAAAACTGCAATCATTGACTCAAAAGCAAAATTAGATAAAAATGTTAAAGTAGGTCCTTATTGTGTTATAGGTCCTAATGTTGAGATTGGAGAAAATACTATTATCCAATCACATGTAAATATATCTGGAAATGTAAAAATTGGTAAAGGGAATAAGATATATCCTTTTGTTTCTATTAATGATCCACAAGATTTAAAGTATGCTGGCGAACCAACAAATCTTATAATTGGAGATAATAATAAGATAAGAGAATACGTAACAATAAATCCAGGAACAGTTGGTGGTGGTGGTAAAACAGTTATTGGAAATAACTGTTTATTTATGATTTCATCACATATCGCTCACGATTGTCAGGTAGGAAATAATGTAATAATCGCAAACAATGTTCCTCTAGGTGGTCATGCAATCATTGAAGATAATGTTGTAATCGGAGGAAACTCTGCAGTTCAACAATTTACAAGAATTGGAAAAATGGCAATGATTGGAGGAATGACAGGTGTTTTGCATGATGTAATTCCATACGGACTATCAACAGGTAATAGAAATTCATTACAGGGGTTAAATTTGATAGGCTTAAGAAGGGCTAAGTTTGAAAATAAGGATATTTTAGGATTAAGTGAGGCTTATAAAGAAATTTTTGCTTCTAAAAAAATCAATGAAAATATAAATAAATTAAATGGTTCTTTCCAAGAGAATCCATTAGTTAAGAATGTAATTGACTTTATAACAAAAGATAAAAAAAGATCTATTTGCACACCATTTTCGTAAAATGATAGGATTAATTTTTGGTGATACTGAATTTCCAAAGGAAATTTTAAAAACTGTCAAAAAAAGAAAAATAAAATATTTGGTAATTGATCTATCAAAATCAAATAAGTTTAAAAAAGACAGA
>CACJNO010000039.1 GCA_902594825.1 uncultured Pelagibacteraceae bacterium | reverse complement strand
TTTTTTTGACTATATTCTATTACACAGTATTTCAAATTACCAAGCTTCCCTTCATTAATAAATTTTTTCAAAGTAAGATTGGCCTCGTCTAGTCTTTTATGAAATTCCACTTGATATATTTTTTTTCTACTTTTAATCATTTTCAATAAACTTTTAACTTCCTTAACTGTGTCTGATAAAGGTTTAACAACTAATAAATTAGAATTAGAAAAAATCACATCTTTGCATATTTTATAATGCGTATGATCTGGAGTTGCTACTATAGTTGCATCAGGTTTAAATTTTTTTAATGCTTTTAAATAACTATCTTTAGATTTGGATTCAAATTTTAAAAAAGTATTTGATTTTATCTTTATGTTCAAAAATTTAGATAATTTTTTGGATTTTTTTAAACAGTCATTAACAGATTTATTTGAAGTTGTAACAAATCCTACCTGATCAATAAGGTTGTCTCTAATAGACTCTAGTACTGAAGGAATAATTGTTCCATTTTCATTATAATCTGAACCCTTAACATATACACCTCCTCCAATTATCAATAATTTCATAATTTAAATCATCTTTTTAACATACTTTGCGATTGAGAGAGCAGAAGTTAATCCTGGTGACTCTATCCCAAAAAGGTTTACCCAATTATAATTTTTAACCTTCTTAATATAAAAATCCTCATTTGATTTGGGTTTATTAATCATTATTTTTGGTCTTATACCTTCTTTGAAATATAAAATTTTTTTTTCATTTATTGACTTCAAGTGATTTTTAATACCATTTATGAATTTGTATTTTAACTTTTTTTTGATATTTAAGTTTAATTTTTCAACACTTGGTCCTAAAATGTATCCTCCCTCTAATAATGGAGTAATATCAATTCTTTCTTTAACATCACCAGGCAACATTGCTCTATAAACAATATTTTTTAACTTTAAATTTTCTTTAGTTTTAAAATAAATCCCTTTTACAAATTTATTTTTAGGAAATTTATAATTAGGAAAATTTTGTTTAGCCACATCAATAGCATCCATTCCAGCACAATTTATAACAAAATCAAATATTTCATCTTTTAAAAAATCAGTTCTAAATTTTGAATTTATTTTTTGTATTTTTAGATTTTTAACTTCAAAATAAAATTTAACTTTATTTTGTTTCGAAATTTGGAACAATTTTTTAATAAAAGCTTTTACATCAAAGATACCTGCTGAGGGCGATAATAAAGCTTTATTGCCTTTTAACATTGGTTCCATTTGATTTAATCTTTTTTGATGAATTATCTTTACATCATTCACACCATTTTTAATGGCGTTTCTTTTTAACACATTAAGATATTCTTCCTCTTTTTTCGTACAAGCCAAAAATAATTTACCTGTCTTAATATTTCTAATTTTATATTTTTTACAAAATTTATAAATTAAATTCTTACCTTTAATACAAAGATGATTTTTTAATGTATCTTTTTTATAGTAAACACCTGAATGAATTACTTGAGAATTTTTTGAGGTATTTTTTGAACCTATATTTCTAGCTTTTTCCAAGACAGTAATTTTAAATCTTTTAATTTTTGAAAGTTCATAGGAAATTGATAATCCAATTACACCAGCTCCAATTATAAGTATTTTTTTCATTTATAAATTTTTTTAAAAACTGAAAAAAATATTTTCATTTCTTTCAAGGGACAACCTGTTAATAAAATACCTTTATCAAATGGTTTGGGATAACCATATCTCACTGCAATATTATTTTGCTTTAATCTTTTAAAAATTCTATTTGCTAAAATTTTATTTTCAAAATCTATAAAAATAAAGTTGCTATTTACTCCACCATAATAATTGATCTTAAGATCTATTAATTTTTTCTTTAAAAAAGAAAAACCTTTTGAAACGTTACTTACATATTTATTTGTAATTATATTATTTTCTAAAATAAATTCTAAAGCTGCTGCAGACAATATATTTGTTTCATATCCACCTCTTGAATTTGAAAAAGTTTTTATTTTATTTTTTTCAGAAATTATATATCCAATTCTTGCACCAGCTAAGCCATAGGCTTTTGAAAAAGATCTCATCACTACAAGGTTTTTAAATTTTTTAACTAAATTTATCGTTGAAAACTTATTAAATGGAAAATAAACCTCATCAATAACTAGTAATATTTTCTTTTTACTTAAAAACTTAGCAAGTTTATCTATAAATAATAAGTTAACATTTCCTTCTACAGGAATATTGGGAAATGTTAAAAAAACTATCGAGGTGTTTTTTGATACAAGTTTAAAAATATCATCTACTTTTAAGTTAAAATTATTATCGTAATTAAATGTTTTAACTTTAACATTATATATCTTTGAGTAAATTTTATATAAAGCAAAACTTGGATTAGGAACAATAATTTCAGTTTTTTTTGTAATATTAGTTGAGTCTAAAATATTTTTTATAGCTCCAGAAACCCCCTCAGT
>CACJNO010000038.1 GCA_902594825.1 uncultured Pelagibacteraceae bacterium | reverse complement strand
ATGAAAAGAGCTATAATTAAATTAAAAAAAAAACCAACTCTGGTTTTGATAGATGGAAATAAATTGCCTAAAATTAAATATTATAAACTTAATTCAGTGATTAAAGGAGATGATAAAGTACCATCAATTTCAGCTGCATCTATTATAGCTAAAGTTACACGTGATAAAATTATATTTAATATAGGAAAAAAGTTTAAAGATTATCATTGGGATAAAAATTTTGGTTATGGTACTAAACAACACTTGAGAGCAATTAAAAATTTAGGTATTACACCTCATCATAGAAAAACTTTTTCACCAATTAATAAAATTAAATAGGTTTCACGTAGAAACACAAGATCTTGTTGTCCAAAAAATCCTCTACACAAATTAAATCTAAATAATTCAATCCTAGGTTGACCCCGGAATCTTTTTGGAGTCTAATTTATTTTTAAAAAAATGAATTTAAATTTAAAAAATAAATTAATTAATGGAGATAGTTTAGAGGAACTTAAAAAAATTCCAAACGAGACCATTGATTTAATTTTTGCTGACCCTCCTTACAATTTACAATTAAGAAGTGAGTTAATAAGACCAGATAGATCAAAAGTTAGTGCGGTAAATGATAAATGGGATCAATTCGATAGTTTTAAAAAATATGATGATTTTACCTATTCTTGGTTAAATGAGTGTAAAAGGGTTTTAAAAAAAAATGGTGCTATTTGGGTAATTGGTAGTTATCATAATATCTTCAGAGTTGGGACTGCGATTCAAAATTTGGGTTTTTGGATTTTAAACGATGTTATTTGGAATAAAAAGAACCCTATGCCTAATTTTAGAGGAACTCGTTTTACAAACGCTCATGAGACTCTAATTTGGGCCTCGAAATCAAAAAAGTCAAAATACACTTTTAACTATCAATCCTTAAAGTGTTTGAATGATGATCTTCAAATGAGGTCTAATTGGGAATTACCGATTTGTAACGGCCCAGAAAGAATAAAAAAGAATGGAAAAAAAATACATTCCACACAAAAACCAGAAGCCTTACTTCATAGAATCTTATTAGCAACCTCAAAAAAAAATGATTTAATTTTAGATCCTTTTTTGGGATCTGGAACAACAGCAACAGTTGCAAAAAAATTGGGAAGAAATTATTATGGAATTGAAAAAGAAAAAAATTATTTTAGAGCTGCGGAAAAAAGATTAGAGAAAACGAAACCTATAGAAGATGATTACCTAGATACGCTTCAAAACAATAGATCTAAACCAAGAATACCTTTTGGCTCATTAGTTGAACTTGGAATAATTAAACCAGGTACTACTATTTTCGATAATAAGAGGAAAATTAGCGCTAAAATAATGGCTGATGGTAGTATCAAACATGATAAAACAGAAGGCTCTATTCATAAAGTAGCCGCAACAATCTTAGGTGCTGAAAGCTGCAATGGGTGGACTTATTGGTATTGTAAACTAGGTGGTTCCTTTGTGCCAATAGATAGTTTAAGACAAAAATTCCTTGGTGGTAAAAATTATCTATAAATTTTACCAAGGTAATTCTCTAAAAACTTTTTATTTTTAACTAACCTTTTCAAGAATAAATTTCTTAAAAATGTATTTAAAGGATTAGATAAATGAAACGCAAATTGATTGAATTTTGATCTGTTATTTACCATTTTAACTTTACTAACTCTTTTTTTGAAAAAACTACTCTCCGTATTGTTTTCTATACTTTTAAATAATTCATAGGCACCCTCTATGGACTGGGACGCACCCTGAGCAAATGAGGGCGGAAAAGCAAAAAAAGCATCACCTATAAAATGAATATTGTTATTTTTTGTTTTAAAAAAATTATCACTAACAAACACTGGGAATATTTTTAATTCCTTAATTTCAACTAAAAATTTCTTCATTTCTATTGGAAAGTTAGCTAAAATTCTTTTGATAAAATTTTCATCGTTGAACAATGAGTAATTTTTTTGTTCATTAGTAGAGAGATTATATTTCATTATTGCTATAAAATTTAAACATCCGTTGGTGTTTAGAGGATAAATTACCTGATGAAAATCAGAACCTAAAAATAATGAAATATTCTTACAATCAATTTTTTGAGAATTAGGTATTGTTCCTCTAATAGCTAATGTTTGATTGTATTTTGGTTGAGCTTGATTGTTTGAGATAAGACCTTTACTTTTCGAAAAAACTCCATCTGAAATAATTAAATAATCACATTCAAAAGTTTCATTGTTTTCAAAAGTAATTTTGATCTTTTGATTTTCCTGATCTATTTTCGAAATATTATAATTAGTTTTAATTAAGTCCTCTAAATTCGTTTTTAAAAAATTGATTAAATCAGATCTTTTCAATGTGGTATACTTACATTTTTCTGAGTTAAAGTCAGAAATATTAAGATCACATATCTTGTTAGTGCTTTTAATAGAGTAAAAATTAACTTTATCTGGATTGAACTTTTTATCATCTTTAAATTTATTAAATCCAATTTGATTCAAAAGTTTCACACTATTAACTGATAATTGAATTCCATAACCCTCTTTTAAATCAACTGTATAGTTTTTTTCAAAAACTGTAATTTGATAATTTGAATTTTTTTTAAATAGATTAG
>CACJNO010000037.1 GCA_902594825.1 uncultured Pelagibacteraceae bacterium | reverse complement strand
TGTACTTCATATAACAACTAAGCAAGAAATAGATTTTTTATCTCAACACAAAGGTAACATTACGTTTGAAATTACTCCACAGCATTTAACAATTTATGCACCTGATTGTTATGAAAAGCTTGGTACATATGCTCAAATGAATCCTCCTATAAGAGATAAATCTCATTATGATCGATTATGGTACGCTGTTAAAAATAACTTAAACGATACAATTGGATCAGATCATGCTCCTCATTTAAAGGTTAATAAAGATAAAGAATACCCTAACTCACCTTCAGGTATGCCAGGTGTTCAAACACTAGTGCCAGTAATGTTGAATCATGTTAATAATGGAAAATTATCTCTTACTCAGTTCATAAATCTTGTATGTGAAAATCCTGTTAAGATTTTTGGAATTATGAATAAAGGTTTTATCAAAGAAGGTTATGATGCAGATTTTACAATTGTAGATATGGAAAAGAAGATTTTAATTAAAAATGAAAACATTGAAAGCAAATGTGGCTGGTCACCTTTCAACGGATTTGAGTTTAAAGGTACTCCCATGGCTACAATAGTTTGTGGAAAAATAAAAATGAAAGATGGCCGAATCTTGGGAGATCCAGAGGGCACTCCTTTAAAATTTAATTAATTTTTCCTGTAAAACTATTCACTAAGATAACACCAACAACAATTAAAAATAACCCAGCAATAGCCTGCCAAGCTAAAGTTTGTTTAAAAAAAATGTAACCTAATATTGCAATAGTAAATATGCCAAGACCACTCCAGGTGGCGTATACAATTGCTATAGGCAGTTTATTTACCACAAAGGTTAGAAGATAAAACGCAGCTAAATAAAAAATTGCAAGAGCAAAAGTTGGAACAAATTTTGTGAAATTTTGAGAAACTGGCAATAACATTGTACCTGCGACTTCACAAAAAATAGCACCAATTAAAAATAGATAAGTTTTAATCACTATTTAAGAACATTATTGTTTATAAGATCAGTCTTTATTTCATCTAATATTGCTGGATCATCAATAGTTGGAGGCATTTTGTATTCTTCCTTATCAGCAATTTTTCTAATTGTTCCTCTTAAAATTTTACCTGATCTAGTTTTTGGTAGTCTTTTAATTACTATTGCAACTTTAAATGCTGCAACAGGACCAATTTTATCTCTTACCATTTGAATACATTCTTTTGAAATATCTTCATGACTTTTATCAACCCCTGCTTTCAAAACTACTAAACCAATCGGTATTTGTCCTTTTAATTTATCTGCAATTCCAAGAACCGCACATTCAGCAACTGATTGGTGTTCAGATAAAACTTCTTCTATTGCACCTGTAGACAATCTATGCCCAGCAACATTAATGATATCATCTGTTCTAGACATTATCCAAATATAGCCATCATCGTCAATATGACCTGCGTCGTAGGTTTGATAATAACCCTCATAGTTGCTCATATAGTTTTCTTTATATCTTTTATCAGCGTTCCAAAGAGTTGGGAAAGTTCCAGGAGGTAAAGGAAGTTTGACAACTATATCCCCCATTTCATTTGGTTTAGCTAAAGTTTGATCTGATTTAATAATTTTAACATCATAGCCAGGCACTGCTTTACACGCTGAACCATATTTTGTTTTCATCATTTCAATTCCTGTACAATTTGAACTAATTGCCCAGCTAGTTTCGGTTTGCCACCAATGATCAATCACAGGTACTCTTAATAAATTCTCTGCCCATTTGATTGTATCTGGATCAGCTCGTTCTCCAGCAAGAAAAAGACTTTCAAATTTACTTAAATCATATTTTGAAAAGAATTTTCCATCAGGATCCTCTTTTTTAATTGCTCTAAAAGCTGTTGGTGCAGTAAATAAAGATTTTACCTTATAATCAGAAATAATTTTCCAGAAAGCACCAGCATCAGGTGTTCCAACAGGTTTTCCTTCAAACAATACAGTGGTGCATCCTTTAAATAATGGAGCATAAACTATATAGGAGTGACCAACTATCCAACCAATATCACTTGCTGACCACCAGATATCATCTTGATCAATGTTGTAAATATTTTTCATCGTCCATTTTAATGCAACTATGTGACCCCCAATATCTCTTACAATACCTTTTGGTGTTCCAGTTGTACCTGATGTGTAAAGTATATAAGCAAATTCATTTGAATTCATCTCAACACAATCAGTATCTTTAGCTTTTGCATGAGCTTCATCCCAACTTATCTCTACTGGGGCATTTAATTTAACTTCATGACCTTTTCTTTGGAACAAAATCATTTTACTTATCTTATGCTTAGCTTGTTTAATCGCTTCATCTACAAGCGGTTTGTACTCAACAGTTCTTCCTGGTTCAAAACCACAAGAAGCAGTAACCAAAATCTTTGCTTTACTATCATCAATCCTGCTTGCAAGTTCATTTGAGGCAAATCCACCAAAAACAACTGAATGTATTGCTCCAATTCTTGCACATGCTAGCATAGCAACTACAGCTTCTGGTATCATTGGCATGTAAATTATAACTCGGTCACCTTTGTCGATACCTTGATCTTTAAGTGCGCCTGCAAATTTTGATACTTTTGTTCTTAACTCTTCATAAGTAAACTTACTTTTGTTTCCTGT
>CACJNO010000036.1 GCA_902594825.1 uncultured Pelagibacteraceae bacterium | reverse complement strand
ATTTTTACTAGCTCCTTTATTTTGCTTAAAACTTCAGGCATGAATTTTTGTCCACCAAATCCTGGATTAACACTCATAATAAGAACTAAATCTATTTGACTTAAATTCTTTTTAATTGCATCTATTTTAGTTTTGGGGTTCAATGAAACACCAACCTTTTTTTTTAATTCTTTTATTTTGTCAATTGATTTTTGGAGATCATCTGTTGCCTCAGGATGTATAGTAATTATATCTGCACCTGCGTTTGCGTAAGCTTCAATATATTTATGAACTGGAGAAATCATCAAGTGAACATCAAAAATCATTGATGATTGTTTTTTTAAGGCTTTTATTACAGGAGGTCCAATTGTTAGATTTGGCACAAAATGACCATCCATAACATCTACATGTATCATATCTGCTCCAGCTTGCTCTAATCTTTTAATTTCATTACCTAGCTGACTAAAATCAGCTGATAAGATTGAAGGTGAAATTTGTATTTTTTTCATTGATTACTAGATTTACTAGTATCAATTTTTAAAATTTAATTGAATTAAAAAATTGATAAATTTGTCTGGAAATTTCACTTTCCAATGGAAAAGACAACATACCCATTACTGAATATCCTAATATCCATGGCATTAAGTAAAATCTTATCATAAAAAAAAACCAGGCAACATATAAAGGAACTAGTGGGCCAATAATAAAAGAGGGTGTTATTGGTTTAAATAAAGAAATTAATGGATTAGTAAATTTTACAAAAACTCTCATAAAGAAAAATTGTGAGTCTTCTCTCTGAAAAATATTCATGGCAACTCTACCAATCAAAGTCCACATAATCACTCCAAGAATATAGTCAATTATATAAACTAAAGGATGAAAATTAGCTGACATTTAAAATTTATATTGGAAAATTCAAGAAATTAAAAGGGGCGAAATTAATCGCCCCTTTGAAATATTATTTAGTGTTGTTTGCCAAGGATCGATTTACCAGATGGTACACGAACCTCATCAACCATTTTTTGCGTTGCAGCATTAGGCTCAGCAGTAATTAAACTTACTACCACCATAGCTATTAAGCTGACAGCTGAACCAAAGATACCAAACGTTAACTGAGTAATACCTAAGAATCCACTTCCGCCGTTTCTTACCCAAATTAGGTAACCAGCACCAGAAATTAATCCTAAAGCCATACCAGCTATAGCACCTTCTCTGTTAGCTCTCTTCCACCATACACCAAGTACAAGTGGGAAGAATAATCCAGACATCGCAAAGTCAAAAGCCCAGATAACTGAACCTAGGATACCTTGGATCTCCATTGCTGCAATAGTGGCTCCAGCAAAACCAATTACTACAAGTAATACCCTTGCAACAACTAGTCGTTTTGCAGTTTCTGCTTTTGGATCAATGATCTTGTAATACAAGTCATGAGATAAAGCATTTGCAATCGCTAGAATCAAACCATCAGCTGTTGACATGGCAGCAGCCATACCTCCAGCAGCAACCAGACCTGAGATTACGTATGGTAATCCAGCTATTTCTGGAGTTGCTAACACAACGGCTTTACCACCCATGAAAAACTCGTTTAATTCAAGAGTTCCATTTCCGTTAAAGTCGCTTACAAACATCAAGTTTGCTTGGTTCCAGTTTTGATACCAATCTATCGCTTGAACTTCTGCAATTGATTTACCAATAATACCAGTTGGTAGTGATGGATCAATCAATGACAATTTAGACAGTGTAGCTAACATTGGAGCAGAAGAATAAAGTAGGAAGATAAAGAATAATGACCAACCTACTGATTTTCTAGCTGCCTTTACACTTGGAGTAGTGAAATATCTCATCATCACGTGTGGCAATGAAGCTGTTCCCATCATCATCGCAAGTGCTAATGAAATAAATGCCCAAGGTGTAGCGTTAACCGCTGAGTGAGCTTTAGTTATTCCAGCCAACCCTTTTGGTACCATAGCAAGATTCTCTTTAGAATTTGCAACAAAACCAAACTGTTGTTCTAGATCACCAATTCTAGCTACTTCATCAGCTAACATAAAGTGTGGGAAGAAACCCGCACCCATTTTGTTACTGATCCAGAATACTGGAAGTAAGTAAGCTATAATTAGTACAATGTACTGCGCAACCTGTGTCCAAGTTACTCCTCTCATACCACCTAACATTGAACATAATAAGATGCTTATTAGTCCAACATAAACTGCGTATTGGAATGGAATATCTAGAGCAACAGATGCAATAGTACCTGTAGCGTTAATTTGTGCAGTCACATAAGTAAATGAAGCAACAGTTAATACTATTACTGCCATTAACCTTGATAAATTACCACCGTATCTTGTACCGATAAAATCTGGAACTGTGTAACAGCCAAATTTTCTTAAATATGGTGCTAATAGCGACGCAACTAGTACATATCCACCAGTCCAACCAACAAGTAGTGCCATATAACCATAACCTTTAAAGTAAATACCACCAGCCATTGCAACGAACGATGCACCAGACATCCAGTCTGCTGCTGTTGCCATTCCGTTGAACACGGTAGGTACTTGTCTTCCAGCTACGTAATACGCATCTGCTTGAGCTGTACGTGATAGATATCCAATTATCGCGTAGATGGCTACTGTAAAGGCTACGAAACAAATTCCGATAGCTTTAGCTGACATACCCATCTGCTCAGCAATTGCCATAATAATTATGAAAGCTAAAAATCCACCTGTATAGATTCCATAAACTTTAGGCAAATTGTCTATAAAATTACCTTTTATCATTAGTCGTCCCCTCTTTCA
>CACJNO010000035.1 GCA_902594825.1 uncultured Pelagibacteraceae bacterium | reverse complement strand
GTAAATTCACTACTATTTAATCCTGAGTTATCCTTAAAAAAAGGTAATTATACAAATATTAAACCAAACAAACAAAATCGATCAGACATTAAAAAAGCAATTAAAACTTTAAATAATTTAAGCCAATATAATTTTAGCCAAGGAGTGGTAGTTAGAAATAAAAAAGTGGTTTCCATAGAAGGAAAAGGTGGAACTAAAAAAATGCTTGAAAAAAGTGGAAACAAAAAATTTAAGAATCACGGTGTTTTAGTAAAGTTTCCAAAAAAGAAACAAGACTTAAGATTAGATCTTCCAACAATTGGGTTAAAAACGATTAAACAAAGTAAAGCTGCTGGATTGAAAGGAATTGTTGTTAAAAATAGACAGCATATATTTTTAGATCAAAAAAAATGTATTAGTTTTGCTAATAAAAATAAGATGTTCATCTCAGTAAAATGAAAAAGATTTTTATATTAACTGGTGAACCCTCAGGAGATAAACTTGCATCAAAAGTCATATCCAAACTTCAAAAGAATAATCCTAATATTGAGTATTCATGCGTTGGTGGAACACACTTAAATTCATTAGGAATAAAATCTATTTTTGACCTTAAAGAAATTACTTACATTGGATTCACTAGTGTTTTATTAAATATTTTTAAGATAAAGAATAAAATAAATAAAACTGTAGAGGAGATAATAAAATTTAATCCAGATATTTTATTTAGTGTAGATAGTCCTGATTTTACATTAAGAATAGCTGAAAAAGTAAAAAAATTAAATAATGAGATCAAGACAGTTCATTATGTGGCTCCACAAGTATGGGTTTGGAGAGAGGGCAGAGTAAAAAAATTTAAAAAGTTTTTAGATCATATTTTATTATTATTTGATTTTGAAAAAAAATATTTTGATAAAGAGAATATTCCAAATACTTTTGTAGGTCATCCATTATTAGAACATATATCTAAAGATAAGATAGATCTGTCTAGTATCATATCAAATGATAAAAAAATTATTTCTCTTTTCTCTGGCAGTAGATCATCCGAAGTAAATTTACTTTTACCTATATTAATAGATTTTATAAATATGATGAATACAAAATTTGATAATTTCTCTTTTTTTTTCCATGCAACTGATGAGAATAAGAATCTAATAAGTGAAAAAATTAATAATACAAATGTAAAAAATGTTGAAGTTATTTCTGATGAAAATATAAAAAAACAAATACTAAATAAGTCTATTTTTGCAGTTTCTAAATCTGGCACAGTCTCTCTTGAAATTTGTAATGCAAAAGTTCCTTCTATAATTATCTATAAAATGAATTTTTTGAATTTTTTGATTGTTAAAATGTTGGTAAAAATAAAATTTGCTAATATTATCAATATTATTAATAATAAAGAAATAATCCCCGAATTAATCCAGAAGGAGTGTAATCCTAAAGAAATTTATAATTCAGTTGTCTATTTTTTAAAAAATCCAGAATTAATGAAAAAACAAATTAATGATTGCGAGGAAACTTTAACTAAAATCAGATCAAAAACCTCATCTTCTGATGAAGCTTCTTTAGTATTAAACAAGTTTCTTATTGGTTAATCTTTTTGATACCTCTACTTTTCCAAGTGAAATAATAATATCATAAATACCAGGTCCAAATTTAGAACCTGTTAAAGCTATTCTTAAAGGCTGTCCAACTCCTTTAAAATTAGTATCGTTTGATTTAATCAACTTATTAACTATTGGTTCTAATGTTTCTTTACTAAGTTTATCAACGTTACCAAATTGAGTATTGAAATCGGAAATGACTTTTTTGGCTTTATCATCAATTAACTTAAAATCATCATGGTTAAAATTAACCTCGTCTACCATAATATATTGCCCATTATTAAATATATCTTCTAGGGTTTTAGCTTTGTTTTTTAGGAAGGTAAGGGATTTTTTAATCTTATCTTTCTTATCTGAATGAATTTCACTTTTATATAATTTGCAATACTCAGTCAGTTGATCGAATAAATCATTTTCATCGATATTCTTAATATAGTGTTCATTCATTGACAAAATTCTACTCATATCTAGCTTTGATGGAGATTTACCAATTCCTTCCAGATTAAAATGTTTGATACTTTCATCTAAAGTGAATATCTCTTTATCTTTATAAGACCATCCTAATCTAAGAAGATAGTTCCTAAGAGCATCAGGCATAATACCAATTTTAGAGTAATCATCTAACGTAGAAGCCTTGTCCCTTTTTGATAGCTTCTTTCCCTCAATAGTATGTATTAAAGGTATATGTGCAAATGAAGGGATTTCCCATTTCATAGCTTGATAAATTTGAATTTGTTTAAAAGTATTTATTTTATGGTCATCACCTCTAATTATATGTGTCATATTCATTTGATGATCATCGACGGATGCTGATAAGTTATACGTTGGACTTCCATCATTTCTTAAAATAATAAAATCCTCAATAGTATTATTATCTATTTCAACATCACCTTGCACTAAGTCTTTTAATACAGATGTTCCGTTTATTTTGCTTTTAAATCGAATTACTGGCTTGATATCTTTAGGAGCTTCAGACTCTTTTTTGTCTCTCCATTTTCTATCATAGATGTAAGGGATTTTTTTTTGTCTTGCTCTTTTTTTTTGTTCTTCTATTTCTTTGCTTGAGCAATAACACTTATATGCATGGCCGTTTTTGAGCAGTTCGTTTGCAACTTTTATATGATCCTCGATTTTTTTTGATTGTATATATTCCTCTCCATCATAATTAATACCAATCCATTTAAGAGATTTAACTATTTGATCTTTATATTCATCTTTTGATCTTTCTTTATCAGTATCTTCAACTCTTAAATAAAAATCCCCTTTTTGGTTTTTAGAATACAACCAATTAAATAAAGCTGTTCTAACACCACCTATATGCAAAGGTCCAGTAGGAGATGGAGCAAATCTTGTTGCTACTTTTTTCATTGAAAATGTTTAGACTATTTTACTAGAAGTTTCTATATAAAGATACTAATACGCCCTGTACTTTTACTCTATCTGGGCCAAAAATTTTAGTTTCGTAGTTTTTATTTGCACTTTCAAGTGCTACAACTTTACCTTTTTTTCTTATTCTTTTAAGCATTGCCTCATGTTCATCAATTAATGCAACGACTATTTTTCCGTTATCAGCTGTATCGGTTCTTTTAATAATAACAGTATCACCTTCATTAATTCCAGCTTCAATCATTGAATCTCCCTGCACTTTAAGACCAAAATAATCACCATTTTTTTCTAAGTTACTTGGCAATGGAATTCTTGAAACCTCATTTTGAATAGCTTCTATAGGAGTTCCTG
>CACJNO010000034.1 GCA_902594825.1 uncultured Pelagibacteraceae bacterium | reverse complement strand
GTACCGGTTGAAGTTAAAACTAAAAGAGCGCAAGCTTTAGCTATTAGGTGGTTAGTAGACTCAGCGAGAAAAAGAAAAGACAAACATATGTCTGATAAAATTTTTAATGAACTTTTTGATGCTTACGAAAAAAAAGGTGCAGCGGTAAAAAAGAGAGAGGATGTGCACAAGATGGCTGAGTCCAACAAGGCCTTTGCTCATTTCAGATGGTAACTATTTATGGCTAGAACACACACATTAGATAAATACAGAAATATTGGGATCATGGCTCATATTGATGCTGGAAAAACTACTACTACTGAAAGAATTTTATACTACACTGGAAAAAGTCATAAGATCGGTGAAGTGCACGATGGTGCAGCAACTATGGATTGGATGGAACAAGAACAAGAGAGAGGTATAACAATTACATCTGCAGCTACAACTTGTTTTTGGCAGGATCATAGAATTAATATTATAGATACACCAGGTCACGTAGATTTTACAATTGAAGTTGAGAGATCTTTAAAAGTCTTAGATGGAGCAGTTGCTGTGTTCGATGGTGTTGCTGGTGTAGAACCCCAATCCGAAACTGTTTGGAGACAAGCAGATAAATATAAAGTTCCAAGAATTTGTTTTGTAAATAAATTAGATAGAACTGGTGCTGATTTCTTCAGATGCGTTGATATGATTAAAGATAGATTGGGAGCTAAACCATTAGTAATTCAAGTTCCAATAGGAATTGAAGCTTCTTTATCTGGAGTTATAGATCTTGTTAAAATGAAAGCACAAGTTTGGAAAAATGAGGCATTAGGTGCTGAATGGGAATACAAAGATATTCCTGACGATTTAAAAGAAATTTCACAAAAATATAGAACAGAATTGGTTGAAATGGCTGTAGAACAAGATGAAAAATTAATGGAAGCGTATTTAAATGGTGATGAAATTAAAGAAGAAGATTTAATAAAGTGTATAAGAAAGGGCACTTTGAATTTTGATTTTGTACCAGTTTTGACTGGTTCAGCATTTAAGAACAAAGGTGTTCAACCATTGTTAGATGCTGTTGTAAATTATTTACCAAGCCCCTTAGATATAGGATCAATTAAAGGAACTAAAGTTGGATCTGAGGATGAAATAGAGATGAAATTTGATGACAAGGCTGATTTTTCAGCACTAGCTTTTAAAGTAGCAAATGATCCATTCGTTGGCTCATTAACATTTATAAGAGTTTATTCAGGTACTATTAAGTCTGGCACAGGTATTTATAATTCCTCCAAAGAAAAAGAAGAAAGAGTTGGAAGAATGCTTTTGATGCACGCCAATTCTAGAGAAGACATTAAAGAGGCTAATGCAGGCGATATAGTGGCTTTAGCTGGTTTAAAAAATACTATAACAGGTCATACTTTATGTGATGAAGAAAATGCTGTTTTACTTGAACCAATGGAATTCCCTGATCCAGTTATTGAAATTGCTGTAGAACCAAAAACAAAGGGCGACCAAGAAAAAATGGGTGAAGCTTTAGCCAGACTTGCTAAAGAAGATCCGTCTTTTAGAGTTTCGTCAGATGAAGAGTCAGGTCAAACTATCATCAAGGGAATGGGTGAACTTCATTTAGATATCATTGTTGATAGAATGAAAAGAGAATTTAAAGTTGAGGCGAATGTTGGAGCTCCACAAGTTGCTTATAGAGAAACAATTGAGAAATCAGCTGAATTTGAATATATACACAAAAAGCAAAGTGGTGGTGCAGGTCAATTTGCTAAAGTTAAATTATTTGTAGAACCACAAGAACCTGGAAAAGGTAGAGATGTTGAAAGTGCTATTAAAGGTGGGGCAATACCAAAAGAATTTATTCCAGGAGTTGAAAAAGGAATTGAAACTGTATCTGATAGTGGAATTTTAGCTGGGTTTCCTCTTATTGATTATAAAGTAACTATAGTTGATGGTTTACATCATGATGTAGACTCAAGTGTATTAGCTTTTGAATTAGCTAGTAGGGCTTGCTTTAAAGAAGCATGCTCACAAGGTGGGTTAAAACTTTTAGAACCTATTATGAGAGTTGAGGTTGTTACTCCAGAAGATTATATGGGAGATGTAATTGGAGACTTGAATAGTAGAAGAGGTCAAATAAGTACTCAAGAACAAAGGGGTAATGCAACTGTAATAACAGCAATGGTACCATTAGCTAATATGTTTGGATATATAAATAGTTTAAGATCTATGTCACAGGGTAGAGCTCAGTATTCAATGTTTTTTGATCATTATTCAAAAGTCCCTCAAAATGTTCAAGATGAAGTAACCAAGAAAGTGGCTGGCTAAAATGGAAAAACAAAATATTAGAATTAAACTTAGGGCATATGATAATAAAATTTTAGACGCTTCGACAGAAGAAATTGTAAACACAGTCAAAAGAACTGGAGCAACAATTAAAGGGCCTATACCTTTACCAACTAAAATTGAAAGATATACTGTTTTAAGATCTCCACATATAGATAAAAAAAGTAGAGAACAATTTGAGTCAAGAACGCATAAAAGATTAATAGATATAGTTGAACCAACACCACAAACCGTGGAAGCTTTAATGAAATTAGATTTAGCTTCTGGTGTAGATGTGGAGATTAAGATTTAATTATGAGTAGTGAGATTGCATTAATAGGAAAAAAAATTGGAATGACTAGAGAATTTTATAAATCTGGTCAATTAGTTCCTGTTACAGTTTTAAAAATGGAGAAAGCGAGAATAATTGAAATAATCGAAGAAGAAAAAAGAGGTTATAAAGCAATTCAACTTGGTTATGGAAAGATAAAAAACTCAAAACTAACAAAATCGATGAAAGGTTATTTTACAAAAAAAAATACTGAGGCAAAGAAAAAATTGAAAGAATATCGTGTTTTAAAAACTGAAGATTTTAAAGAGGGAAATGAATTTGGTCTGGAAATTTTTAAAGATATCAAATTTGTAGATACAAGATCTAAAACTATAGGTAAGGGCTTTGCAGGTGCTATGAAAAGACATAATTTTGGTGGTTTAAGAGCTACACATGGTGTTTCTATTTCTCATAGATCACATGGATCAACTGGTCAAAGACAAGATCCTGGTAAAGTTTTTAAGGGAAAGAAAATGGCTGGTCATATGGGTGATAAGTTTAGAACAATGCAAAATATTGAGATTATTAAAACTGATATAGAAAATGAGTTGTTGTATTTAAAAGGATCAATACCTGGAGCAAAAAATACTGAAGTAGTGGTAAAAAAATCAATTAAAAATATAAGCAAAAAAACGGTAGCTGAAAAAATGAAATCTGTTGAAGATGCTAAGAAAACACCTGATAAGAAGAAAAAATAATGAAAATAGAGAAACTAAATATTAATGGCAAGAAAGATTCAATAGAAGTGTTAGATAAAATTTTTTCAGCCAAAATTAACAATAAACTTGTAAGCCATGTACTTTATAAGACGAATGCGAATTATAAAGGTAGACACGCTAAAACTAAGCAACAAAATGAGGTATCAGGTCCTACATCAAAAATTTATGCTCAAAAAGGAACTGGAAATGCTAGACATGCAAGTAGAAAAGCACCAATTTTTGTTGGCGGTGGTGTTGCTCATGGACCAAAAGGTCAACTAGCTTATAAAAAGAGAAAGTTAAATAAAAGTGAAAAAAAACAGAGTATAGCCTCATTGATTAGTGAAAA
>CACJNO010000033.1 GCA_902594825.1 uncultured Pelagibacteraceae bacterium | reverse complement strand
TGAGTTATTAAAAAAGTTTAGAAATAAAAAAATTGTATTTGTTGAAATAGGAGTCTTTTCGGGTGGATCATTATTTATGTGGCGAAATTTTTTTGGAAAAAAAGCAAAAATTATTGGTGTTGATCTTAACCCAGATATTAAAAGATTTAAAAAATATGGATTTGAAATATCAGTCGGAGATCAAAGTAGCGATAAATTTTGGAAAAAATTTTTCAACAAATATGGAAAAGTTGATGTTATCTTAGATGATGGCGGTCATACAAATTATCAGCAAATAATAACTGTCAACAACTGCATTCCTAATATAAAGGATGGGGGAATTCTAATAACTGAGGATGTGCATACGAGCTATATAAAAGATAAGTGGTATAATCCAAGTAAACGCTCTTTTATAAATTATTCAAAAAAATTGATTGATGATATAAACTCAAGATATCCAGGGATTAAAAAACAAAAATTCTCATTAAATAGATACATTTATTCAATCCAAAACTTTGAGTCTATCACAGTATTCAATGTTGACCGTAAATTATCAAAGATAAATAAAGAAATTAGAAACAATAAACTGAGTACAAACCCCAGAGAGTTTAGAGCGATTTTAAAGAAAAATAGCTTTTTTTATAAAATAAAAAATTTATTTAATACCAAAAGTAATTTTACTTATTTAGTTTTTTTAATTAATTCTTTTAAATTAAGAAATTTTTTTAAATAGCTGGAGAGGTGGCCGAGTGGTTGAAGGCGCACGCTTGGAAAGCGTGTAAAGGGGAGACTCTTTCATGGGTTCGAATCCCATTCTCTCCGCCATGAATTTCATTATATTTTATAGGGTAAATTTTGTATAATTAAACTGAATTTCGAAATTTATTTAAACATTTTTACCTAAAAATGTTATAGTTTTCTTTTCCAAATTTTTAAAAAAAATGACAAATAAAAACACATATCAGGCAGACTCTATTAAAGTTTTAAAAGGTTTAGAAGCTGTTAGAAGAAGACCAGGAATGTATATTGGTGATACCGATGATGGTACTGGCTTACACCATATGGTTTATGAAGTTGTGGATAATTCGATTGATGAAGCTTTAGCTGGATACTGTAAAAATATTTTTGTTACTTTAAATTCTGATGGAACAATTACGGTTGAGGATGATGGCAGAGGTATTCCAGTAGATATCCATAAAGGAGAAAAAAAATCTGCTGCTGAAGTAATAATGACTCAATTACATGCTGGTGGAAAATTTGATCACGATTCATATAAAGTTTCCGGAGGTTTACATGGCGTAGGAGTTTCAGTAGTAAATGCTTTATCTGAGAGATTAAAACTAGAAATAAATAGAGAAGGAAAAAAACATTATGTTGAGTTTATAAACGGAGAAGCTAAAAATCCTCTAAAAAGCGTAGGTAAAACAAAAGAAAGAGGAACAAGAATTAATTTTTTACCATCAAAAGAAATTTTTTCTTCAATAAAATTTAGTCCAAGTATTATTATAAAACGGATGAGAGAATTAGCCTTTTTAAATAAAGGTATTAAAATAGTTTTTATAGATAAATCTTTAAAAAAAGAAAAAAAAACAGAATTTCAATATAATGGTGGTGTTCTAGAATTTGTAGAGTTTTTAGATGATAAAAGAGATAAATTAAAAAATAAAAATGGAAATGATTTATTTAAAAAACCAATTTATATTGAGGGAAAAAAAGATAGTGTTGAAATTGAGTGTTCACTGAAATGGAATGCAAATTACTCAGAGAATGTTCTTCCATACACAAATAACATTTTTCAAAAAGATGGTGGGACTCATTTACTCGGTTTTAGAAGTGCATTGACCAGAATCATCAATAAATATGCAAATGAACATAATCTACTAAAAAAGAGCAAACTAACTATATCTGGCGATGATATTAAAGAAGGTTTAACTTGCGTATTATCAGCTAAAATACCTGATCCAAAATTTTCTTCACAGACAAAAGATAAGCTAGTTTCTTCAGAAGTAAGAATGATAGTTGAAACAATTATAAGTGAAAAATTATCAATTTGGTTTGATCAAAATCCCTCTATATCTAAAATTATTTTAGCTAAAATTATTCAAGCAGCGCTCGCAAGAGATGTAGCTAGAAAAGCAAGGGAAAATGTAAGAAGAAAAGGTGCTCTTGAGTTGAGCGGTCTGCCAGGTAAGTTAGCTGATTGTCAAATTGGTAAGCAAGAGGGCACAGAATTGTTTATAGTTGAAGGAGACTCAGCGGGTGGATCAGCAAAACAAGGTAGAAACAGGACCTATCAAGCAGTCTTACCTTTGAGAGGTAAAATACTAAATACATATGTTGAAGATTTAAAGGCAAAAAAGAATGGAAATGGATCAGACCAAAGAACAAAAGCATTAGCAAAAATGATTTCTTCCAACGAAATAGTTACATTAATTAATGCGCTTGGATTAGATCCTAAAGCCCAAGAAATAGATTTAAAAGATTTGAGATACGGAAAAATAATAATTATGACAGATGCTGACGTTGATGGGTCTCATATAAGAGCATTACTTTTAACTTTCTTCAATAATAGACCCTTTAATAAGTTAATAGAAAATGGAAACGTGTATTTAGCTCAACCACCTTTATTTAAAATAAATAAAGGATCTAAAGGAATTTATATAAAAGATGAAAAGGAACTTGAAAATTATATTTTGAATAATAATAAAGATTTAAAAAAAATTAAAAAAGGATCAAAAGAATTTGCAAAACTCCTTGATTTAGAGAAATCAAAAATGAATATTCAGAGATTTAAGGGTTTAGGAGAAATGAATCCAGATGAATTATGGAGTACAACACTTGATCCACAAAATAGAAATTTATTACAAGTGGAATACTCTAAAGACACAAAGAAGGATCAAAGTTTAATTCATACTTTGATGGGAAATGATGTTTCACTAAGAAAAGATTTTATCATTTCTAATGCAATCAATGTGCAAAATCTTGATATTTAAAAATGAAGTTTTTTGAAACTTCTAAGTATTTTTCATTAAAGAAATCAACTTATATAACATTAAGATGGATTGGTATTCTTGGGCAATTAATATCAGTAAATTTTATTTATTTTTATTTTGGATTCGAATTTAAATTTATTATTGCCAATATTACTATTTTTTTTGGCATCTTAACGAACATCTATTTAATATTTTTTTATAATAAAACACAACTTTCTGATAGGTCAGGATCTATTTTTCTTATAATCGACATATTTCAACTAGGAATATTGATTTATTTAACTGGTGGAATAATTAATCCGTTTGTAATTTTTTTGATTATTCCAAGTGTTTTTGCTTCATCTAATCTTGGATTAAGGACAAATATATTACTTGTTATAATTACAATAATTACCATCATTTTTCTTACCTTTTATTCTGAAGATTTGCCATCACCTCTAAATGATCATTTTCATGTAAGCCCATATTATTATTATTCTATTCCAGTTGCATTGATTATAGCCCTAATTTTTTTAAATTATTTTGCTATCATTTTTGGCTCAGAGTCTAGACTAAGAAAAGAGGCATTAAATAAGATGGAGGAAGTTATGGCAAAAGAACATGAAATGTTATCTTTAGGTGGACAAGCTGCAGCAGCAGCCCATTCACTTGGAACTCCACTATCAACTATAAAGATTGTATCTCAAGAATTAAAAAAACAATTAAAAAATAATAAAGATATTGCTCAAGATATAGAATTATTATCTAGTCAAGTAGAAAGATGCAATCAAATTCTTAAAAGTTTGACTTTAAATCCAATTCATGAAGATGAATTTATTGATGAAAATTATAGATTTAAAGATTATTTAAAAGAAATAGTTTC
>CACJNO010000032.1 GCA_902594825.1 uncultured Pelagibacteraceae bacterium | reverse complement strand
ATCTTCCAATTGTTTATCTCTTAAAGCTTCTATTCTTCTGACACCTGCTGCAATTGAAGATTGGTTTGTAATTTTAAATTTACCAATATCACCTGTGTTTTTAACGTGTGTTCCACCACATAATTCAGTTGAAAAATACTTCCCATTATCATCACCCATCGAAAGCACTCTCACTTCATCACCATATTTTTCACCAAAAAGCGCTAATGCACCATTCTCAACAGCTTCATCTGGTGTCATGAGTCTAGTTCTAACTTCTGAATTTTTTGAAACCATCAAATTCACAAAAGACTCTATTTTATCTATTTCTTCATTTGAAATCGGTTTCATGTGACTAAAGTCAAATCTTAGTCGGGTTGGTTCTACTAAAGATCCTTTTTGTGTAACATGAGTGCCTAAAACCCTTCTTAAAGACTCATGTAACAAATGAGTAGCTGAATGATATGCTCTTGTGTCATTTCTCCTTGATTCATTTATTTTCATTTCAACACTATCATTTAACTTTATTGAACCATTAGTAACTTTACCGTAATGAACAAATAGATCTCCTAGTTTTTTTTGAACATCATTGACTTCAAATTTAAAATCTCCAGAAATAATTTCACCTGAATCTCCAACCTGGCCACCAGATTCTCCATAAAAAGGTGTTTGATTTGTTATAATCATTCCTTCATCATTTGATTTTAATTCTTTAACTTCTTTATTGTCTTTAAGTAAAGATAGGATTACCCCTTCAGCTTGGTTTGTTTCATAACCTAAGAATTCTGAAGCACCTAATCTATCTCTAATACCAAACCAAATATTCTCAACTGCAGCGTCTCCAGATCCTTTCCAATTTTTTTTTGCAAGTTCTCTACTTTCTTTCATTAATGATTGAAATTTTTTTGTATCAATAGAAAGAGATTTGTTTCTTAAGATATCTTCAGTAAGATCTAATGGAAATCCATATGTATCATATAATTTAAAAGCAATATCACCAGGAAGAACTTTATCTATTTTTGATATTTCATCATTTAAAATTTTTATTCCTCGATCTAATAAAACTAAGAACTTTTCTTCCTCCATTTTAAGTGTTTCTTTAATTAATGACTCTGCTCTTTTTAATTCAGGGTAGTTACCAGACATTTCATTTTTTAAAGTTTCAAATAAATTGAAAAAAACCGGTTCTTTAGATCCTAATAAATGAGAGTGCCTCATTCCTCTTCTCATAATTCTTCTAAGAACATAACCCCTTCCCTCATTTGAAGGTAAAACTCCTTCAGCAATTAAGAATGAGCTTGCTCTTAAATGATCTGCGATAACTCTAAAACTTGAAAGATTATTTTGGTCTGGTTTTTTCTTAACAATATCTGAAGTGGATTGAATTAATTTTTTAAAGTGGTCTGTTTCATAGTTATCATGTGTTCCTTGAAGTAAAGCAGCTATTCTCTCCAATCCCATACCAGTATCAACAGAAGGTTTTGGAAGATCTATTCTTTTATCTTTTGTTACTTGTTCGTATTGCATAAAGACTAAGTTCCAAATTTCAATAAATCTATCCCCATCTTCATCTTTGCTTCCTGGTAAACCACCTTTTAAATGATCCCCATGATCATAAAAGATTTCTGAACAAGGGCCACAAGGTCCAGTTTCACCCATTGACCAAAAATTATCTGATGTAGAAATTCTGATTATTCTATCTTCACTAAGACCAGCTATTTTCCTCCAAAAATTAAATGCTTCATCATCTTCATGAAACACAGTTACGTAAAGTCTATTTTTATCTATACCAAAATCTTTTGTAATTAAATCCCAAGCATAATGTATTGCTTTTTCTTTAAAATAATCTCCAAATGAAAAGTTTCCCAACATTTCAAAAAATGTATGGTGTCTTGGAGTATAACCAACATTTTCCAAATCATTATGTTTTCCGCCTGCTCTCACACATTTCTGTGAAGTAGTGGCTCTTTGATAATCTCTTTTTTCTAAACCAGTAAATACGTTTTTAAACTGAACCATCCCTGAATTAGCAAACATCAGCGTTGGATCATTATTTGGTACTAAATTACTAGACTCAACTATCTTATGATCATTCTTTTCGAAATATTTTAAGAATGTTTCTCTTATCTGATTTAGTGATTTTTGAGCCATATTTTTAAAATACAGCTTTTTTGTTCTATGTCTAGATAGTGGTAAGGGGCAAAGGCGCTTATAATAAGCGCCTTTTTATAATTTAAAGATGACCTTTAATTCTAGTTCTTTTTAGAAGGAGTAACTTCTTTTTTAGCCTCTTCTTTTTCAGCTACTTTTTTCTCTTTTTCAATCTTTTCAGGACTTAATGGATTTCCCTCAATTTTCTTTGAAATCACACCTGCTTTTTCTCTAATTGCCATTTCTATTTCTGCAGCAACTTGAGGATTTTGAGCTAAATAGACTTTGGCATTTTCTCTACCTTGACCTATTTTTTCACCCTTATAAGCATACCATGCTCCTGATTTTTCAATAATATCAGCTTTAGCTCCTAGGTCTACTAACTCACCCATTTTGCTAATTCCTTTTCCATACATTAAATCAAATTCAACAACTTTGAATGGTGGTGCAACTTTATTCTTAACTACTTTTACTCTTGTAGAGTTACCAATAATTTCATCTTTATCTTTGATGGCACCAATTCTTCTAATGTCCATTCTTACAGATGAATAAAACTTCAATGCATTTCCACCTGATGTTGTTTCAGGACTTCCAAACATTACTCCAATTTTCATTCTGATTTGGTTAATGAAAATCATCATTGTATTTGTATTTGAAATTGAACCAGTCAATTTTCTTAAAGCCTGACTCATTAATCTTGATTGAAGACCAACATGATGATCTCCCATTTCACCTTCAATTTCAGCTTTTGGAGTTAAAGCTGCAACTGAGTCAATTACGATAACTGAAATAGAGCCTGATTTTACTAGTGTATCAGCGATTTCTAGAGCTTGCTCACCAGCATCTGGTTGTGAAATTAAAAGCTCTTCAGTGTTTACTCCTAATTTTTTTGCGTAAACTGGATCTAAAGCATGTTCCGCATCAACGAATGCACAAATTCCTCCAGCCTTTTGAGCTTCAGCAACAACTTGTAAAGCTAGTGTTGTTTTTCCAGAAGATTCTGGTCCATAAACTTCAATAATTCTTCCTTTGGGCAATCCACCTATCCCTAAAGCTAAATCCAAACTTAAAGAACCAGTAGATATTGACTCAATATCCATAGCTCTTTTTTCGCCTAACTTCATTACTGAACCTTTTCCAAAGTTATCTGTAATTTGGCTAATAGCTGCTTCTAAAGCTTTATTTTTTTCTTTATTTTCCAATTCTTGGTCTTTTGTAGATTTAACTACTTTTAAGTTATTTTTTGTCATTTTTTGCCTCTTTTCTTGCATTTTTTAACACTCGAATCATAGTATAAATGTACACATTTTGTTCTCATTGGCAAGATAAATTATTTTTAGTCAAAAAAGCTAATAATTATCTAATTTTTAGATAATCGCTATTAAGTAATCCAATAGATTTTAGAAGATTAAACTGTGAGAGAATGTAATTTTTCTCGGAATCGGCAAGAGAAATTTGGGCATTCAATAATAAAGAATTTGACTGAATAACTTCCAAGGTGGTTCTATCAGATCCGCTATTATATTCGGCTACTATTCCCTCATTTGCTATTTCGGCTGCATTAACTTGTGCTCGAACCGAATTTAACAAACTTTTATTTGATTGATAATTAGACCAAGCACTAGCAACATCGGTTTGATTTTTTGTCATCATATTCTCAAGAAGTAAATTTTTTTGTAACTCTAAACTTCTATTTTTTTTCAATGATGCAATATTTTTTCCACCAGAGAAAAATGGCCAAGTTACTGTTGCTTTAAGAGTGTCTTTTTCTCTCTCATCGTAAGTGGCACTTAAATCATTTGTTTTAGATCTATCAAATGATAATGTAGCTGAAGGTGCTAAATCAGCTTTAGCACTTGTGGTATCTTTTTTTGATTGT
>CACJNO010000031.1 GCA_902594825.1 uncultured Pelagibacteraceae bacterium | reverse complement strand
CAATCTAACGTACAATATTAATGGTGATACAGCCGCAGGAGCTATTGCAAAATCTTTAAAATCTAGAAGATTACTTTTAATGACTAATGTAAAAGGTGTTTTGGATAAAGAAAAAAAACTTATAGAAGAAATTTCAACTACTGAAATTTTAGAGATGATCAAAGACGGAACAATAACTGAAGGAATGATACCTAAAATAAACACTTGCTTAGATGCTGTTAGTAATGGAGTTACAGCAGTTGGAATAATTGATGGAAGAAAACAACACTCAATATTGTTTGAAATATTCTCTGACAAAGGATCAGGTACATTAATCAGAAAATGAACTTAAAAGAAAAAAAATATCTTTTATTAGATTTAGATGGAGTTTGTTATGGAAAACATAATAATTACTCGCTTGAACGAGTATTTGGCCAAGTATCAAAGAGGATGACAAAATTTATTTCTGAAAGACTTAAAATAGATCAAAAAAAAGCCAAAGAATTACAAACAAATTACTTTTATAAATATAATACTTCTTTACGAGGACTGATGATAAATAATGGAATATCACCAGATGAATTTTTATCATATGTCCATGAAATTGACTTATCATTCATGAAAGAAGATAAAATTATGAGAAAAGAACTTGAACAATTAGATATGGAAAAATTTATTTTTACCAATGGTAGTGCAGAACATGCCGAAAATATATTATCACACCTAGGTATTTATGATTTATTTGGAAGAGATAAAGTTTTTGATATCAAAGATGCTGGATATATACCTAAACCAGAGGCAGAGACTTTTGACTTAATGGTAAAAAAATTTAGAATAAATCCAAAAGAAACAATTTATATTGAAGATATTGCCAAAAATCTAAGTATTGGATATGAAAGAGGTTGTACAACTGTTTGGTTAATCAATAATGAACATTTTGGAAAAATGGACTCTGATAAAAATTATATTTCACATAAAATCGAAAATCTATCTTTATTTCTTAAAGAAATAAGGTTATTAAAAAGTGAGTAAATTATGTCTACAGAAAAAATTATAAATGATGCTTGGGAAAATAAAGATCAAGTAAATCCTAATTCTGATCAGTCTTTGAAAGATGCAATAAATCAAGTAATTGCTGATTTGGATAGTGGTAAATCAAGAATTGCTGAAAAAATTAATGGAGAATGGGTTACACACCAACATCTTAAAAAAGCTATCATGTTAAGTTTCAGAGTTTATCCAATGGAAAATTTAAATGGTCCTTATAGTAGTTGGTACGATAAAGCTCATTTATTAAAAGGAAAAACTGCAGGGTGGTCAAAAGAAGATCATGAGAAAGCTGGCTTCAGAATGGTTCCAAATTCACCAGTTAGAAAAGGATCATTTGTAGGAAAAAATGCAGTTTTAATGCCGTGTTACGTAAATATAGGAGCGTACATTGATGAAGGTACAATGATTGATACTTTTGCAAGAGCAGGCAGTTGTTGCCAGATAGGAAAAAATTGTCATATCTCTGCCGGATCTGGTGTTGGTGGAGTTTTAGAGCCTGCGCAGGCTTTACCTACAATAATTGAGGATAATGTTTTTTTAGGAGCTATGTCTGAGGTTGTTGAAGGAGTTATTGTTGGAGAAGGGTCAGTTTTAAGTATGGGCATGTATATTGGTCAATCAACTAAAATAGTTGATAGAAAAACCGGAAAAATTACTTACGGCAAAATACCACCTTATTCAGTTGTTGTTCCAGGCTCGTTACCTGATAAAAATAATTCATCTGCACCATCATTATATTGTGCAGTAATAATTAAACAGGTTGATGAAAAAACAAGATCTAAAACATCTATTAACGACCTCTTAAGAGATTAAAAATGAAAACTTTTAATGAGTTAAAATTAGCTAAAGAGCTAATCAGATTTCCATCTGTTACTCCAATAGACGCTGGGGTAATGAAATTTTTAGAAAAAAAATTAAAAAAACTCGGTTTCAAAACAAAAATACTTGAGTTTAGTGAAAAAGGTTTTAAACCAGTTAAAAATTTGTATGCAAGATTAGGATCGAAAGAACCTAATTTTTGTTATGCGGGTCACCTAGATGTTGTGCCTCCAGGCAATATAAAGGATTGGACAATAAATCCTTTCAAACCATCCATAAAAAAGGGCCACCTAATTGGAAGAGGTGCAAATGATATGAAAAGTTCTATTGCAGCTTTTGTTTCTGCAGTGAGCGTTTTTTTATCAAAAAATAATAAATTTGATGGATCAATTAGTTTATTAATTACTGGAGATGAAGAAGGTGATGCAGTTAATGGAACAAAAAAAGTAGTAGATTATCTAAAAAAAAAGAAGGAAAAAATCAATTTTTGTTTGGTGGGTGAACCAACAAATCCTAATAAATTAGGAGAAATGATTAAAATAGGTCGTAGAGGAAGTTTGACTGGAAAATTAACTATTTTTGGTTTGCAGGGTCACGTTGCATACCCTAACAGAGCCAATAACCCATCGACTATTATAATTAAAATTTTAAAAGAATTAAAAGATATTAAATTTGATAAAGGAACCAAAGATTTTCAACCTACAAACCTAGAAGTCACAAAAATAAACATAAACAATACTGTTGAAAATATAATTCCTGCTACAGCTGAAGCAATATTTAATATTAGGTTTAACAATAAACATTCGTCAGTTTCTATTAAAAAAAAACTTAATAAAATATTTGTTAAAGTTAATAAAAAATATAAATCTAAATTTAAAATCATTTATAAGGTTTCCGGAGAAGCTTTTTTAACTAAGCCAAACAAAACAACTTATATGATCCAAAATACTATAAAAAAAATTACTAAGATAAAACCAAAATTATCTACTACAGGTGGAACTTCAGATCTACGTTTCATAAAAGCTATATCCCCTGGTCTAGAATTTGGTTTAGTTGGACGAACTATGCACCGCGTGGACGAAGTAGTATCTTTAAAAGATTTAAAAAATCTAAAGAAAATATATTTTAATATCTTGCAAAATTATTTTAAGTGAAAACTGGTCTAATTACATCAACTACTTATCAAAATCATGACACAGGGCCTGGTCATCCTGAGCAAATAGCTAGAGTAAGCGTTATTAATGAAAATTTAAAAAGATTTGATAATAAAAATATATTATGGAAAAAACCTTCTTTGATTTCAGATGACATTATTAAAGAAACACATGATGCTGACTATGTCGATTTAATAAAAAACTCTTTTCCTACAAAAGGTTTTTCTTCCTTAGACGGAGACACAATCATTTCACCAGGAAGTAGACAAGCTACTTTTGATGCAGCAGGTTCCATCATTACAGCTATAGATGGAGTTCAAAATAAAGATTTTAAAAATGCATTTTGTAATATTCGTCCTCCTGGACATCATAGCTCACAAAATAAATCAGCAGGATTTTGTATTTTAAATAATGTTGGGATTGGCGCAAAATATTTAATAAAAAGATATGAATATAAAAAAGTCGCTATAGTAGATTTTGACGTTCACCATGGAAATGGTACACAAGATATTTTTTACGATAATAAAAATGTTTTGTTTATTTCAACTCATCAATATCCTTATTATCCAGGAACTGGTTCAGAAAAAGAAAAAGGTAAATTTAATAATATTTGTAATATACCATTACCTGCTGGTACAAATTCAGAAGAATATTTAAACGCCTTCGAATTGGCATTAAAAAAATTAAATGAGTTTAGACCAGAATTCATTTTGATTAGTGCAGGTTTTGATGGGCACGAAGCAGATCCATTAGCTCAATTGAAACTTAAAACTGAAGATTTCTATATTATTACAAAAAGAATTTTGGAGATTTCAAAAAAATTTTGTAATGGAAAAATTGTCTCAATCTTAGAAGGTGGTTATGATCTCAAAGCACTTGCTGACAGTGCTAAGAGGCATGTTGATGCATTATTAGAATCCAATTGATAATTATCCAATAAATTATAAATAGTCCATCATGAAGTTATATCAAATTAAAAAATCTAAAATTGATAATAGAGGACGTGGTCTATATGCAACAAAAGATATTAAAGCTGGAACTAAAATAATAAATTACATTGGAAAAATTATAACAAATAAAAAAGTAGATGAGTCTGATAAATTTGATAATAAAAAACCAATCTATTTATTTACATTAAATAAAAAATATACTTTGGATGGAGATTTTACATGGAATACAGCTGGATTAATTAATCACTCATGTGATAACAATTGTGATTATGAAGGAAAAGGTCTTAAAGTCTGGGTAACTGCAATAAAAGATATAAAAAAAGGTGAAGAATTTACTTGTGATTATGGTTTTGGGTTTGACGAAAATTATAAACAATTCCCATGTAAGTGTCGATCCAAAAACTGCTGTGGTTATATTGTAAGAGCTGAGTCTAGATGGAGAATTAACAGAAAATATTCAATAGCTAATAAAAATAAATTAATAGATAATTCTCGATAAATAAAGTCCATGTGGGGGCGCAGGTGGAGCACATAAAACCCTTTTTTTTGATTTCATTACATCCTCAAATTTTTTTAATGACCATTTCTTTTCTCCA
>CACJNO010000030.1 GCA_902594825.1 uncultured Pelagibacteraceae bacterium | reverse complement strand
CTTTTACATTTTATTTTTGTTTTTTACATTCAATTAGGCATAGTATTACTCTGATATTTGAACTGAATAGAGAAGACTTAAGCACAGGTATCAATATTTTTTTAAAAAAAGCTTTACCCTTAACAATTCTGACAGCTACTATTTGTTTCATTAGTCTATATTTTTTAAATAATACTTACAATTTTGACAGTGCAATTCTTAAAATTATATTTATAGGTTTGGCGTCTTTAACCTTTCCACATATATTGTTGGAATATCTTTTGGAAAAAAATGAAAAACAAAGAAATTAAAATTTTATTATCATCACCTAGAGGTTTTTGTGCAGGTGTTGAACGAGCAATTGAAATTGTTGAAAAATCAATTAAAAAATATGGAAGTCCCGTTTATGTGAGACATGAAATAGTTCATAACAAGTACGTTGTTGATAATTTGAAAAACAAAGGAGCCATTTTTGTTGAGGAGCTTGAAGAAATAAAAGATAAATCAAGACCAGTGATTTTTTCTGCACATGGTGTTCCAAAAAAAATACCTGAAGATGCAAAAAATTATAATATGACCTATGTAGATGCTACTTGCCCTTTAGTTTCAAAAGTACATAGAGAAGCAGAAAATCTACATAAGGCTGGATATCATTTAATATTAATTGGTCACCAAAATCATCCTGAAGTTATTGGCACTATGGGCCAATTACCAAATGGATCCATAGACCTTATCCAAAATGAAAATGAAGCAAGAAAATATACACCAAAAAATTCAGATAAGATTTCTTATGTCACTCAAACAACTCTTTCTGTGGATGACACAAAAGATATTATAAAAATTTTAAAAGAAAAATTCCCAAATATTAGAGAGCCGATGAAAGAAGATATCTGTTATGCAACAACAAATAGACAAATGGCTGTAAAGAATATTGCTAAAAAATGTGACTTATTTTTTGTTATTGGGAGCAGAAATTCTTCTAATTCAGTTAGACTAGTTGAAGTTGCAAAAAAGTCCGGTTGTCCTAATTCACAATTGATCCATTCACAAAGTGAAATTCCATATAAACTAATTGAAAAATCAAATACCATTGGAATATCTTCCGGTGCTTCAGCCCCTGAAGTTTTAGTAAATAATTTTATTAATGACTTAAAAAAAAGATTTACAGTCAATATAGATGAAGTAGAAGCAATCAAAGAAAACGTTGTTTTTAAAATTCCTAAAAAACTAAATTAAATGGCTGTTTATACAAATATAAATAAAAAAGATCTTTCTGTTATTAATAGTAAATTTAAAACTCACAAATTTATAAACTACAAAGGTATCAAACAAGGCATAGAAAATACAAATTATTTACTTAAGTCGAAAAATGAAAAGTTTATTTTGACAATTTTTGAAAAACGAGTTTCAAAAAAAGAAATACCTTTTTTTATGAAATTGATGGATCAATTAAACAATTTAAATTTTAATTGTCCAAAACCATTAAGAAACTCAAAGGGAAACTATATATTCAAATTAAAAAATAAGACTGCATGTATTGTCTCTTTTCTTAAAGGAAAAGATAAAAAAAACTCTAAACTTAAAAAATTGCTATGATGTTGGAAAAATGATAGCTGCTATGCACTCCTCTACTAAAAAAATAAAGCTTTATAGAAAAAACTCAATGGGAGTTAAGAATTTAAATCCATTATTAAATAGCATAAAATTCAAATCAAAAAAATTTAAAAATATTGAAAAGTTTTTAAGAATTAATTATATAAATATTAAAAACAAATGGCCGAAAAAATTACCTAGTGGAATAATTCATGGAGATCTTTTTATAGATAATATCTTTTTTAAAAATAACAAACCGTCCGGTGTAATTGATTTTTATTTTGCAGCCAATGATTTCTATATCTACGAGATTGCTATATGTATAAATGCTTTGTGTTTTGATAAAAGTAAAACAAAATTTAGTATTAATAAAAATAAGGTTAAAAATTTGATAAAAGGTTATGAAAGTATTAAAAAAATCTCGCAAAGAGAAAAAAAATCATTAAATATTTTATGTCGTGGAGCTGCAATGAGGTACTTTCTAACTAGACTCTATGACTATACAAATACCCCCAAAACAGCATTAATAAAAATCAAAGACCCTAGAGAATATTATCAAAAATTAGTAATTCATAATAATTTAAAAACTTATAAAGATTATTTAAAATAATGATTAAGATATACACTGATGGTTCATGTATTGGAAATCCAGGTAAAGGTGGCTGGGCAGCAATTATATTAAATGGTGAAAAAAAAACTGAAATAAAAGGAAGTAAAAAAGATACTACAAATAATCAGATGGAATTATTAGCACCCATAAAAGCTCTTAAAGAAATTCCAAAAGGTAGCAAAGTTGAAATTTTTACAGACTCTAAATATGTAAAATCCGGAATAACAGAATGGATACATAATTGGAAAAAAAATGGATGGAAAACTACAAATAAAAAAGATGTAAGTAATAAAGAACTTTGGACAGAATTAGATCTACTAAATAGTGAATTTGAAATAAGTTGGAATTGGGTAAAAGCACACTCAACTGATAAATTAAATAATGAGGTAGATTTACTTGCTAAAAATGCTGCAAATTTTTAGTTGGGGCACCTGGCAACAGAACAACGCCCTAACTTATAATAGGTTATTTAATAAATTTTCTGCTGAAGTTAAACCACATTCTTTTGTTTCTTTTTCAACATGAATATTCAAAACTGTGAAATTTTTTATAACGATCAAGTAACGATTTGATCTAATTCCCATTCCTTTTGAATTCCGATCAACTTCTGCTCCAATTGCTTTAGTAAATAATAAATAAGGATCACATAACATTTTAATTTTATTTTCAGTGTTGTTAATCTCTCCCCAAGCATTCATTACATAGGGGTCATTAACCGATAAACAAAATATATTTTCTATTCCTTTAGCTTTGATTTTATCTGCATTTGCTACAAATCCCGGAAGATGAAATTTTGAGCAAGTTGATGTAAATGCACCAGGTAAACCAAATAAAACAATTTTTCCATTACCTAAGATTTCTCTTAATTTGCTTTGTTGTGGTTCTCCATCAACTAGGTGGAAAATGTCTGTGTCTGGTATTTGATCTTTTATTTTAAGTTTCATATAGAATTCATCACATATTTTTTAATTTTTTCAACATCATTTGAAAGAAGTTCAAATTTTTCTTTTCTGTCATTTAAATATTTAAGACTATCTGGTAAATTTTCAGTTTTTGAAATTGCATCCTCTATTGCTTGTGGAAATTTACAAGGGTGAGCTGTTGATAATACAACACAATTTTTTTCCAATCCTAATTTTTTCACAGCACCAATACCCACTGCGGTATGTGGATCAACTACTATTTGATGTTCGTCATTAATTGTCTTAATCATTTCAACAGTTTCCTTTTCATCAAGCATCTCAGAAATAAAATTCTTTTTAATTTTATCTAAATCGTCTTTATTAATTTTATAAGTATTATCTTTTATTTTACTCATTACATTTTTTGTAACTTCCGAATTACAGTCTTTTATGTCATATAGAAGCCTTTCAAAATTACTTGCTATCTGTATATCCATACTTGGAGTATTTGTCTCCTCAACTTTCTTTTGAGTATAATCACCTTCTAATATTGCTCTATGAAGTATGTCATTTTTATTTGTGGCTACGATTAATTTATCAATTGGAAGACCTAATTTTTTTGCTAAGTAACCAGCATAAATATCTCCAAAGTTTCCAGTTGGAACAGAAAAAGACACTGGTTGACCATTTCCAGCTTTAAAATAAGCATAAAAATAATATACCGATTGAGCAATAATTCTTGCCCAATTAATTGAGTTTACACCCGACATATTTATTGCTTTAGAAAATTTTTCATCATTGAACATTGCTTTAACTAAATTTTGACAATCATCAAAGTTACCTTCGATTGCAATATTAAATACATTGCTTTCTTCATGTATTGTCATTAGTTTTCTTTGTACTGGAGAAATCTTATTATTTGGGTGTAATACGAAAACATTTAAATTACTTTTTCCTTTTAATGCATCTATAGCGGCTGCACCAGTATCTCCTGATGTTGCTACTATTATATTAATTTTTTTTTGATCACGTCCTAAATGGTATTGATATAAATTTCCTATTAATTGCATTGCAATATCTTTAAAAGCAAGAGTTGGACCATGAAATAGTTCTAAAACTTTTAAATTTCCCAAATCTGAAATTTTTACAACATCATCACATCTGAAATTCGAATATGATTTTGATATTACAGAGATTAGTTCATCTTTTGACATGAAATCCCCAATAAAAGGATAAATTATTTCAGATGCTAAATCATTGTAACTGAGACTTTTTAAATTATCTAATTCCTCTTTATTAAATTGCTTGATTGATTTAGGCACAAAAAGTCCTCCATCATCTGCCAAACCCTTAAGGAAAACATCCTTAAAAGTAAAGTTATCCTGATTATTTCTCGTACTAATATAATTCATTTAATAATTTTTTTTTCTAAAATATAGATATAGCAAAAAAATTGAAATCGCTAACGAAAACCATGTCATTGCATATTTTTTATGATTATTGGAAATATTAGCAGTTATTTTTTTTGGTTTAGGAATTTGATAATTTCCGTCTAAATAAATTATGTATCTAGAAAATTTTTTACCAGTAAATTTTAAGATATCTTCTC
>CACJNO010000029.1 GCA_902594825.1 uncultured Pelagibacteraceae bacterium | reverse complement strand
AACTAACAAAGTTAGAAAAAGAGATTATTGGAAACCTAGGTGGGAGTGGTCTGAGGGCGATGGTGCAAGATTCCTGATGAAGCATCTACAAGAATTAAAAATAGATGATGCTGATCTATACAAGGAAAGAGCTCCAATAACTGATGACATGATGGAGCTTGCTAGAATGAGTGAACACCCAATATTCAAATGGCTTGACGAACATAGAGCTGCTGAAACAGGACCATTCAAAAGAAATGGATCTAGTGATTACAGAGTATTTAATTATATGGTTGTAGCTACTGACCTGCATAGAGTCTGTCATGCATTCAAACAGGAAGGTGCATTAGAGGTGGTGATTGATTGGTGTAAGAAGAGATCTACATCATGGAGTCCAACTCAACTTGTATCTACTAAGCAGATTGTTTGTAACGATGGCACAAGACCTAGAGCCTACCTACTACCACCATTGGAGCCTGACACAGCTAAGGATTATTGGTTGACGGAGCTGAGGTCTAAAGGACCAACGGACCTTGGTACGATCTTTGATATGAAAGGTTCGTACAAAGAGAAGATGTGATGAAACAAAAAGCTCTGATAAATATGTTGATGAAAATGATAGAATATACAGTCCTACTAATTTAGTAACGTTAAAAATGGTTACATTGTTTCTTTTATTTAAATGTAGTCATCTTTAAATATTCTTCTAAGTTATTCTTAATCCATTTAAGACGTTTATCTTTATTTGCCTGCAAATCCGAACGCCTCAATATTCCAACCAATCCATGAACAGATGCCCAAATATTGACTGCTTTTATCATGACATCTTTATCAGATGCATCGGGTATAAAAGTTTTAACTCCTTGAATTACCCCATCAAAAGCTTCATCGAATAGAGCTTCTAAATCGTGATAAAGAGATATATCAAAATCAATGTTCCCAAACATTAAATCGTAAATATGTGGATACTTTAATCCAAATCTTATGTAATGGGCTCCGTAACTTGAAAAATTATTATTAATATTTTTCATACCTTCATTAAGAATTTTAAAACCTTTCCTCATCAACTCTGCTTTAAGGTCAGTTTTGTTTTTTAAATGTCTATAAAAAGCAGTATTTGAAACTTTAGCTTTCTTAGCCACTTCTCGCATATTAACTTTTTCCCAAGACTCAGCGACACAAATATTCCATGCAACTTCAACGAGTTTTTCTTTCAAATTTTTTTTGTGATAGCTCATATCAAATTAATGTTTACAAAGTAAACATTTTTCTATAGTAATCATGTTATCTTAGTAAACATAATAACAGGATTTTAGATATAATGAAGAAAAATAGCATTAAAAGAGAAAAAAAAGAGAAGACCAAAACTTCAAAATTGAATATGACACGCCGACAAACAATTAAAGTTATAGGAGCATCCGTGTTTCTTGGAGGTGTAGGATGTGTAGAATCAACGTCCAAAGCTAATTTGTCAAGTAACCAACCTTCCCCCAAATGGTTGCAACTGCTTGGGACTTCAGAAAAAGGTGGACGAAATTATGTACCGCGAGTTGAAGGAAAATTGCCATCTGGTTTAAGAGGTACACTTTATCGCAATGGTCCAGGTTTATTCGAACGTGGTGGTGTAAAGCTTAAGCATATGCTTGATGGAGACGGATTGGTTCAGCGGTTAAATTTTTCTAAAGATGGGGTCAGCTACAAAAATCAGTTTGTTCGTACAGCCAAAATTATGTCTGAAGAAGCAGTTGGGAAACGGTTACATTCGACTTGGTCTACACGAAAGTCAGAAAATATGTTCGATAACTTTGGTGGTGGGATTACGAAATCTCAGGCAGGCGTAACCATTAATCCCGTACATGGAAAAATAATAGCGCGAGATGAAGTAGGACCAAGTTATGTCGTTGATGATAAAACGCTTGAAACTATTGAAACGATCCCATTACCTGAAAAACTGCAAGGGACTAGTGTTAAAGCCCATAGTAAAATTGACCCAGAGAATAATGAGTGGATCACCCTTGGGACCGAGTTTGGGAGAAAAATGCGTGTACATGTGGCAATTTACGAACCAACATTCAAACTTAAAACTAACTTCTCGTTTGAATCTCCACGGTCTGTTTACATACATGATTTCATCGCAACAAAGTCACATATAGTAGTAGTTCTTCATCCATGTAATTTTTCCCCTTTTCCATTTTTACTTGGTATGAAGAGTTTTACCGATAGTTTAAGTTGGGACGGTGACGCTGGGAACATAGTAGCCGTTTGTCCGCGTGAAGGAGGTGTTCCTAAATTTTATGAAGCACCAGGTTCATTTATGTGGCACTCCCTCAACGGCTACGAAATTGAAGACAAAATAATTATTGATTTTGTTGGTTACGATAAACCTGATCATTTCATTGGAGAGAACCCATTATTTGAAACTCTCATGCGTGGTCAACTCGGGAACGCTTCATCACCAGGTAAAATTCGTCGGTATAGTATTAATCTCAATCAAAGTCGGATGACTGAAGAAATTATTGATAACGGAAGCCATGAATTTCCAATGATCGATGATCGATCGCTAATGAGTCAACACCAGGTCGGATATTTTACGACTGGTGCTTTAGGTGCACTTAATGGACTTAATTCTGGTATAAAACGATTTGATTTCAAAACTGGTAATAATGAGACTTATGATTTTGGATCAAAAACAGTAGTTGGCGAACCGATTTTTGCGAGTAATTCAACTAACAAAACAGATGAGGGGTGGTTGTTGACTCAATGTTTAGATGGAGTGTCTGGAAAATCTTTCTTTGCTGTGTTTGATTCTAACACAGTAACAAAAGGACCAATATGTAAAATTTGGTTAAATCACCATCTTCCAATTTCATTTCATGGTTCCTGGCAAAACATCACCTAATCAAGGTGATGGCTGCATATTGAAGATGCAGATCCAGCGGTATGAGAAGAGGATCAATGTTAAGTTTGGCGGAACTCAGAAGCTCAACGAATTTAAAAAAGTTTGAAAAGTTGACAGTGCCCCACCCTTGAGGGTTGCCATCTTATATCTTTTTCTTTTATGCTGAGTTACCTGAGTAGCCTGAGATCCTCCTAATTTTCCTAATTTTTTTTCTACTCAAATTACTCATCACTAGAAAAATAAAAATATAATTTTTTTAACCTTAAAAATTGCACCACAATGTGAACTTATGCAGGCGGAGGCTGAAATAAATCGGATAATTACCTGACCAAGAGGCGGTGTTTAGAAGGTTCAAAAAATAATTTTACTCAGCACCCTCAAATTGATTCATAAGAAAAATATATATGTTATAGGTGATGCTATTACAGTTTTTGTAATTTGTGCTGAGCTGGTGAGTGGTTCACCCCGAGCTATTATCAGCTCAGTTAAACCCTGATTCATGGTCCTTGATTAATGCTGCTTAAATCGCTTGCGCCTGCTTCGCGTTAGCTGAATAACACCTCTTGCAACATGGACCTGTGTTATATTCGAACTCACTGAATTGTATTGTCATCTGACATTTGATCTCTTCAACAGATCCACAAAATAAACATCTGTCCTTTACAGGCTCCTCCCATAACGATTTATGATTTTCTCTTCCTTGTGAATTTTGCCAAGATGCCATTTGAAAAAAAATTTTTATAATATTTTTTTGGCCATCACAATATTTTTAAGAAAGTTTTGAACATGACTAGATCTATCCATCATTGACTTTACAGATCTATATAGGGACTCCAAACTACTACAGGAAAGGTCGTTAAACGGACTCAGAGCTATTTTAAGACTCATTTAGGATCCATCTCGACATGTGAACCATGGTGAACCGATCCGAGCAACAGCGAGGATCTTAGGAGCTCCTGCATCATAGAAATACAACTGCAACGAGTCATCTGATGCTAATTTTTTAAATATAAAAACCGCATAAAGACTCAATTATTTAAAACTAAAACTTATTTTTTTCTTAAAGTAAAAACTCAATAAACATTGATTAATCAGAGCTAACAATATCGGGGTGTAGTCGATATGTAGTAGAAAAATATTTAGTAGATTCACATCATGCTAAAAGTGTTGTAATGTCTAGCAACGAAAGGAAAAATTTTTTGGATCTATAAATTTGTAATCAATAGGTCCGCGGTTCGAATCCGTGCGGGGGCACCATCACTCAATAAATTGAATATTTGTGAAGTTCCCATATATCAATCTTTCTTTGTTAATTTTTGATTTTTACCTGGAAAACTTAATGTTTTAAGAAAATCTACAAGATTATCCAATTCTTTATCATCTAGGTATGGAATTAATTCCATTTCGTTTCCTGAAGCAGTTAACTTTTTATAATATTCATTTCTATCTATTTCTGAATATTCTTCAGGATTATATTTTCTTAATGGATCGAAATGATAAATTATAGACTCCTTTAGATCATAAACAGATCCGGAATGTGAATATGGAAATGTGTTTTCAACATTATATAATGGTGGAGTTCTAAATTTATAAAGATCATCTGGATCAAATGTTATGTTAAATTTACCATAATCAACTCCAAATCCATTCTTTCCAAATCCAATTTGTGGAAATGGAATGCTATAAAAATTTAAGTCAGAAAATAATGGTCCACTATGACAAGATGCACAATTTCCCTTACCATAAAATATTAAACCACCTTTAATTTCAGATAGTGTTAATTCTTTTTTATTAAAAACAAAATTTGAAAATTTAGTATCTTTAATTGCAAATTCATCTTTAATAAAATGCGTGATACTATCAGCTATATGGTGAAATGAAATTTCTTCCTTATTAATTTGGTATGCTTTAACAAAGCTATCAGCATACTCTGGTTTAGTTTTAATTCTTTCAGCTAGTTCTTCAAAAATATCAAAAGCTGCTCCTATCTCTTCTTTTTTAAGATAATTTTCTATTTCTTCATCATCCTGAACTAATTCTCTTATTTCTACGAATGGAAGATGGACTGCAGTTAATAATGCATTATCTTTTACATCAATATTATATTTACCTTCTCTTGTTGCATAGTTACGATCTAATAAACCTAGTTGGCTAATCACTTTTCCATTCACTGTTGTTACTTTGCCATCCCAAAAAAAAGTATCAAAATTTTTACTACCCCTTCCCCATAATGGTAATGTATTTCTCGGAACTATATTTCCTCCTTGCATTACTCTTTTAATACCCTCACCTTCACCACCAGTGCCTATTGCATTTGGAAGTCCATCAGCTGATGAAAATTTAGTCAGATGGCAACTTGAACATGATGTTGTAGAGTTTAAACTTAATAACTCATCATGAAAAAGTTTATTTCCTAATTCAGATTTTTCTTTATCAAATAACGAATTAACTTCCTCAGGTTTTTGAAACCCATT
>CACJNO010000028.1 GCA_902594825.1 uncultured Pelagibacteraceae bacterium | reverse complement strand
TTATAAGATAAATAATATATTAAACCAATTAGATCATAGCTTAATAAAGCTAAATGATTTGATTTTTCATTAAATTTATTAATAAACTTTTTTTCAAAAATTTCTAAGTTTTCCTTATTTACAGATGGATAATAAATTGGTTGAAGAGTTTTTTCACTCAATAAACTTTTGTCAAACCATTGATTAAAAGTAATGATATATTTTTTTTTTGGTGATACATCGGTATAAAGAAGTGAAGTTATAACGCTTTTTAAACTTTCGTCAAAATCAGATATTATAACAGAGTCAAAATTTAAATTTCCTAATGTATATTTTTTTTTTAATCTATTTATTCTTCTTTCTTTAATTGATTCTTCAAGATCAGAATCTTCAATTCTTTTTATTTCATCTAAAACATTTTGTTTTCTAATTTTATAATTTGTAATTTTTTCTATTTGTTTTGTAAGTTTTGTAGGTTCTGAATCATATATATAATGTTTGGCAATTTTAATTTTTGAATCTTTAACCGCTTTTTTAACTTCAGATTCGTAATCGCGATTAGGTGTTAAAAAAATAGTCTTTTCAATTTCCTTTAATTTAATAAATTTTTTTATAGCATTAATTTGAGATGTGGCATTTATTCCAGTGCTAATTATATTTTTTGGAAGATTTACTGTTTTATTAGTCAAAGATAAAAAAGTAATATCTTCAATTTCATTTAAGTAAGTTAAATTTTTATAAAATATAGGACCTATAATAATATTTATATCCATATTTTTTAACTCGATTGCTGATTTGAGAGTTTGTTGAGGATCTGATTTTGTATCTTTAGGATATAATTCTAATTTATTATCATTAATATCTGTGATTGCCATTCTTGTTGCTTTAATAATTAATTGACCTAGATTTTTATCTTCTCCAGTTAAAGGTACAAGTATTCCAATTTTGATTTTTTCTTCATTGGAGTATAAATTTGAATACGTTGTAAAGAAAATTAGCAATGTAAAAATAAGTTTTTTTAAAATTTTGTTCATTTTAATGTTATTATATATTTTAAATCATAATTATGATCATGAATTCCAATTTGAGCAATAATGAAATTAAAAAAGGGCTATATTTAGTCTCTACACCTATAGGAAATCTTAATGATATTACTTTAAGAGCTATCGAGATCCTTAAAAAATCTGACTTTATCTTATGTGAAGATACAAGAGTCTCTAAAACTTTATTTGAGAAATATGGAATTCAGTCAAATTTAATCTCTAATCATAAATTTAATGAGAAAAAAAATTTGTCTAAAATCATTGAATTATTAAAATCAGGCTCAATAATTTCTTTAGTTTCAGACGCTGGAACACCAGCTATTTCTGATCCTGGAGCATTACTAATTAATACTTGCGTCAAAAGTAATATTAAAATAATTCCAATACCTGGAGCTTCCGCTGTCTCTACAGCTATTGCAATCAGTGGATTTAAAGAAAAATTTTTTTTCTATGGTTTTTTTCCTGAAAAAATTAAAAAACAAAGTGAAGATTTAAAAATTCTCTCTCAACTCGATTGTTCAATTATTTTTTTTATTTCTCCTAAAAAAATTAATAAGTTTATTCAACCCTTGAAGAAATATTTTTCTGGGAGAAGAATTATTATTTGTAGAGAGATGTCAAAAATTTATGAGGAATTTATTAGAAAAGATGTAGATAAACTTGAAAAATTCGAGAAAGAACTTAAAGGAGAGCTTACAGTAGTTATATCTGAAAAAGATCTTTATAAAAAAGAGAGACAAAAATTGAGTGAATCAGATAAAAAGAATATTAAAAAAATGATTAATAAATTGAATATCAAAGAAATTGTAAACTTGATAAGTTCAAATAACAAGATTTCTAAAAAAGAAATTTATAATTATTGCCTCAAATTAAAAAATGAAAAATAGTTTTATAATACTTTTACTAATTTTTATTTTGTCTGGATGTGTAGGTGTATCATCAAAAGGTGTTTTTGGTACAGGAGTTAGTATTGCTTTCGATCCAAGATCAGTAGGAACACAACTTGATGATAATATCATGGAAAAAAGTTTATCAACAAGAATGCTATTATTAGATAAAAGTTATTTTTTAGCAGTAAAAACAAAAGTTTTAGATGGAAGAATATTTTTAACAGGAAAAGTTGATAATCTTGAAGAAAAACTAAGATTAACTAAATTAGCTTGGGAAACGAAAGGTGTAAGATCAGTTAGAAATGATATTAAAGTTAAAGAAAAATTTAATTTTAAACAATCAAGTAAAGATATTTTGATAACCTCACAATTAAGAACTGCTTTAATAATAAATAAGGAAATCAAAGCAGCAAATTATCAAATTGATACGTACAAAAGTAAGATTTACATTTATGGTATAGCAATGTCATCTAAAGAAAAGAATTTAGTAATTACAGAAGCTGAAAATGTTTTAGATGTTAAAAGTGTTATAGCTAGTATATTGCTTGTTGACGATTTAAGAATTAAAAAAAATTAAATTATTTTTTATAATCAATTACGTCAGCAGAATAGGCTGCAATAGATGCCAAATTTATAATTTCTGATGTAGAACTTCTTAATGGAGCTATCTCTATAGGTAAACCTAATCCAATAAGTAATGGACCTATAACTTTAGAGTCCCCAAGAGTTTTCATCATCTTGTATGAAATTGCTGCGCTGTGTTGTCCAGGCATTATCAATATATTTGCGTTACCTACAATTTTGGAAAAAGGATAAAGATTTTTATAATCTTCATTCAAAGCAACATCGGGCTGCATATCACCGTCAAACTCAAAGTTCACATTTTTCTCTTTTAATATTTTAACCGCATCCTTTATATGTTTAGTTCTGGATGTTGATGGTTGACCAAAAGTTGAGTGTGATACAAATGCAACTTTTGGATCAAATCCAAATAACCTCACAACACGAGCTGCTGATATTGCCATTTCAGACATTTGTTCAGAATTTGGATATTCATGCACGCTAGTATCTCCCACAAAAATAGTTTTTCCTTTGTGAACAACTAAATTTAAACCAAACATTATTTCACCTGGTCGCGCCTCTACTACTTGCTTTATCTTTTCTAATGAAGCTCCAAATCTTCGTGTATTTCCTGTAACAGCTCCATCGGCATCACCACAAGCAACCATGCAAGAGGCCCAAATAACTCTGTCATTTCTTACCAGTCTGTCACAATCCCACTCTAACAGTCCTTGTTCTCTTTGAAGTTTCTTAAATAGGTATTTTACATATTTTTCTCTTTTTTCAGAATTCTTTGAATTTGTGATCTCAATATCAAAATTTTCATTGTATCCAATTTTTTTAATTTGTTCTTTTATTTTTTCTTCTTTACCAATTAAAATTGGTACTCCAAGTTTAGAATTTTTAAAAGCTATAGCAGCTTTTAGTGTGTTTTCATCTTCTCCATCAGCAAAAACAATTTTTTTTTGTTTCTTTTTAATATAATTATTAATACCTTGCATGATAGTTACTGTTGGATCTAATCTTTGTTTTAATTGTTCTTGATAAATTTCAAAATTGTCAATTTTTTTTCTTGCTACACCAGTATCTATAGCTGCTTTAGCAACTGCCGCAGGTATAATACTAATTAATCTTGGATCGAAAGTTGATGGGATAATATAATCTTTTCCATAATGAGGTCTTTCACCACCCATAGCAGCTACAACTTCATCAGGTACATCTTCTCTAGCTAGCTTTGCAATAGCATGTGCGGCTGCTACCTTCATTTCCTCATTAATTGTTTTGGATCTGACATCTAAAGCTCCTCTAAAAATGTATGGAAAACCTATTAAATTATTTACTTGGTTTGGATAATCAGATCTGCCAGTTGCAATAATCGCATCATCTCTAACTTCTTCTATTTCCTCTGGCTTGATTTCTGGATCAGGATTAGCACAGGCAAAAATAATAGGATTCTTCGCCATTTTTTTTACCATACCTTTTGTTAACACACCTTTGGACGAGAGACCTAAAAAAACATCAGCTTTATTTATAGCATCATCTAAGGTTCTATCTTTTGTTTCAATTGCATGAGCTGATTTCCATTGATTTAAATTTTCTCTCCCTTTAAAAATAACACCTTTTCTATCAACCATTGTAATATTTTTTTTGGGTACACCACTCCTTTTAAACAAATTTGCACAAGCCATTGCAGAGGCACCTGCACCATTTACAACGATTTTAATCTTATTTATTGATTTTTTATTTATATCTAGAGCATTAATAAGTGCAGCTGTGGTAATTATAGCTGTACCATGTTGGTCATCATGAAATACAGGAATGTCTAAAATTTCTTTAAGTTTTTCTTCGATAATAAAACAGTCTGGTGCAGCAATATCCTCTAAGTTAATTCCACCAAATGATGGAGCAAAATTTTTAATTGAATTTATAATTTCTTCTGCATTCTTTGAATTAATTTCAAGATCTATAGAATCAATATCTGCAAATCTTTTAAACAAAACTGCTTTTCCTTCCATGACAGGTTTAGATGCAAGTGCACCTAAATCTCCAAGACCAAGAATTGCCGAGCCATTACTTATTACTGCAACTAAATTACCCTTACTTGTGTAGTCGTATGCAGCATCAGGGTTTTCACTTATTTTTTTTACTGGAACAGCTACACCAGGGGAGTATGCTAAGGCAAGATCTCTTTTAGTGATCATATTTTTCGATGCTATAATCTCAATCTTGCCAGGTTTTTTATGGCTATGAAATTCTAGTGCTTCTTTATCAGTATAATGATCAACTTTTGTTTTTTTCATTTATTATAATTAGGTGTACAAATGGGGTAAAATTAAGACTAATATGATTTATGAATTTAATTAAGTCAACAGGGACTTTTGGATTTTATACTATAATCAGCAGAATACTTGGTTATTTAAGAGATATTTTAATAGCAATATTTTTAGGCACAAGCCAAATTGCAGATGTATTTTTTGTTGCATTTAGGATTCCAAATACTTTTAGAAGATTATTTGCTGAAGGAACCTTTAACGCAGCTTTTGTGCCAAGCTATACATCTGAGTTAGTTAAAGGAAAATCGAATTCAAATAAATTTGCAGGCCAAATTTTTAATCTTTTATTTTTAGGTTTATTTTTTTTAGTATTAATAATTGAGATTTTTATGCCTGCTTTTGTTAGTTTAATTGCTCCTGGATTTGTTGGGAATAAAGAAAAAATTGATCTTGCTATAACTTTAACAAGAATAACTTTCCCTTTTTTAATATTCATATGCCTTGCTTCTTTTTTTTCAGCAATTTTAAATTCACACAATAAATTTGCAGCTGCTTCTGCTGCTCCTATAATTTTAAATTTAATTTTGATTGGAATTTTATTTTTTGGTAAACTATTAGACGATAAAATTATATATTTTCTTTCCTATGGAGTTTCTATTTCAGGTTTTCTTCAACTCGTTTTTTTATATAAATTCACAAAAAAATTTTACACTTTTAAATTAAATT
>CACJNO010000027.1 GCA_902594825.1 uncultured Pelagibacteraceae bacterium | reverse complement strand
ATTTTAGGAAATGATCAAGGTAGAAACTTATATAAAAAAAAATTAATCCGTTTAATTGAACAATATCGTCTAACGAATCAAATTAAAATTATAGAGCATTGTAAAGATATGGCTCTGGCTTATAAGGTTTCTGATATAATAGTTTCAGCTTCTATAGAACCAGAAGCTTTTGGTAGGGTTGCGGTGGAAGCACAATCAATGGAAAAATTGATAATAGCCAGTAATATCGGTGGTTCAAATGAAACAATTATTGATGAAAAAACAGGATTTTTATTCAAGTCTGGTGATGAGACTTCTTTGAGTAAAAAAATTATTCATGCAATAACTATGGATGAAATTACTATTAAATCAATTGGTAAAGAGGGTAGAAAGAATATAATAAAAAAATTTAATGTTGAAAAAATGTGTTTTTCTACTTATTCAGAGTATAAAAGATTACTAAATTAAATGCCTATAATTACATTACCTGATGGAAAAAATTTAGATTTTCCAAAAAAAGTTACTGGATCACAAGTAGCTGAAAAAATAAGTAAGTCATTAGCAAAACAAGCAATGGTTATTAGTGTTGATGGAGAACTTAAAGATTTAGATTTTATTATAGAAAAAGATTCTTCAGTTAAAATATTCACTTCAAAAAATGAGGAGGGTCTCGAAACAATAAGACACGATACTGCTCATATTTTAGCAATGGCAGTTCAGGAGTTGTTTCCTGGAACACAAGTCACAATTGGTCCTGTGATTGAAAATGGTTTTTACTACGATTTTGCTAGAAAAGAACCTTTTACAGAAGATGATTTGTTACAAATAGAAAAAAAAATGAGAGAGATAGTTGATAGGGATGAAAAAACAAAAAGAGAAATTTGGGATCGTGATAAAGCTATTAAACATTTTAAGAAAAAAGGAGAAATTTACAAAGCAGAGTTAATTGAAAATATTCCAAAAGGAGAAGAAGTTTCAATTTATTTTCATGGAGATTGGCATGATTTATGTAGAGGTCCTCACTTATCTTCAACAGGTAAAATTGGTAAATTTTTTAAATTAACAAAAGTTTCAGGTGCTTATTGGAGGGGCGACTCAAATAATGAAATGCTTCAAAGAATATATGGAACAAGTTGGGCAAGTCAAAAAGATTTAGATAATTATTTAAATAGACTTGAAGAAGCTGAAAAAAGGGATCATAGAAAATTAGGAAAAGAAATGGACTTGTTTCATTTTAGAGAAGAAAGTCCAGGATCAGTTTTTTGGCATGAAAAAGGTTGGGCTTTATTTCAAAAATTAATAAATTACATGAGAATGAAACAAGATATTGCAGGCTATAAAGAAATAAACACTCCAGAGGTTTTAGATAGAAGTTTATGGGAAAAATCTGGTCATTGGGAAAAATTTGGAGAAAATATGTACACTTCTAAAACTCCAGATGAAAAAGTATTTGCTATAAAACCTATGAATTGTCCAGGCTGTATTGAAGTTTTTAATCAAGGTTTGAAAAGTTATAAAGACTTACCTTTAAAAATGTCTGAGTTTGGAAAAGTTCATCGATATGAACCTTCAGGCGCGCTTCATGGTCTTTTAAGAGTTAGAGCATTTACTCAAGATGATGCTCACATATTCTGTACCGAAGATCAAATAACTGATGAATGTTTAACTGTAACTAACCTTATTTTAGAAATTTATAAAGATCTTGGTTTTGAAAATGTTATTCTTAAATATTCTGACAGACCAGATTTAAGAGTCGGTGACGATAGTGTATGGGACAAAGCAGAGGCAGCATTGTTAAAAGCGGTAAAAGCTACTAAATTAGATTATAGGATCAATAAAGGTGAAGGGGCATTTTATGGACCCAAAATTGAATTTGTTTTGAGAGATGCTATAGGAAGAGATTGGCAGTGTGGAACTTTACAAGTTGACTTTAATTTGCCTGGTAGATTAGGAGCTTCATATGTTGATAAAGATGGAACAAAAAAAGTTCCTGTAATGATACATAGAGCATTGTTTGGTTCACTTGAAAGATTTATTGGTATTTTGATAGAAAATTATGCTGGTAAATTTCCATTTTGGATTTCTCCGTTACAAACAGTTGTAATTCCTATTTCAGAAGATTTTAATGATTATGCGATAAAGGTATCTGATCAAATTAAACATGCTGGTATCAGTTCAATTGTTGATTTAAAGAACCATAATTTGAATTATAAAATTAGAGATCATTCATTAACTAAAGTCCCTCTTTTGCTAATTTGTGGTAAAAAAGAAGTTGACTCTAACTCAGTAACCATTAGAAAATTAGATTCTAATAAACAAGAAAATATGGAACTAAAAGAATTCTTAAAAAAATTTTCTGCCCTAAATAAAGTATCATTAAATTAAGTGGCAGACTTTAAACAAAATTATTTTCAAAAAAGAACAAAAGATCGTGGACCTAGATCTAATAATAGAATTTTATCTCCTGAGGTCCAAGTTATATCTAATGAGGGTGAAAATTTAGGTATACTTAGTACTAATGAAGCTGTTTCAAAAGCAAAAAATCAAGGACTTGATTTAATTGAAATTGCTCCAAATGCTAACCCACCAGTATGTAAAATAATGGATATGGGAAAATATAAATATGATGCTCAAAAAAAAGCAAATCTTGCTAAAAAAAAACAAAAAATAATTGCTTTAAAAGAAATTAAAATGAGACCAGTTACCGAAATACATGATTATGAGTTTAAAGTTAAAAATGCTAAAAAGTTTATAGCAAAAGGGGATAAAGTAAAATTTACAATTAGATTCAAAGGACGTGAACTTCAGCACTCACATTTAGGCAATGAACTTATGTCTAAAATTAAGGAAGATATGAAAGATATCGGTAAAGTTGAGTTACATCCAAAATTTGATGGTAAACAAATGATCATGGTAATTCAGCCTTTATAGGGTTTAAAATTAGTTGTAAATTTAAATTATTCTTTGTATAAAATCGCAAAAATTATGCCAAAATTAAAAACAAAAAGCTCTGCAAAAAAAAGGTTTAAAATATCTGCCAAAGGAAAAGTAATTATGGCTCAAGCTGGTAAAAGACATGGTATGATTAAAAGAACTAATTCTCAAATAAGAAAATTAAGAGGCACGACTACGATGTCTAAACAAGATGGAAAAATCGTGAAATCGTATATGCCATACAGTTTAAGAGGTTAAAATGGCAAGAGTAAAAAGAGGTGTAACCAGTAAAGCAAAACATAAAAAAGTTTTAAAAGCTGTCAAAGGTCAGTGGGGAAGAAGAAAAAATACGATCAGAGTAGCAAGACAGGCTATGGAAAAAGCTATGCAATATGCTTATAGAGATCGTAGAAATAAAAAAAGGGATTTCAAGTCTTTATGGATACAAAGAATTAATGCTGGTGTTAGAGCTGAGGGAATGACATATTCTAGGTTTATGAATGGATTAAATAAATGTGGAATTAAGATAGATAGAAAAATTCTAGCTGAAATAGCGTACGATAGCCCTCAGGCCTTTAAAACAATTGTCCAAAAAGCCCAATCTGCTTTAAATTAATCTTCACTATTGTTTTATTTTACTGAAGAAATAATCTGTAAAAATGTCAGATCTTAAAAAAATAAAAAATGAATATTTATTAAAACTTAAAAGTAAATTAAATCTTTCTGATATAAATCAAATCAAATCAGAATTATTTGGAAAAAATGGATTAGTTTCATCACAATTTAAAAAAATCGGAACTATTGCTCAGTCAGATAGGAAAAAATTCGCATCTGATTTAAATATTATTAAGGATGAATTACAAAATATAATTAGTTCTAAAATTAATGAAATTGAAAATTCAGTAATTAATGAAAAGTTGGAAAAAGAACAAATTGATGTCACATTACCTGAAAGGCCATTTGTAAGAGGAAAAATTCATCCAGTATCACAAACAATTGATGAAATATCGTCAATCTTTTCAGAAATAGGCTTTAGTGTTGAGGAAGGACCAGATGTTGAAAATGAATATAATAATTTTACAGCATTAAATACTCCAGACAATCATCCAGCAAGAGATATGCATGATACTTTTTATTTAGACGAAAAAAAACAAAGATTATTAAGGACGCATACTTCACCTGTCCAAATAAGAACTATGTTAAAAGATAGACCACCTTTTAAAATTATTGCACCTGGAAGAACCTATAGGTCAGATAGTGATCAGACACATGCTCCTATGTTTCATCAAGTTGAAGGTCTTCATATTGATAAAAATATAAATATGAGTCACTTAAAAGGTTGTTTAAATTATTTTATTAAGGAATTTTTCGAGGTAAAAAAAATAAAAATGAGATTTAGACCAAGTCATTTTCCTTTCACAGAACCATCAGCTGAGGTTGACATAGGATATGAAATAAAAGATGGAAAAATAATTATAGGTGAAGGAGATAAATGGCTTGAGATTTTAGGATGTGGAATGGTTCATCCCAATGTTTTAAGAAATGTAAAAGTTGATCCAACAAAGTTTCAGGGATACGCATTTGGAATAGGAATTGACAGACTTGCTATGCTGAAATACGGAATAAATGATTTAAGAGCTTTTTTTGAATGCGATTATAGATGGTTAAATCATTTTGGATTTGATCCCTTGGATGTTCCGACAAATTATAGAGGCTTAAGTAGATGAAAATTACATTTGATTGGTTGAAAGATCATTTAAAGACCAGCTTAAAAGAAAAAAATCTTTTAGAGCAGCTCACTAATATTGGATTAGAGGTAGAAAGTATAGAAAATTCATCAGCTGATAATGAACTATTTAAAGTAGCAAAAATTATCAAAACTGAAAAACATCCAAATGCAGATCGGCTTAAAGTTTGTGACGTTAATATTGGAGGAAAAGATTTAAAAAAAGTTGTATGTGGTGCAGCCAACGCAAAAGAAGGATTGATTACTATATATGCTCCCCCAGGAGCAATAATCCCAAGAACAAAAACAAAATTAATAGTAGCCAAAATTAGAGGCATAACTTCTTATGGAATGCTTTGTTCTGAATCTGAATTAAATTTATCGGATGAAAGTGATGGAATTATAGAATTATCTAAATCAAAATATAGAAAAAGTATTGGAAAGAATTATTTTTCAAAATCAAAATCAAAATCAAATCTTATAGATCTATCGATTACTCCAAATAGACCAGATTGTCTTGGTATCAGAGGTATTGCTAGAGATCTTGCTGCTTCTGGTTTTGGGAAATTAAGAGATATAAAAGAGAAAAAAATTATATCTAAAATAAAACAAACATTAAAAGTAAAAATTAATAAAGAAAAGGCCCAAGGATGTGGTGCTTTTGGGAGCTGTCTTATTACTAATGTAAAAAATACTGAAAGTCCTCAGTGGTTAAAAGATAAATTATTTTCAGTTGGCCAAAAACCAATTTCAGCAATAGTAGATATAACAAATTATGTAATGCTTGATATAAATCGTCCATTACATGCATATGATGCTGATAAAATTGAAAAAGGTATAATTGTTCGAAACTCTAAAGCTGGAGAAGAGTTCACAGCCCTTGATAATAGAAATTACAAGTTAGAAAATGGCATGTGCGTAATAAGTGATAATAAAGGTGTTCTAGGATTAGGGGGTATCATTGGTGGAACACGA
>CACJNO010000026.1 GCA_902594825.1 uncultured Pelagibacteraceae bacterium | reverse complement strand
CTCTACTTGTAAATGAAGTGTTAAAAAAAAAAAATTCTTTGGATAAGGATATATTATATAGCTATATAGAATTTTTTTTAATTAAAAAAGTATATTTAAAAAATGCAAATACATATAATTATTTTATAAATCGAATAATGAATACAAAAAAATTTAATTTAGATGAAGAATCTTTATTTCTAGAATTCAAATTGAAATTATTAGATGAGTAAGAATTTTTATATAACAACACCAATTTATTATCCTTCTGCAAAACCCCATATGGGACATGCATATTCAAGTATTATTGCTGATTTTTTTGCTAGATTTAAAAGAATAGATGGATTTAATGTTCATTTTTTAACAGGTACTGATGAACATGGGCTCAAGATTCAACGTGCAGCTGAAAAAAATAATATAGATCCTTTAAAATTTTGTGATGAAATAAGTCAAACTTTTAAAAATCTTTCAAAAAAATTAAATTTAACTAATACTGATTTTATTAGGACTACTGAAAAAAGACATAAAGATTCAGTACAATTTATCTGGAAAGAATTGGAAAAAAATGATGATATTTATCTCTCAAAATATTCTGGGTGGTACTCAGTGTCTGATGAAGCTTTTTATAATGAAGATGAAATTGAAGAAGATAATGGAATTAAAATTGCTAGCGTTTCTAAATCACCTGTTGAATGGATGGATGAAGAATCCTTTTTTTTTAGGCTATCTAAATGGGAAAAACCTTTATTAGAATTTTATAAAAATAATCCTGATTTTATTCAACCAGAATCAAGAAAAAACGAGGTAATAAGTTTTGTTGAAAATGGACTAAAAGATTTGTCTGTTAGTAGAAAAAGTTTTTCATGGGGGATTAAAGTTCCTAATAACGATGATCATGTAATTTATGTTTGGTTAGACGCTTTAACTAATTATATAAGTGCACTAAATTACCCAAATAAAAATGATGAATTATTTAAAAGATTTTGGCCAGCATCAATACATTTAATCGGAAAAGATATACTTAGATTTCATGCAATTTATTGGCCAGCTTTTCTGTTAGCAGCAAAAATTGAATTACCAAAAAAAGTTTATGGCCATGGTTGGATTTTATCTGGTGACGAAAAAATGTCAAAATCTAAGGGAAACATATTAGATCCAATTGAAATAGTCGATAAATATGGAATAGATCCTTTAAGATATTATCTTGTTAAAGAAGTATCCTTTGGTAATGACGGTAATATTTCTCAAAAAAGATTAGAGGATTGTATTAATAGTGATTTAGCAAATAATTATGGAAATCTTTGTCAAAGAACTGTTTCTTTTGTATTAAAAAATTGTGATAAAAAAGTACCTGAAACAATTAACTTCAAAGATGAAGATATGAAAATTTTAAACAAATTCAGTATAAATATTGAAAATATTAGATCTCAAATTGATAAACAAAATATTAATTACTATATAAATTTTATTGTTGACTCTTTATTTGATGCTAATAAATATTTTAATGATCAAGAACCTTGGAAAAAAAAAGATGATCAAACAAGATTAAATACAATAATATACACAACATTAGAAATAATAAGAAAAATAAGCTTTATGTTATACCCAATTATTCCAGAAACCTCTTTAAAAGCATTAAATATATTTAACATAAAAGAAGATGATATTATTTTTTCAACTATTTCTAATCATGAATATCTAAAACCTGGTTTAGAAATTAAATCAATAAATATTTTATTTAAAAAGATTGAGAAAGAGAATGATTGATTCACACTGCCATCTAGATCACGAACCATTATTAGAAAATATAGATGACATTTTGATGAGATCTAGAAAAGCTGGTATAAAAAAGATATTAACTATTTGCACAACAATCAAAAGTTTTGAAAATATTATTAAAATAATAAATAAAGATAAAATGATATACGGAACTTTCGGTATACATCCACATGAAACAGCAACAAATATAGTTTCAAAAAATCAAATAATTGATTATTTGAAAAAAGACTCAAAAATAATTGGTATTGGAGAAACAGGACTCGATTTTTATTACAATAATAGTGATAAAAAAAGTCAAATAAAAAGTTTTGAGGAACATATTAAAGCTTCAATAGAAACAAATACACCATTAATCGTTCATTCTAGAAATGCAGAAAATGAAACTTATGATTTATTGAAAAATTTTAACGATAAAAGATTAAAAATTTTAATGCATTGTTTTACAGGGTCTAAAGAATTTGCAAAAAGACTGTTAACTTTAAATTCTTTTTTTTCAGCAAGTGGCATAATTACTTTTAAAAATTCAGTTGATTTACAGGAAACTTTTAAATTTTTACCAAAAGAAAACCTTTTAATTGAGACAGATAGTCCCTTTTTAGCACCAGAACCGAATAGAGGAAAAAAAAATGAACCTTCTTTTCTTAAATTTACAGCTGAAAAATTAGCAAAACTTAAAGATATTTCAAGTGATGATTTAATTGATATTACCACAAATAACTTTAACAAACTTTTTTTAAATTAATCATGCAATTCAAAATTTTAGGATGTGGAAGTTCAATGGGTGTACCTAGATCTGATGGTAATTTTGGCAATTGTAATCCTAAAGAAAAAAAAAATTATAGAACAAGATGTTCAGCATTAATTATTTCTAAATCAAATAATATTCTTATAGATACATCTCCTGATTTAAGGTCACAACTATTAAAAAATAAAATCAAAAAGATTGATACTGTATTATATTCACACATGCATGCTGATCAAACACATGGAATTAACGATTTAAGGGCATTTTTTATAAAAAATAAAAAAACTATACCTGTTTACGCTGACAATCCAACTTGTAATTATTTAGTAAAAACTTTTGCATATTGTTTTAAAAAAACATTTAATGAGTATCCACCAATCTTAAATCTTAATAAAATTAAAAATAAGATGAAATTTAACGGAGGCAACAGTAAAATTATTATCCAAACTGTAAAAGTTAAACATGGAAGAGTAAATTCGATATGTTACATAATTAATAAGAAAATTGCTTATATCAGTGATGTTAACGAAATTAAAAAAAAAGATTACCATTATTTTAAAAAACTTAAGTATCTAATAATTGACTGTCTTTGGTATAGAAAGCACCCAGCTCATTTAAATTATGAACAATCATTAAATATGATTAAACTTTTTAATCCTCAAAAAGCAATATTAACAAATTTACATTCTGAACTTGATTACAATGAATTAAGAAAAAAATTACCTAAAAATATTGTTCCAGCCTATGACGGGTTAACTATTAATGTTTAAAATTTTTTCTATTTCTAAAGTTATTTTTTTGGACAAAGGTTTGGTGAAGGAATTATATGTATTTTGTATTTTTCCATCTTTATTAATTAATATCTTGTGAAAATTCCATTTTGGTATAGCAGAAGAGCCATAATTTTTTTTTGCCCATTTAAAAATTTCATGAGCATTTATTCCTTTAACATCGGTAATTGTTGTCAATGGAAAATCAATATCAAAATTTACCTCACAAAAATTCTTGACTTCATCATTATTTGAACTTTCCTGATTGAATGAATTCGATGGTACACCCAAAACAATAAGTCCTTTGGTTTCATATTTTTCCCATAATTTCTGTAATTCTTCGTATTGTTTTGTAAAACCACAAAAACTAGCTGTATTTACTAGAAGTACAGCTTTATCTTTATAATTTTTAAAATCTATAATTCCACCAGAAATACTTTTAATTTTAAAATCATAAAAAATTTTTTCATAATTTGCAGTAGCTGAAGTTTTAAAAAAAAACATAATAATAGATATTAGAAATATTGCTTTTTTCATTTACTAGGTTTATTTGGAGTAAGTAATATCAAAAAATAACCAAATAAAGTGGATAATAACGACCCAGTTAGTACTCCTATTTTTACACCATCCATATATTGTATATTTTCAGCAAACGCTAAATTTCCAACAAACAAACTCATTGTGAAACCAATTCCTGTCAGAACTCCCACACCATAAAAATTATACCAACTTGTATCGTTTGGCATTTGAGCTACTTTTAATTTTATAGATATATAAGAAAATATAAATACGCCTAGTTGTTTACCTAAAAATAGCCCCAGCACTATACCTAGTGGAACCTTGTCTAATAATGAAGCAAAAGACAAACCCTCTAAAGAAACACCTGCATTAGCAAAAGCGAATAATGGCATTATTCCAAAAGCAACATATGGACTAATTGCGTGTTCTATTTTTATTAATAAAGAAAAATCTTTTTCTTTTTTTCTATGAGGAATTGTCATAGCTAGCAACACACCAGCAATAGTAGCATGAATACCTGAGTTATGAGTAAAATCCCAAAGGAAAAGTCCAACAACTAAGTAAGGTAGAAACTTTCTAATATTAAATTTGTTAATTAATAACAAAACAATAAAAGCTAAAAACATTAATGCTAAATACTTAATACTCAAATCTCCTGAGTAGAATAGGGCAATAATAACAATAGCACCTAGATCATCAATTATCGCTAGAGCAGTTAAAAAAACTTTTAATGATAAAGGAACTCTTTTTCCAAGCAAAGATAAAACGCCTAAAGAAAAAGCAATATCTGTAGCTGAAGGAATAGCCCAACCATTAAGTGTTTCGTTGTCACCTAAATTGATATAAATATAAATTAACGCTGGAACAAGCATTCCTCCAACTGCTCCAATAATTGGTAATAAAGCTTGTTTAATATTAGACAGTTCCCCTTGTAAAAATTCTCTTTTAATCTCGAGAGTAACAAAGAAAAAAAATATAGCCATTAAGGCATCGTTTATCCAATGTATTACACTTAATTTTATTCCAAAATTATTAATACCTAAAAAAATATATTTATTTAAAGAAGAAAAATATAGATCTGATATATCTGAATTACTTATAATTAAAGCTATAATTGCGGCAAATAATAATACCAACCCACTGGCTGCTTCAAGTTTAAAGAACCATTTAAAAGGTTTTGAAATATAGTTAATCATTTTATTTAATTAAATCTTTTATAAAATAAAATATATCTTTCATTATTTCATATAAGCTATAAAGAAAATTATCAACATTAGGAAAAATGATAGAAAGGGGTGATTTAAAGGTATCAATAATTATTATCATTGCTAGAAAAGATAAAATGATTATTAAAATATATCCTAAAAATTTAGTAAATGTAAAGTTCTGTTTTTCTTCATATTTAACTATAGCTGTATCTCTTTTATTTGAAAAACTTTTTTCCACATCTAATTTTTCTTTTTTGATATTAATCTGATTTTTAACAGATTTTCTTTTAATTTTATTAGATGAAAGATTTTTTTTTGAAATTAATTTTTCTTCTAAATAATTTAATTTATCATCAATTTTTTTTTTATAAAACCATTGATGACCACATGATCCACATTGTAAAGTTCTACCTTCATTGGGTATTAAAGTCGCATCAATTTGAAATTTTTTCTCACAAGCTGGACATGTTATAATCATGTTTCTTATATATCAGATTTTCTTCAAAATTCTTTTAATTTTGATCGCTTTATCCATTGAAAATATCAATAACTACTGTATTAGTACATCATTCGGAGTGTAGCGCAGCCTGGTAGCGCATCTGGTTTGGGACCAGAGGGTCGCAGGTTCAAATCCTGCCACTCCGACCATTTATTATGAAAAAAGCAAAAATTTATATTCCTAACAAAAATCCCATGCAATCAGGTTTAGGTAAAACTGATAAATGGATACTAGAATATGAAGTAGAGAACCCTTCTAAAAATCCATTAATGGGTTGGGAGAGTTCTTCTAACACTCTATCTGAATTAAATTTGGAATTTTCATCTAAAGAAATGGCTATAGATTATGCCAAAAAAATGAAAATTGAATATGAATTAATAGAACCAAAAAAAAGAAAAATTGTAAAAAAATCATACGCAGATAACTTCTTAAAATAAGATATGTTTAAATTTTTTACTCAAAAAAAATGGTTTCTATGGAGTATAGGTGGAACATTCTTAATTTTGATTGCTACTTGGTATCAAGTTTCATTAGATGTAAAAATTAATGAATG
>CACJNO010000025.1 GCA_902594825.1 uncultured Pelagibacteraceae bacterium | reverse complement strand
TTAATATTTCATCGTAAAAAGGTATAAATATTATTAATAAAAAACTTATAACTGAAAAAAATAAGTAAATATTAGCGCTTAAAATTTCTCTTTTATTAGTATCTTTTTTTTGTTTCGATAATTTAGGTAATAAAACTGCAATTATTGATTGTGAAAAAATTGTAAGTTTAGCTGCAATTTGTTGAGGAACTGAGTATGTTACCAACATTAAAGCCCCGATATTAATTTTGATCAAATATTTATCTATATAGTCATAAATTTGATTATAAATAGCTGTTATCGTCATCCATTTTGAGTGAATTTTAAAATCTTCAAACAAATTAAAATCTATTTTTGTAAAAATTAGTTTTCTCTTAATGATTAAAAATAATATTAAAAATAATAGAGATAAAAATTTTATTAAAAGAGAAATATTAAATAGATTATTTAATACCACTTCATTTGTATGATCAATGATTAATAAAAAAGCTGGGAGTGATAAAGATAAACTATAAAATAGAAGATTAGAAAAACTGCATAACTTAAAATAACTTAATCCTTTAATTATATGTTCGGTGCTTATGTAGCAAATTGTTACGAATAAACCTAAAAGTAGTGATATTGAAATATCAAAAAAGTTTTTATCATCAAAAAAATAAAAAATTATTAAATAAGTAATTGTAGATAAGATTAGACCTGAAAAAAAACTAGTTATTATACTTGTAAAGATAACTTCTTTTTTTAATTTTTTATTTACTTTTTGAATTTTGATTGCAGCAAATTTTCCAATATTTAGATTTAATATCATTCCTAATGTTAATATTGAGTGTTGAATTAAAAAATTTGCATAAAGTTCGGTAGCTAAAAAGTTCAAAAAAATTGGTATAGAAAAAAAAGATAGGAAAATTGACAATATTCCTGGTAACCCAGAAATTAGAATATTGTTAAAATATTTATTATTGTACAAATAAGCCATTTTCACTTCTCCATTTTTCTTTTTTATTTTCATCAAATTTGTAATTTTGGTTAGAATATAAATTTAACCAATCAGAAAATTGAAGAGATTGAGTGAAATTAGAAGTATAGTTAGTTATAAATCTTTGCTCAAATTTCCAATGAAACTTAAACCAAAATAAATCTATTGTAGATGGGTCAACAACGCAAAATATATCTCTACATTTATTCCACCAATCTGAAAGTGTCCAGTCTATTTCTATATTACAATTTTTTAGAAATCTCGCGCATAGAAAAATTTCATGAACGACTGGTGTTTCATTAATTACAGAAGGGTATTTTCCAAAGTTATATTTTTCTATTCCCATCTCAAAACTTTCATTCTCAAAATATTTATCTATATTTTCAATACTCCCAAAAAGCATTATATCGCTAAATCCATAAACTCTATATTTTCTTGTATCTACAGAACATGAAATAATTCTGGATTTTAATTTTTCAAATTTTTGATTAATAGGAAATAGTTTAAGTAAATTTTTTAAATATGTAATCGTATTTTTTTTGTAAATTCTACAATCAGTTCTTGTTTTTAAACAATATTTTAAGTTCAAATCCTTTGCATATTTTATAGCTGATGATGTTGAAAGAGTTTGCAAATCAGTAGTGTGTAAAATATTTTTAGGTTTTTCATTGATAATTATTTTTATTTTATCTTTATAATTATTATAAAAATTTTTATTAATATCCGTGTCCCACGTTGAAAGAATTATAGTTGAATCCTTAAATATTTTTAAATAAATTTCTACAGTTTGTTTAGTAAAATCATCTAATCCATCTAGATTACCTTGTATAATTACAGCTGTATCTTTATTTGAATGATCATCATCCTCAACAATAACATTAATAGATTTTTTCGGTCTTAGATTATAAGAAACAAAATTATCTAGTGTAAAATCAAATAAAAAACCTTTCTCTTTTGAAACAATTTTTTTTCCATGAACATTTTTTTTAAAATTGATAAAAAAAAAATTTTTAAAATATCTCATTATATTAGAGCTATCTCTGATAACTATTAATTTTTGAGCAAACATAGGAAATTGTTTTTTTAAAATTTTTTTTAAATTGTTGTAAAACATGGTGTTTTTTAATATTATTTACATATAAAATAATTATTTCTCAATAATATATATTTATTCCATTAGGGAAATGCTTTAAGAAAAGAAGAAAATTTAGAAAGTATCATGAATATTGTTATTCCTATGGCTGGTGCCGGTAGTCGTTTTCAAGAAGCTGGTTATACATTTCCAAAACCATTAATTGAAGTGAATGGTCAGCCTATGATACAGACAGTTGTATCAAATTTGAATATTGATGGTACTTATATATTTTTAGTTCAAAAAGCCCATTACGATAAATATAATCTAAAAAATTTATTAGAAGTTATTTCTCCAAATTGTAAAATAATTCAAGTTGATGGTTTAACCGAAGGGGCTGCTTGCACTGTATTACAAGCAACAGAATTAATTAATAATGATGAGCCTTTAATAATTGCAAATTCAGATCAATATATAAAATGGAATAGCTTTGAAACAATTTCTTATTTTAATCACGATGATAGCGATGGTGGTATTCTAACATTTGAGAGCCTGCATCCTAAGCATAGTTTCGCCAAGGTAGATGGAAATGGTATAGTTAAAGAAGTTGCTGAAAAAAAACCAATTTCAAATTCTGCTACGGTTGGAATATATCATTGGAAAAAAGGGTCAGATTTTGTTTTTTATGCAAATCAAATGATAAAAAAAAATATTAGAACAAATAATGAATTTTATATATGTCCCGTTTATAATGAAGCTATTAATGATGGAAAAGTAATTAAAGCAAGTTTAGTTGATGAAATGTGGGGGATGGGGACCCCAGAAGAACTTGATAAATTCTTAAAAGATTTTAAAAAATAATGCTTTTTTACAATCCAAAAATCGATAAAAAAAAATACGTTGTAGCTAAATATTATATAGAATGTAAGAAAGAAGATTTATCAAAAGCAGCATGGAATCTTGCTATAGGCCAAAGTGTTGGTAATCCAAATGTAAGAAATAAATGGGAAACAAATGAAATTTTTGAAAATAGTAGTTGTGTAATTTTACATGATAGAAATGAGTTACAAGATATTAACAAAGGGCATGTAAAAATAGGATTCCCAATAATTAATACTGATTGGGAAGGTGATGGTATTAGTCATTTGCTATGTCAATTAATGGGTGGTCAAATGGATATAGACATATTTCATAAATGCAGATTAGTCGATATAGATTTTCCTGAGGAAGTTCTAAAGTATTATTTAAAACCTAAGTATGGAATAAGTGGTTTAAGAAAAGTTTCTGGACAAGCTAATAAACCATTCAGTGGAGCAATTATTAAACCAAAAACAGGAATGAGTCCAAAAGTACTTTTAGAAATGATAAAGGAACTGATTGATGGAGGTGTTGATTTTATTAAAGAAGATGAAATATTAAGCAATCCATCATTTTGTAAAATTGAAGATAGAGTACCTTTAATTTCAAATTATATTAATAAACAATCAAAAAAAGTTATTTATGCAGTTTGTATTAATGGTGATCATCACCATATAATTAAAAGAGCAAAGTTAGTTAGTGAACTTGGTGGTAATAGTATTCATATCAATCATTGGTCTGGTTTAGGCGTTTATAATGCTGTTCGAAAATTAGATTTACCACTATTTATACATTTTCAAAAATCTGGAGATAGAGTTTTCACAGATCCAGAACATAAATTTGGAATTGATTGGAATGTAATTTGTCATTTGGCAGGAATTATGGGTGTTGACTCTATTCATGCTGGAATGTGGGGAGGATACTTAAATGAAAGTGAGGAAGAATTAAAAAAATCTTTAGTTACTTTGCGTAACTTAAATGTAGTTCCAGCTTTAAGTTGTGGTATGCATCCAGGTTTAGTTCAAGCTAATGTGAAAAGATTTGGAAATGATTTTATTGCTAACGTAGGGGGTGCTATACATGGTCATCCAAGTGGAACTCTTGCTGGTGCTAAAGCTATGCGTCAAGCCATAGATAAAAATCATGAAATTGAATATGAGCAAGCTATTGCTAAATGGGGATTTGTGAAGTAAATCAATTACTTTAGAATAAAATTAGTAAATATGATTTACATTTCACACAGAGGCAATATTGAGGGAAAATCTGAGAAAAATGAGAATAATCCAGAATATATAATGAAAGCAGTAGATAAAGGATTTGATGTAGAAATAGACGTTTGGTTCAAAAATAATAAATTTTATTTAGGTCACGATAGTCCAATCTTTAAAGTTGACAAAGAATTTATTTGTAAAGAAAAATTCTGGTGCCATGCAAAAAATATTGAGGCTTTATCTGAAATGTCAAAAATAAACTGTCATTATTTTTGGCATCAAAATGACGATTATACAATAACAAGTAAAGGATATTTTTGGGCATACCCTGGAAAAAAATTATCCAAAAATTGTATCTGTGTTCTTCCAGAAATTTCAAATTATAGAGTTATGAATTGTTTAGGAATTTGTTCAGATTTCATAATGAAATATAAAAATGAAATAAATGAGAATATTAATAATGGATAATAGAAATAAATGAAAAAAAAAATTTTAGTATGTGGTGCAGGAGGATTTATCGGAGGACATTTGGCATCTATATTTAAAGATGATAAAAATTATGAATTAGTTTGCGCAGATATAAAGCCTAAAGAGTATTGGTTTCAAATTTTTGATAATGCAAAAAACTTTAGTTTAGATTTAAAAGAATATGAAAACACATTAAAAGTCACAAAAGATGTAGATTATATTTTTAACTTTGCATGCAACATGGGGGGTATGGGTTTTATCGAAAATAATAAAGCTGAATGTATGCTTTCAGTTTTAGTTAATACTAATTTGTTAAGATCAGCAATTGAAAATTCTTGTAAAAAATATTTTTTTTCATCAAGTGCTTGTGTTTATAATGCACTTAAACAAAAACAAACATTTGTATCTGGATTGAAAGAAACAGATGCATATCCTGCAGATCCAGAAGATGGATATGGATGGGAAAAATTATTTAGTGAGCGTATGTGTCGTCATTTTAGTGAAGATTTTGGTTTAGAAACAAGAGTAGTGAGGTATCATAATATTTATGGACCTCAAGGTACTTTTGATGGTGGAAGAGAAAAAGCTCCAGCTGCTTTATGTAGAAAAATTATTTTAGCAAAAAAAAATAATTTAAAACAAATTGATGTTTGGGGTGATGGTGAACAAACAAGAAGTTTTTTATATATTGATGATTGCATTAAAGGTACGTTAGATGTTTTTAACAGTGGTTTTAGTGATGTATTTAATGTTGGAAGTGAAGAGCAGGTTTCAATTAATCAAATGATTGAGATGATAGAGGAAATTGCAGATTATAAAGTAAAAAGAAATTATCAACTTGATAAACCAAAAGGAGTAAGAGGAAGATCTAGTGATAATTCATTAATTGAAAAAAATATAGGTTGGAAACCAAATCACTCATTAAAAGAGGGATTAACTAAAACTTACAAATGGATCAATGATCAAATAGAAGGTGGAACTAATATTGATAAATTTTCTAAAAGTAATATTGTAAAATAAACAGTCTAGACTCCAATGAAAGCATTATGGCTAGTATCCTTTAGACCCATTGGTAAGTCAAAAGTAAATGATTATTACCAAAGTCAATTTGTAGATTCAATTAAAAGTATAAATTTCGATGTTACTTTTAGTCTTACTCAATTTGATGAGGAAAATGTTAAAGACTTTGTTAAAAAGAAAAATATAAAAAACATTTACACAAACATTTCAAAAAAAGACTTGCCTCCTAAAAAAAAATATTCAAATAAACTGATGTTGGATAATGCTTTAAATCAATACATTAATCATGGAAATTTTGAATATCTGATTTATTCTACTGCTGATATTATTGTTCCAAATCATTTATTTAAAATTTTGTCAAAAATAAATTATGAAAATTATTGTGCATTAGTTTATCCTAACACTCATATAACGAATGGAAAAATTAAAAATAACTTTTGGCCTCATTATGGTATTGATTTGATTATTTTTAAGATTTCAAAAGAAAAATCCATCAAATTTAAAGAGATAATCAAAACATATGATCAATATGATTGGGGGATAAATGAAAACTTTTATATCGCAGCAAGTGAGGCTCTAGGATTAAAAAGGTTAAATTTATTTAAATATATGAATGTTTTTAAGTTTGATAATGATTTTGGTGCTTTTACTGAAAATAGAGATTGGCAAATAAAATCTTGGAAAGAAAATCAAGGTTATTTCTTAAACTTTCTTAGAAGTAACAATTTAAGTAAATGGTATGCATATGGTTCATATTATTATCTTTTAATGAAAATTTTTAATTTTAAAGATTTAAATTTAAGATTGTTATTATCATATATGATATTTTATCCTTATAATTTAATAAAAAAAATTATTTTTGAAACCAAGAAGATTTTTATCAACTTTTATAATAAAAATAATAAATGAAAAAAAAAATTTTGATACTTGGTTCTAATGGGCAAATTGGAGGACATTTAGTAGATTTTTTTAAAGAAAAAAAAAATATGAGATTTTAAAATTTGATATTAGTTATGGAAATTCATTTGATCTCAGAAATTTTAATAATAAGAAACTTGAAAAGAATATAAAAAAAAGTGATTTTGTATTCTTTTTAGCCTTTGATGTTGGTGGTTCAAGATATCTCAAAAAGTATCAAAGAACATATGATTTTTTGATTAATAATTTATTAATAATGAGCAATGTTTTCAGGTTATTAAAAAAGTATAATAAAAAATTTGTTTTTGCTAGCAGTCAGATGTCAAATATGGATTTTTCACCTTATGGCACTCTAAAAAGATTAGGGGAGGATGTTTCAAAATCTTTAAATTGTTTGTATGTTAAATTTTGGAATGTATATGGTATTGAAAAAGAAATTGAGAAATCACATGTTATAACTGATTTTGTATTGATGGCACTTAATAAAAGAAAAATAGATATGCTAACCAATGGTAATGAGAGTCGTGAATTTTTATATGCCGATGATTGCTCTAAAGGATTATTTAAAATTATGAGTAATTTTAATTTTTTTATTAAAAAGGGTAAAGAGCTTCATTTAACTACTTCAAAAAAAATTAGAATTATTCAAATAGCAAAAATAATTAAAAAAATATTAAGTAAAAGAAACATAGAGATTAGAATTAATCCATCAAAAAGAAAAGATGAATTACAAAACAACGTAAATAATTTATCTAATAAATTTTTTTT
>CACJNO010000024.1 GCA_902594825.1 uncultured Pelagibacteraceae bacterium | reverse complement strand
GGGAGGATTTGCAACTAGCGCATCAGTATTAGAGGATCTTGCTTTTAAAGGTCATAAATTTCCAAAATTAGTTTTGGATTGGAGACAATTATCAAAACTAAAAAATACGTATTCTGATTCTTTACCAGGACATATTAATCCAAAAACAAGAAGAGTTCATACATCTTTTTTGCTTGCAGCCACAACAACTGGTAGATTAGCTTCTAGTGATCCAAATTTACAGAATATACCAATCAAATCAGAAGATGGAAAAAATATTAGAAAAGCTTTCATAGCAAAAAAAGATTTTGTTTTAATTTCTGCAGATTATAATCAAATTGAAATGAGAATTTTAGCTGACTTAGCAGATGTTAAAGAACTAAAAAAGGCATTTAAAAATAATGAAGACATCCATTCATTGACTGCAAGCCAAATATTTAATACTGACATTAAAAAGGTAAAACAAGATCAAAGACGAAAAGCAAAAGCAATAAATTTTGGAATTATTTATGGAATTTCACAATATGGATTAGCTAAACAGATTAATGTGAATAATTATGAAGCAGAGGATTTTTTAAGTTCATATTTTTCTAAATTTCCAGAAATAAAAGTTTATATGGATCAAACAATCAAATTTTGCAGAAAAAATGGATATGTGAATAATATTTTTGGTAGAAGATCTCATTTTATGAATATTAATGATAAGAATTATAGTGTTAGAAATTTCCAAGAACGTGCAGCAATTAATGCACCAATTCAAGGTTCAGCATCAGAAATAATGAGATTGGCTATGATAAGATTGTCTAAAAAATTAAGTGATAAAAAATATGATGATACGAAAATGTTATTACAAATTCATGATGAATTAATATTTGAAACTCCTAAAGAAGAGGCAAAAAGAATCAGCAAAATTATAATTGAAGAAATGACTAGTGTAGCTGAAAGTGAATATCATTCTTTTTCAATACCGCTAACAGTAGATATAAATATTGGTGATAATTGGGGTGCCCTTCATTAATTTAAATTTGATTGCCCAAATTAGAACAATTTAGTATTTTTATAATTAAGAATGCACAAACAAACAATTGCTCTAATTGATGATGATAGAAATATTTTAACAAGCTTAAGTATAGCTTTAGAAAAAGAGGGCTTCAAAGTACAAACATATATAGATGGAGAGAGTGCATTAATCGGCCTAACAAGAACCCCTCCTGATCTTGCTGTTATTGATATAAAAATGCCAAAAATGGACGGAGAAGAATTATTAAAAAAACTAAGAAAAAAAACTTCCTTGCCAGTTATATTTTTGACCTCAAAAGATGATGAAATAGATGAACTTCTAGGATTGAAATTAGGGGCAGATGATTTTGTGAAAAAGTCTGGAGGTTTTTCTATTAAGGTATTAATTGAAAGAATAAGAGTTCAACTTAGAAAAAAAGATTCAAAAGAAATTTTAGAAGAAAATAAAAGTATTATTTCACATGGAAAATTAAAATTAGATCCATCACAATTAGAGTGTGAATGGAATGGGATGCAATTACCAGATAAATTAACAACTACCGAATTTTTATTAGTAAAGGAATTAATTGCTCGAAATATTAAAGTTTTTTAATAAAAAAGCTTTTTTTTTGTTAAATTTTTTTTGGGGGGCATATTAGATGCAAAAATTTAAATCAGTTGAAAATCTAGTTAATCAACTGAGACCTGATAAACCAGTTTATTGTATAAGAAAGAAATCTATTCTTTCTGCATCAAATTTTTTTCAAAAAAAATTTCCTGGAAAAATTTTGTATGCAGTAAAAACAAATCCTCATCCCGAAGTAATAAAAACACTTTTAAAAAGTGGAATTAACCAATTTGATGTAGCATCAATTGAAGAAATTAAATCAGTTAGAAAATTAAGTCTTTCAGCTAAGTGTTCTTTCATGCATACAGTAAAAAGTCGTGAAAGTATTAGTGATGCGTATTTTAAATATGGTATTAAAACATTTGCACTAGATACTAAAGATGAATTAATCAAAATAATCGAAAGTACAAGTGGTGCTAAAGATCTTGAATTATTTGTAAGAGTTGCAGTTTCAAATGAACATGCTGAAATAGACTTATCCAAAAAATTTGGTGCGTTAAATTTAGAGGCAGCAGGATTATTAAGATTAGTAAAACAATATTCAAGTAAAATTGGATTGAGTTTTCATGTAGGTTCTCAATGTATGCACCCTATTTCCTATGCTAAAGGTATTACGGAGATAGGGAATATAATCAAAAAAACAAAAATAGTTCCTGATTATTTAAATGTTGGAGGTGGATTTCCAACAATCTATCCAGATTTAATTCCACAATCTTTAGATAATTATTTTGAAGAAATAACAAAAAGTTTAGAAAACTTAAAATTAGATAATTTACCTGAAATTATATGCGAACCTGGAAGAGCATTAGTTTCAGAAAGTGGTTCAACAATAGTAAGAGTAAATTTAAGAAAAAAACAAAAACTTTATATTAATGATGGAACTTATGGAACTCTTTTTGATGCAGGAACACCAAACATAGTTTTTCCATCTAAAATGATTAAAGATAGTTCAAATAAAATTATTTCAAAAAAACTAACTGCTTTCGATTTTTATGGTCCGACTTGTGATAGCATGGATTATATGAAAGGTCCTTTTCTTTTACCTAATAATATTAAAGAAAATGATTATATCGAATTGGGTCAACTTGGCGCTTATGGATTGACATTTAGAACGCAGTTTAATGGTTTCTTTTCCAACGAGATATATGAAGTTGATGATAACCCAATAATGAGCCTTTACAATAAAGACATTAATAAAGCCACTTTAGTTGCTTAATGTCTGAAAAAAAAAATTTAGGTCATAATAGTAAAAAAGATTTTCTTAAGACCCCTATCGAACATATTGACATTACATCTTTCGATTCAAGAAAAATTATTTCTTCTATGAAGAAAATGTCATTTGTATCAAGAGAAACTGCAAATGCAGCAAATATTTTTAATGAAATGCTTAAAGATAAAGATTGTACGATTTTTTTAACACTTGCGGGATCAACATCAGCAGCTGGATGTATGAATATTTATAAAGACATGGTCAAATATAATATGGTTGATGCTATCGTTGCGACAGGGGCCTCAATAATTGATATGGATTTTTTTGAAGCACTAGGATTTAAACACTATCAAGGTTCACAATTCCAAGACGATACCGAATTAAGAAAAAATTATATAGATAGGATTTATGATACATATATCGACGAAGACGAACTTCAAATATGTGATAAAAAAATTTGTGAAATTGCAGATAATTTAGAGCCTAGAAGCTATACTTCTAGGGAGTTTATTCATGAAATGGGTAAATACTTAAAAAAAAACTCTGTGAAAAAAGACTCATTAATAGAAACTGCTTTTGACAATAATGTTCCTATATTCTGCCCAGCTTTTACTGACTCTAGTGCTGGTTTTGGACTAGTTATTCATCAAGAAAAGAATCCAAAAAAACATTTGACGATAGACTCAATAAGAGAATTTAGAGAGTTAACAGAAATTAAAATTCAATCAAAAGGATCTGGTCTATTTATGATTGGAGGTGGTGTGCCAAAAAATTTTATTCAAGATACTGTTATTTGTGCAGAATTATTAGGAAAAGAAGTTGATATGCATAAATATGCTATACAAATTACAGTTGCCGACTCAAGAGATGGTGCTTGCAGTAGTTCAACTTTGAAAGAAGCGAGTTCATGGGGTAAAGTAGATATAACAAAAGAACAAATGGTTTTTGCAGAAGCAACAAGTGTGCTACCACTGATTGGCAGTGATGCCTACCATAAAGGTGAATGGAAAAATAGAGTAAGGAAAAATTTTTCTAAAATTTTTGGATAAATAAATTGAAGTATCTTTCTAACAAAAATGGATTTCTTGGAATTGATAACAATTTTAATTTTAGAGAAAAAGTTGTAATTGTTCCGTTTGGATTAGAAAAAACCGTTAGTTATGGTGGTGGTACTAGAAATGGACCAAAAGAAATAATTAAAGCTTCTCATCAAGTAGAGCTTTATGATGAGGAATTAAATTGTGAACCTTACAAAAAAATAGGTATTAAAACTTTAAAGCCTTTTAAAATTGATAAAAACATAAATAAAGCTCTTAAAAAAATGGCAAATATTAATAAGAATATTTTAGACAAAAAACTTTTTCCAATGACGTTCGGAGGTGAACACTCTATAACACCTGGATGTATTATACCTTTTGTAAAAAAATATAAGAAAATTTGCTTATTACACTTTGATGCACATGCAGACTTAAGAAATAGTTATAACGGAGAAAAATTTTCTCATGCTTCTGCTATAAGAAGATGTCTAGATCACAAAAATGTATCTATAATTTCATTTGGAATAAGAAATATTTCAAAAAGTGAGATACCTTTTTTAAAAAAAAATAAATCAAGAATAAATATTTTTTGGGCAAAAGATAAGGCTAAATGGAATATGAAAATTTTTAAAAAATTGATAAAAAATAAGAATGTTTATTTAACGTTTGATGTAGATGGATTAGATTCAAGTATTATGCCAGCGACTGGTACCCCTGAACCCGGTGGATTACTTTGGGATGAAACTTTAAATATAATCAAAATTGCTGTTAAGAATTCAAACATAGTAGGGGCAGACATTAATGAATTATCTCCAATAAAAGGTTTCAACTCTTATAATTTCTTAGTTGCAAAACTAGCTTATAAGATTTTAGCTTACAAATATCTGTATTAAATCTAGATAGGTTTAAAAGTTTTTAACAACAATCTAAATGGAATTAACATCATCAAAGCTACAAATATCTTAACTCCTAGATCTCCAAATGCTAATGTAAGCCATGGTATACTTGTCCCATAAAAAGAAATTGAAAAAAATAAGAAAGTATCAACTGTTGATCCAATCATTGATGAGGTCAATGGAGCAATAAACCATTTCTTTTTTCTTAAATTATCAAATATTTGGACATCTATAAGTTGAGCAGTCAAAAAAGCAGTTCCAGATCCAATTGCAATTCTGATAGATATAAAATCTGCAAAGTCTGTAGAAAATAAAACTGTAAACCCAATACCCAATAAAAAACCAAGATAAACAATTTTTCTTGCAACAAATTTTCCATATGATCTATTTGCTAAATCTGTAATTAAAAATGCTATTGGATAACTAAACGCTCCGTAAGTAAGTACTTCATTTAATCCATAATAATTAATAGGAAATTGAACAAGATAATTTGATGATAAAACAATTGCCCCCATCAAAAATGATAGAAGAATAAACGATTTGCTCATTAAGCAGTTTTAGATTGAACAGATTTTTTTTGATAAGGAGATTTAATTAATAAAGTTTTTTTTAATTTTTTTAGTCTTGGGGATAAATTCTTATTTTTAACAGTTTTTAAAAATTCATCAAAACTTCCTTTTTTATCCACTGATCTAACGCCTGCATTGCTAACAGTTAATTTTAAACTTCTTTTTAAAAGCTCGCTTCTAAATTTTACTTTTTTTAGATTTGGCAGAAATCTTCTTTTGGTCTTATTATTAGCATGACTAACATTATGACCTTTCATTGGATTTTTTCCAGTAAGTTCACATTTTTTTGACATAATATGATCGACTATATAAGGTCAGAAATTGATTGCGTCAAGTTTATTAGATTTAGGTTATTTTATTTTTTCCTACTATTTCACTAAAGTTTTTTACTCCATCTCTCAATAATAATTCTTTAAGCTCTTTTTTTATTAAGTTAATGATATTTGGGCCTCTAAAAACCATTCCTGTATAAAGTTGAACATAATTAGCACCTGCTAAAAATTTTTCATAAGCACTTTTTCCAGAGTCTACTCCACCTACTCCAATAATTTTTATTTTTCCATTTAAGATTTTATAAAATTTACTAATTAATTTTGTGGACTGAAATTCAATTGGTTTACCTGATAATCCACCTTTTTGGTGACCTTGAATATTTTTTAAATTACCTCTAGTAGAATCCGATGTATTTGATACTATTGTTGCTTCAATCCTATTATTCAAAAGTACTTCAGAAATTTTTTCAATTTCTTGATCATTGATGTCTGGAGATATCTTTACTGTAATTGGAGTTATTGAATTTAAATTTTTTTTTTCTTCATTAAGAGCTTTTAATAACTCATCTAATTTTACTTGATCATGAAAACTTCTTAAATTCTCTGTATTTGGAGAAGAAATATTAATCGTAATATAATCTGCTACTTTATGAAAAGTTTTAAAACATTCAATATAATCATTCATTTTTTTCTCTGTGTTTTTATTTGGACCAATATTTATTCCGAGTAAACCTATTGGACTATTTTGTTTAATGCGTTCTATAATATTTTTTGCACCTAAATTATTAAATCCAAGTCTGTTTATAAGAGCTTGATCTTCAACTAATCTGAAAACTCTTGGTTTAGGATTGCCATATTGTTTATAAGGAGTAATTGTACCTACTTCAACAAAGCCAAAACCTAGTCTAAATAATGAATTATATACCTCTGCGTTTTTATCAAAACCTGCTGCCATTCCAATTGGATTATCCAAATTTTTACCAAATAATTTAGTAGTAAATAATGGATTATCTTTTTCCTTATCTAATAAACTTGGAACAAAATTAAATTTTAAAGATTTAATTGCTAAATTATGTGCAGTCTCTGGATCTAATTTAAAAATTAATGATCTTATATTTGAAAACATTATTTTATTTTATTTATTATAAGGTCTTTCGTTTCTTTGACACCAAAAAAACTTATAAAAAATCCAATTCTTGGCCCATTTTCATCACCAAAAACAACTTCATAAATTAATTTAAACCAATCTCTCAAATTTTCAGAGTAACCATTCTCTTTACCAGTTGAGTATATTAAAGTTTGAATATCTTCTGGACTCATGTTGTCACTACACTTATCTAAAGTATTTATCAGAGATTCTAGTGCTAATTTTTCCTTACTATTCGGCTTTTTATATTTTTTTTGAGACTTAATCACATCATTGAAATATTTAATTGCATATCCTATTAGATTATCAAAAATTGGATAATCTTTTTCCGATATATTTTTTTTATATTTCTTTACAAATTTCCATAAAAGCTCTTTACTATCAGCATTACTTGTTTCAACTAAATTCAAAAGCATCGAAAAAGACATAATTGTTTTTTCTTTTGGCACAACACTATTATGAACATGCCATACAGGATTCATTAATAATTGTAATTCATCCTGACTTTTTGCTCTTTCTATAAAATCTAAATATTCATCAACAGCTTTTGCAACTATTTCTTTATAGAGTTTTTTTGCTCTTTTTGGATTTTGATACATATATAAGGATAAACTTTGAGGTGAAGCATACTCAAGCCATTGATCGATAGTAATTCCATTACCTTTTGATTTGGAAATTTTTTCTCCCTTTTCATCTAAAAATAACTCATATGCAAACCCAGATGGATTTGTTTTGCCTAATAGTTTAATAATTTTTGATGATAAAATTGCACTTTCAATGAGATCTTTACCATACATTTCAAAATCTATATCTAAGGCAAACCATCTCATGGCCCAATCAACTTTCCATTGCAACTTACAATTTCCATCTAAGATACTTTTCTCCAACTCTTTTCCATTGTTATCAAAAATTATTTTTGATTTATCTTTATTTATCTCTTTTACTGGAACTTCTAAAACATGACCTGTATCCGGACATATGGGCAAAAAAGGGCTATAAGTTTT
>CACJNO010000023.1 GCA_902594825.1 uncultured Pelagibacteraceae bacterium | reverse complement strand
TTTGAATATTTCAAAAAGTTTTTTTCCTTTCATATTATCAAGAGAACCATGAGATACACCAATACTCAAAATTAATAAGAAGCAAATTAATGGAGATATTGTGAGATTAACATTTACAAATGTTATTAATGAAAAAATGTTGCAAAATAAAAAGAAAATGAAAGAGTGATTAAAATTTATTTTTTTAATTTGATTACCCATTTGCTAATAAAATAATGCTTTAATAAAAGTCAATTTAGGCATTCTCAAAATTATACTTACATCCTCTAAATAATTACTTTTATTAGACAAAAATTTTATAACAGTCTTTGGTGAGGTCTTAAACATATTAAAAAAAATATCTGACATTTTTTCTGGGTGTTTGTTTAGAACTCTTAGAAAAATATCATCTAAAAATTGATATTTTTTACTAATTTCAAATCTGCCGATATTAGCAATGTTTTCAAAATTTTCTCTTATAAACTTGCAATGATCTTGAATATTCAAAAAAGTATAACCAGTACTTAATCTTGTCATACCACCAGCGGTACCAATATTAATTTTATTTTTTTCTTTTTTGTTCGATGGATAAAAGAGAGGTATTGCCCCTTTTTCTTTATAGATAATTTCATAATCTTTATTTTTAATTTTAAGATGATTTTCAATATAAAGTTTAATTTGTTGGTCATAGTCTTTCTGAGAATTATCATTCATTTTTGATAACCAAGTAGTTTCGACTAAAGCTTTATTTTTCGAGTAAGGAAGTGTGTAGAAGAAATGAACACTATCTCTTTGTTCACAGTCAAAATCCATAAGATTGAAAATCTCTTCATCAAAAAAATTATTTTTAGTTTCAATTTCTACACCACAAAAATGTTGCCAAAGATTTAAATGATTATTTTTAATTTCTGGCACACTATTAAAAATGAATGAATTTTTCTTATTGATTTGAGTGATATCTTTAAAGAAAGAAATATTCTTATTTTGCCTAAGTTTATTGTTTATTTTTTCATAAAACAAACCACTATCAACACTTTGGTATGGAAAATTTTTACATTCTAGATAATTTGTTTTACCTGGTACATTAATTGAAAAATTTTTCCAACTTTTTCTAACACAATCATCAAAATTATGAGGTGTTACTTTCCAAAATGACCATGTTTTGTCTTTTTTATAATCTGGTCTAGGTTCAATAATTGCTAAAGTTTTATCATTTAATTTTTTATGAATTTCAAGCTCATAGGCAAGTGATAGACCAGCACATCCACCTCCAATAATTACATAATCAAATTCTTTCATCTAGATCTACTTCCTGACTTATAATAGCATGTTCTTTTGCTCTTTGATGAGTTTCTATTTCTTTTAAATAAACTAAAATCAAATCAAATATAGAGATAAATGTGTGATAAATTTTTTCAAAATTATTAACGTATATTTTTCCAGATTTTTTATAATCTTCCATATTCCCTTTTTGTAAAATTTTTCTACCAATCTGTCTGTATATCCTTCTAGCAACTATTATAGAAAATTTATATCTAAACGGAATTTTCTGAATAGAGCTAAATGAGCTCTCATAAAACATATCTGCAAGTTTTAAGGTTGCTTGAATATTTTCAAAATCTGGCTTGATATATTCTCTGTTCATTTTTTTATCTTCAACTACGTCTCTAGCAATATTTGTCAATTGCATTGCAATACCTAAATCAATTGCTCCCTTTAAAGCTCTCCTATCGTTCACCATTAGAATTTTTGACATCATTAAACCAACTGTTCCAGCCACTCTATAACAATAAACTAATAAGTCTTTAACAGATCTAATATGTATTCTTTTTTTTAAATCTGAGGCAACACCATCAACTAAATCTTCTAAAATTATTTTTTTTATATTTTTATTTTTTGCAAGAGTGATTACATCATAAACAATTTTTTCATTTTCGTCAGATGAATGTATTTCTTCATTATCTGAATGATAAAATCTTTTAAGAAAATCTCTCATTTCATCAAACCTTTTAATTTTGAAATCTAAATCAATTTTTTCGTCCGCTATGTCATCAAGAACTCTACAAAATGCATAAAGTTTCGCAGAATCTTCATAAATTTTTTTTGGTAAAAAAAAACCTGCCCAATTAAATGATTTAGCAAAAATAGCCAGATAGTTTTTTTTATTCATTAAATTATTTTATCTAATACTTTAGCCGATGACAAAACTCCTGGCACACCAGCACCAGGGTGTGTTCCTGCTCCAACAAAATATAAACCATCATAAACTTCTGATTTATTGTGAAATCTAAAATAAGCAGATTGTGAAAATTTTGGCTGTATAGAAAAACCTGAACCATATTTAGTATTTAAATCTTTTTCAAAGTAATCTGGAGTCAAATAAAAATCTTCAATAATATTTTCTTTTAGATTGGGCATTAAGTCGTCTTGCATTTTATTAATTACTAAATTTTTCATTTTTTCCCCCTCAATAGACCAATCAATATTCGATTGATTATTTGGAACAGGCACAAGGACATAAAAACAATCGTTACCTTCAGGAGCCATAGATTTGTCTGTTGAAGATGGTCTGTGAAGATAATAGCTAATATCATCATTTAATTTTTTTTTATTAAATATATCATCTAGATGTTCTTTATATTTATTTCCAAATTTAATTGTATGATGTTCAACATTTTCATATTTTTTTTTAGTACCAAAATAATAAACAAATAGTCCCATTGAATATTCCATTCGATTTTTTTTCCATTTAAATAAAAATGAATTATTTGTATTTCCGTTTAACATTTTTTCATAAACTGCAGGTGGATCTGCATTACAAATAACATTATTAGAACTTATGATAGTTTTGTCATCAAGTTGAACACCAGTAATCATTTTTTTATCAGAAATAATTTTTGTAACTTCATGACCCTTGATTATTTTAATTCCTTCCTCATTCATAAGTTTTTCAAATCCTTTTATTATATTTCCAGTCCCTCCCATTGAATAATGAATACCCCATTTTTTTTCTAAATATAAAATTAGTCCATAAATAGATGTTGTTGTGAAAGGATTACCACCAACAAGCAATGGGTGCATACTGAACATTCTTCTTAATTTTTCATTTTTTATATAAGATGAAACTAATGAATAAACTGATTTGTAACTTTTAAGTTTTAATAGTGCTGGTAATTGTTGCATCATTACAAATGGTTTATCGAATGGAACATCGGCCAGCTCTGTAAAACCTTTATTAAAAATTTTTTTTGTAAAATCTACTAATTTTTCATAACCAACCACATCCTCTTTATTTATCTTCTCAATTTGTTTTTTCATTTCCTTTTCATCCCCAGAGTAATTAAATCTAGTTTTGTCCTCAAAAATAAATTGATACCAAATTTTTAAAGGTGTAAGTTTTATGTAATCTTTTGGATTTTTTTTAAATAATTCGAATAATTCGTTAATTAAGTAAGGCGCAGTTATTACTGTTGGACCTCCATCATAAATAAAGCCATTTTTCTTAAATACTCTTGCTCTTCCCCCAAGATCTGGATGTTTTTCTATCAAAGTTACATCATGACCCTTTGCTTTAAGGCGTAATGCAGCAGCCATACCTCCAAAACCAGAGCCAATTACAACAGAATTCATTGAGATAATTTATAGTTTTTTTTAAAAATTGTAAGTGGATTATGAGTTAATTTTTTTTAACTCTTCTTTAGTTTCTTCTAAATTTTTTTGGAATAAGGTATCTAATTTAGATTTATCTACTGAAGTCGTAATAATCTTTTTAACTGAATCTACAGCAATTCTTATAGATGCATTCTTGATCTCTTTAATTGCTGCCTCTTTCATTTGAACTATTTTAGTTTCAGCAGAATTTTTTTTGATTTCAGATGATTTATGAAATCTATCATTTAGTTCAATAATTAATCTATCGCTGTCTTTTTTTGCTTGTTCTAAAATCTCTTTACTTACTGATTGAGCTGTATCAAGTTTTTTTTGAGCATTATCCAATAACACTTTAGCATCAGTTCTCAATTTTTCACTTTCATTAATTTCATTTTTAATATCCAAAATAAGTTTGTTAAGAATCTCATTTATTTTTTGGGGTACTTTTAAATATATCAATCCTCCAAAAAATATAAAAAACGAAACTGCTACCCAGAATGTAGAATCAATTGCCATAATATTTATCACCATTTTTTTTTGAAAGATCGTCTACAATAGCTGAAATACTGCTATTGTTAATTTCAGTACCTATTAAGTTTTTTAATATTTCTGAGGAAGTTTCTATTGCAATTTGGTTAATTTTTTTCGGAGCAGTTTTTTTAAGTTCATTTATTTCTTTTTCTGCTTTTTTAATTTCTTCATCGATTTGTTGCTCTAGACTTTCTCTTTTAACATTAATTTCTTTAAGAGCTTTTTCTCTAGTTTCTTTAAAAATATTTTTTGCTTCAAATTTGCTTTCAGAAATTATTTTCTCATATTCTTTTAGTTTAGACTCACTGTCCTCTCTTTGTTTCTCCGCCGCCTCAATATTTTCTTGTATTTGGGATTTTCTTAATTCCAGGTTTGCACTTATTTTTGGTAATATTAATTTTGATAAAACAATATATAAAATACCAAAAGTTAATATAAGCCAAAAAATTTGGGAAATCCAAAATTCAGGATTTAATTGAGGCATACCTCCACTTTCAGCTGCATAAACCTCTTTGGAAAAAAAGAGGTTTAAAAATACTAACTGAAAAAAATATTTTTTAATCATTAATTTAAAACGCAAAAAGAATGATTAATGCAACTACTAATCCAAACAGTCCAGTAGCCTCTGCAAGAGCAAATCCTAAAAGCAAATTTGGAAACTGCTTTTGTGCTGCAGAAGGGTTTCTCATAGCTCCTGATAAATAATTACCAAAAATTATTCCAATACCTACTCCGGCTCCAGCTAAAGCAATTGCTGCTAAACCTGCTCCGATCATTTTTGCTGCTTCTAATTCCATTATATCCTCCTATGTTAATGGTGTAGATTTAATGCATCATTTAAATAAATGCATGTTAAGATTGCAAAAACATATGCTTGAAGAAAAGCAACTAATATCTCCAAACCAGTTAGCGCAACCGAAAAACTCAGTGGAAGCCATCCACCGACTATTCCAAGGCTAATAACAAAGCCTCCGAAAACTTTCATCATAGTATGACCTGCCATCATATTAGCAAATAGTCTAACAGATAAACTAATAGGTCTACTTAAATATGAGATAATCTCAATAACTACTATTAAAGGGAGTAAAACAATTGGTACTCCACTTGGTACAAAAAGTTTTAAATAACCAAAACCATGTTTAATAAAACCAATAACAGTTACTCCTATAAAAATAAATGCTGCTAAAATGAATGTAACAATAATATGACTAGTTACTGTAAAAGTATAAGGAATCATTCCAAACATATTGCAGAATAAAACAAACATAAATAAAGAAAATATAAAAGCAAAATAAGGTTTTGCTTTTGATCCTGCAGTATCACTAATCATTTTTGACACAAAAGTATAACTAAGCTCAGCTAAAAGTTGAATTTTATTAGGTAACATCGAATTTTTTTTAGAACCTAAATTAAATATGATTAAAATAGCCAACGAACTTATGACCATAAATAAACTTGCATTTGTAAATGAAATATCGAATGAACCTATTTTAATTTCTGGCCCAATTCTATAAACTTCGAATTGAGTCATTGGATTTGAAGCCATAATTTTCTCTTAATCTATTTTTGCATGTTTTTTGCAGACTTAACTACGTTAGTGATCCCAGCAATTACGCCTACAAAAAAAAATATTAAAATTAACCAGGGTTTAGTACCAAAGGTCTTGTCTAAAATAAACCCAATAATTGTCCCTACAGCTACAGCTGAAACAAGCTCGGTGCTAAGCTTAAAAGCTGTGCCAATTGGTGATGGATTATGGTTTTTGTTGTTTAGATTTCTTTTTGAGGCCTTTTTTTTTGCAATCTCCAAGCGAGTTTTAAATTGATCTTTTGACATTATTTTGTTTTTAGGCAACCATACTCTCTGCTTTTTGTAAATCTACAGCAACTAATTGGCTTATTCCTTTTTCAGGCATGGTAACACCATAAAGTCTATTCATTTTCGACATTGTTAGAGCGTGATGCGTAACTATAATAAATTTTGTATTAGTGATTTTGGTGAGCTCTTCTAGTAAATTACAAAATCTAGTAACGTTAGCATCATCTAAAGGAGCATCGACTTCATCTAAAACACAAATTGGGGATGGATTTGTTAAAAAAACAGCAAAAACTAACGACAATGCTGTTAGGGCTTGTTCTCCACCAGACAATAAAGTTATTGATTGAAGTCTTTTTCCTGGTGGGCTTACTAACATTTCTAAACCAGCTTCTAGTGGATCATCAGAGTCAACTAATTCAAGTTTAGCATTACCACCATTAAATAATTTTGTATAAACTTCATTAAATTTTCTATTAACTTTTTCAAAAGCGTCTATAAGTCTTTCCCTTCCTTTTTGATTTAATTCATTAATACTATCTTTTAATTTAATTATTGCTGTCACTAAATCAGCTCTATCTTGCTCCATCTTTTTTATTTCAGTTTCGTATTTATTTGTTTCTTCGTCAGCTTTTAAATTTACTGATCCTAGTTTTTCTCTCTCCTGTTTTTTTTTATCTAATAAATCTTCTTGGTTAACCGCATCAGGAAGCTCTTCCACACCATAAAGATTTGAATTTTCTAGTATATTTTCTTCAGTTAAATTTAGTTCTGAGCTTATTCGATCAATTAAATCATTTTTTCTTTTTTTAAGACCCTCTATCGTTGCTCCAGAACTTGCCTTTCTTTCTCTGATTTGAATCGATTGTTCTTGTATTTGATTTAATTCAATTCTTAAGGTTTCAATTTTTTCATCAGTTTCATCAATAATTTTTTCATTATTCATTTTTTCTTGTTGTGAGATCCTTAAATTTTCAGAAACCTGTCCTTTTTTTTCAGCTTGAATATTTGGTTGATTGCCTAATTTTTCTAATTGCACATTCAGTTTATTTTTTCTTTCTAACAATTCTTTGACCATTTTCTCTGAATTTGAAAGTAATTTTTTCCAGCTTTCGACCTCTTTCTCAATAACATTTATTCTTTCATTTCTTTTTACAGATTCTTTTTTAATATTTTGATTTTTACTAAAACTGTCTGCGTATTTTTCAATACTTGTTTCAAAAAGATCTAATGCATTAATCGCTTCATCATTTTTTTTAGTACTAATCAAATTTTTAATATTTTCCATTTCATTTTTTAATTTATTTTTTGTCTGCTCCAAATCTTCATTCGATTGTTTTTCAGTCTCATAATACTTTGAATCTATTTCTATTAGTTCATTTTTTTCTTCTTTAAGTCTTTTCTCATTAGAGTTAGCATCAATTATTATTCCTTTTTCTCTAGAGATATCTTCATCTAATGTTTGTAACGATTTTTTTATATTTTCAATTTCTTCTTGTGTTCTTGTATTTTCTTCGTCTAAATTTTGAAGCTCTAAATTTAGCCTTTGAACTTTTGATAAAGTTTCAATATTTTTTTCTCTTAAAGGTGTTATCTTTTCTGTCTCAAATTTAATTATTTTTTCTAATTCTGTAATCTTTTCATTATAGCCGCTAACTTCTTCTTCTGCCTCAGAGTTGATTTCATTTTCAACTCTTATTTCTTTATCAATTTCTAATAATTTTAAATAATTTAAGCCAGCTTCAATTTTTTTAATTTCATCGGATATGTTTTTATATTTAGTAGCTTCTTCTGCTTGTTTTTGTAAATTTGCTAATTGTTTTTCCTGTTGCCTTCTCAACTCATCTGCTCTTTTTAAATTATTTTCTGCAGCTCCTAATCTCAATTCCGCCTCATGTCTCCTTACATGCAGACCTGAAATTCCTGCAGCCTCTTCTAGAATTGCACGCCTATCCGTGGGTTTTGCTGTTACAAGGGCGCCAATACGACCTTGACTAATCATAGAAGGTGAATGAGCACCTGTTGATAAATCAGCAAAAAACATTTGTGCATCTCTTGCTCTTACCTCTTTGTCATTAATGTAAAATTTTGATCCTTTGTCCTTTTCAATTTTTCTTCTTACATTAATTTCACCCAACTCACGATATTGAATAGGACCTTCATTTTTTTCATTTTGAACGGTAACTAAAACTTCAGCTATGTTTTTTGAAGCCTTGTTAGAAGTGCCTGAAAATATAACATCTTCCATTCCAGAACCTCGCATACTTTTTGCCGAAGTTTCTCCCATCACCCATCTTAGAGATTCTACTATATTTGATTTACCACATCCATTAGGTCCGACAATTCCTGTCAAACCATCCTCAATTAGGAAACTGGTTTTTTCAGCAAATGACTTAAAACCGTTAAGCTGGATTTTTTTAAACTCCATGCATTAACTTATATCAGTTTTTCTAGTGTTTTTTTTAAATTTTTATAATTAAGAGATTTTTCAAACTTTTTATTATTAATTATTATCGTAGGAGTAGCATTTATCTTAAAATTTTTAACTCCTTCGACTCGATCATTCAAAACAAAATCTTCAATTTCTTTATTCTCAATGCATTTATCAAAGT
>CACJNO010000022.1 GCA_902594825.1 uncultured Pelagibacteraceae bacterium | reverse complement strand
AACATGAACAACAAGAACGATTAAATAAAATCAAAGACGAAAAAAAACAGATTCTTGCTCAAAAAAAATTGATAAGTGATAATGAAAAGCAAGTTAGAAAAAATGAGGAAAAAAGAAAAAAAATTGAAGCAAAAAGATTGAGAATAGAACAACAAAAGATAAAAGACGAACAAGCTAAAAAAATTCGAGAAGATGCTAGAAGATTGCGAGAAGAAGAATTACGTATGAAAATGCTTGAAAGACAAAGAATAAGGGAAGAGAAGATTAAAATTAAAGAAGAACAATTAAGAATTAAGCAAATTGAAGCTCAACAAAAAAGAGATGAAAAAGAAAAAGAAAGACAAGAAAAAATTAGATTAAAAGAAATAGAAAGACAAAAAAGACTAGATGAGGAACAAAAAATTCGCGAAGCATCAAGAAAATTGAAATATGAACAAGAAAAGCTCTTAGAAACAGAAAACAGACTAAGACAACTAGAAATAGATAGACAACAAGATCTTCAAAGACAATTACAAAAAGAACAAGCTACACAAAGGGAAAAAGAAAAGGAACTTCGATTAAAAGAGGAAAAAATAAAATTTGATGAACAAGAAAGATTAAGAAAAGAAAAAGAACAAAGAGAAAAAGAGGAAGAATTGAGAAAAGAAGAGGAAAGAGCGAAGATGTTGGAAGAAGAAAAAAGACTAGCCCTAAAAGCTAAGTTGGAGGAGGAGGATAGGATCAGAGAAGAAAATCGAAGAATTAAAGAATGGGAAGATAAATTTGATCAAGATCAAAAAAAGAAAGAAGAGGAACTTATAAAAAAGTTTTACAATGATCAGTCAATGTCTGAATCTAAAGATACAGAGGAAAGTTCAGAAAATAAAATTACTGAGGATAAAAATTAATTAGATTTTCTGATCATAATCTCCAATTTTATTTGTTTTTTGAAGTAGATTGTCGATAAATTTAAAAATTTGTTGTTTGCGATTATTTGATGTAGGACTTTCTATTACAATAACCAAAGATGGTTTATTTGAAGAAGCTCTTATTAACCCCCAAGACCCATCTTCAAAAGAAAATCTAATACCGTTTACTGTTAATATTTCTTTAATTTCTTGATTATCAATTTTAAATTTATCTTTTTTTAATTTTTCTATCTTTTTTATCAAATCATCTACTAATTTATATTTTTCTTCATCTTTACAATAAGGAGCCATAGTAGGTGATTGAAAAGTTTTTGGAAGTTCTTCTATAATAGAGCTAATCTTTTTATTTTGTTGGTCTAATAGATGACAAATTTGGATCGCTGAGTTTATTCCATCATCATATCCATATCCTAATGGTTTATTAAAGAAAAAGTGTCCACTTTTTTCAAATCCTGCTAGCGCTTTTTCTTTGTGAACTTTTCTTTTAATATGAGAGTGACCGGTTTTCCAATAAATAGTTTTACAACTGTTTTTATTTAAAATTTTATCATTTAAGAAAAGTCCAGTTGATTTAACATCAACTATAAATTTAGAATTATTATAAGATTTTGATAAATTTCTTGCAATCAACAAGCCAATTTTATCAGAGAATATTTCGTTTCCTTTATCATCAATAACTCCTACACGATCACCATCTCCATCGAATCCAAAACCAATATCTGCATTATTTTCTTTAACAGCTCTAGAAATTTCATGTAGCATTTTTAAATCTTCAGGATTTGGATTGTATTTTGGAAATGTCCAATCTAGATTGCAGTCTAATTCAATAACATCACACCCAATTTTTTTTAGAATATCAGGAGCAAATATTCCTGCAGTTCCATTTCCACAAGCTACAACTGCTCTAATTTTTTTTTTAATTTTATTTTTTTTAATTAAATTTTCTTTATATATATCTTGATAATTTTTTATCTTTTTTTCATTTCCTTCGTTAATTATAAAGTTTTGATTTAAAGTTATTTCTTTTAATTCTTTCATTTCTTCAGGCGCATGTGTTAAACCTTTTTTGATGCCCATTTTTACCCCAGTCCAGCCATTTTCATTATGACTTGCAGTAACCATTGCAACAGCATCGCTTTTAAGATCAAATTGTGCAAAATAAACCATTGGTGATAAGGATAATCCTATATCTTCCACAAAACACCCTGTAGAAACCAATCCTTTTATGAGTGCAATTTTAATTTCTTCGCTATAAGATCTATAATCATGGCCTACAACTATTCTGGGATTATTTTTTTTTGTATGTTTTATAATTTGGGTTCCAAAACCTTTTCCTAGATTTATGATTCCTTCGGAGTTGATATCTTTTTTATAGAGCCATCGTGCGTCATATTCTCTAAAGCCGTAAGGATCTATTTTTAATGATTGAGTCATGCTCTTAATTACTTACCTTTTTTTTAATTTTATACTTGAATTATTTTATCAATGTTCTATAAATGTTCTATTGATTTACTGTTTATATAGTATATTAATATCAAGCGCATACAACATGTAGTTGTTTTCGTAAAATAAGTAAATATAATACAAAATTATGAATAAAATTCTATCACAAGCCCTTAAGAAAGCTGTCTTTGAATATAGCCCAGATGTAAAAGAGGACACAAAAAATAATCGACCTGATCTTTTTTCATTAAATAATGAAACTGAGCTTTTTCAAAATGATAAAGGTATCATAATTAAAATCGATCGATCAAGAGACTCTAAATTAACTGATTTTGGCAAAGCTACTTTGAAAGATAGATATTTAGGTCATAATGAATCTTTTCAAGATTTATTTGCAAGAGTTGCGAGCACATATGCCGATGACAATTTACATGCACAAAGAATTTATAATTACATAAGTAACCTTTGGTTTATGCCAGCAACGCCAGTTCTATCTAATGGTGGAACAAAAAGAGGATTACCAATCTCATGTTTTTTAAATGAGGCATCTGACAGTTTAGGAGGTATTTTAGATCTTTGGAGTGAGAATGTTTGGTTGGCTGCTAAAGGAGGTGGTATTGGAAGTTATTGGGGCAACTTAAGATCTATAGGTGAGAAAATTGGTAGAGTTGGAAAAACTTCAGGAATAATTCCATTTATAAAAGTTATGGACTCATTGACAATGGCAATAAGCCAAGGGTCTTTAAGGAGAGGCTCAGCAGCATGTTATCTTCCAATTGATCATCCTGAAATTGAGGAGTTTATCGAGATGAGAAGACCAACTGGTGGAGATCCTAACAGAAAAGCATTAAATTTACATCATGGTGTTTTAATTTCAGACGCATTTATGCGTGCAGTTGAAACTGATGAGCAATGGGCCTTAAAAAGTCCTGTAGATGGTTCAGTCCAACAAACTTTATCGGCAAGAAATTTGTGGATCAGATTATTAACAGCTAGAATTGAAACTGGTGAACCTTACATAATTTATATTGATACAGTAAATAGACAAATTCCCCAGCATCATAAATTAGCAAATCTTACTGTGAAAACTTCTAATCTATGTAGTGAAATAACTTTACCCACAGGTATAGATAAAGATGGTAGAGACAGAACAGCAGTTTGTTGTTTATCTTCTTTAAATATTGAAAAGTATGATGAATGGAAAGATGATCCAAATATGATTAATGATGTAATGAGATTTCTTGATAATGTTCTGTCTGACTTTATTAATAAAGCACCAGATCAATTTAAAGATGCTAAATATTCAGCTGAAAGAGAAAGAAGTGTTGGTTTGGGAGTAATGGGTTTTCATTCCTTTTTACAAAAAAAAAGAATTCCACTGGAGTCGGTAATGGCTAAAGCATGGAATAAAAAAATTTTTAATAATATTCATGAAAAAGTTAATCAAGCTTCAAAGGATTTAGCTGAAGAAAGAGGTCCGTGTCCTGATGCTGCAGAGTACGGTTATAAAGAAAGATTTTCAAATAAAACTGCAATAGCACCAACAGCATCTATTTCAATTATTTGTGGTGGTGCTTCACCTGGAGTTGAGCCTATAGCCGCAAATAGTTATACACATAAAACTTTATCAGGATCATTTAATGTTAGAAATAGGTATTTAGAGGAAATTTTAGAAAGTCATGGTAAAAATGATGATGAAACATGGTCTACAATTACCACAAACCAAGGCTCTGTCTCACATTTAGATTTTTTAACGGATTTAGAAAAAGATGTTTTTAAAACTGCTTTTGAGTTAAATCAAAATTGGATCATAGAGCTTAGTGGAGATAGAACACCATTTATTTCTCAAGCTCAATCAGTTAATCTATTCTTACCAGCAGATGTACATAAAAAAGAATTACATAAAATTCATTTTGATGCTTGGAAAAAAGGTTTAAAAAGCCTTTATTACTGCAGATCAAAATCAATCCAAAGAGCTGAAAATATTAACGATGCTAAATCAACTGATATTACAGCTAATGTATATAAATCTAAAAATCAACAATCAAATGAACAAACAGAATACGAGGAGTGCTTATCATGTCAGTAGCAGAAAAAAAAAATACAAAAATTATTCAACCTAAAAAAATGGGTTTATTAGTTGAGAACCCAGTGTACAAACCATTCAGATACCCATGGTGTTATGATGCTTGGTTGACTCAACAAAGAATTCATTGGTTACCAGAAGAGGTTCCACTTGGCGATGATGTTAGAGATTGGCAAAAAAACTTATCACAACCAGAAAAAAATTTACTCACTCAAATATTTAGATTTTTTACACAAGCTGATGTAGAAGTTAATAATTGTTATTTAAGACATTATACAACTGTTTTTAAACCAACTGAGGTTTTGATGATGATGACTGCATTTGCTGCAATGGAAACAGTTCATGTAGCAGCTTATTCACATCTTTTAGATACAATAGGTATGCCGGAGTCTGAATACTCAGCTTTCATGAAATACAAAGAAATGAAAGATAAATACGATTACATGCAAGACTTTAACGTAAATTCTAAAGAAGATATTGCTAAAACAGTTGCTGTGTTTAGTGCATTCACTGAAGGTTTGCAATTGTTTGCAAGTTTTGCAATTCTTTTAAATTTTCCAAGACACAATAAAATGAAAGGCATGGGTCAAATCGTTACTTGGTCTGTTAGAGATGAAACTCTTCATTGTAATTCAATGATCAGAATTTTTAAAGAATTTATAAATGAAAATCCTGAAATTTGGACACCAAAATTAAAAAAAGAGCTTTATGAAGCGTGCAGAACTATTATTTCTCACGAAGATGCCTTTATTGATTTAGCTTTTGAAATGGGTCCTATGGAGGGTTTAACGGCACAAGAGGTTAAAGATTATATTAGATTTATTGGAAACCGTAGATTAGTTCAGTTAGGTTTAGAACCAATTTATGACATTGATAAAAATCCTCTAGGTTGGTTAGATACCATGTTGAATGCTGTAGAGCACATGAATTTCTTTGAAGGTCGTGCAACAGAATATTCTAAAGCATCAACACAAGGAACTTGGGCTGAGGCGTTTAGTTAATTATCTTTGATTTAATTGAACAACTTTTCTATGCTTGTTACCTTTGTAGCTAGCTAGGGGTCTTATTAATTTATTTGCAGCATGTTGTTCCATTATGTGAGCTGACCAACCGGTTATTCTTGAAATTACAAATATAGGTGTAAAAAAATCTGTATCAAAACCCATTAGGTGATAAGTAGGACCAGTTGGGTAATCAACATTTGGATGAATATTTTTTCTTTCAATCATTACTTTTTCAACTATGTCATAAATTTTTTCAAATTTTTTATCCTTTTTAATTTTGGCTACTTTTGCAAAATATTTTCTCATTGTAGGAACTCTAGAGTCACCTGATTTATAAACTCTATGTCCAAAACCCATGACAACTTCTTTATTATCTAAAGTACTATTAATCCATTTAAGTGCATTATTAGGAGATTTAATTTTATTCATCATGTGCATTACTTCTTCGTTAGCTCCCCCATGAAGAGGACCTTTTAAACTTGCTATTGCACCAGTGATAGCACCATGAATATCAGATAAACTACTTGTTATAGTTCTTGCTGTAAATGTTGAAACATTAAAACTATGTTCGGCGTACAAGATCAGAGAAACATCAAAAGCTTTAACTATTTCTTTCTGAGGTACTTTTCCAAAACACATATAGAAAAAGTTTTCCGCAATATTTAAATTCTTCTTAGGTTTAATAATTTTTTTCCCTTTTCTTAATCTGTAAAAAGCTGCTAGAGCTGTAGGCGTTTTAGCTAAAATTCTTATTGCTTTTCTCATATTTGCCTCTGGAGAAGAGTCTGTGGTTTCTTTATCCTCAAGACCCATTATACTTACAGCTGTTCTTGCTACATCCATTGGATGAGATTTTTTTGGCATTTTTTTGAGTATTGAATAAAGATCTTTGGATAATTCTCTATTATTTTTTTCCTCTTTTTCAAATTTTCTTAGCTGAATAGTATTGGGAAGATCTTTATTTAAAATTAAATAAGCAACTTCCTCAAACCTACAATATTCACATAAATCTTGCGCTGCATAACCTCTGTAGGTAAGAGAGTTTATTTCAGGCATTACCTTAGAAACTTCAGTTTCATCAACAACTATCCCAAGTAATCCTTTTTTAATATCATCACTCATTATTCATGACCTTCAGTACTAAAATTATAAATTTTTTCATCTAAACTATTATATTTTTCATAATCGACAAGTTCGTACAATCGTTTGCGAGTTTGCATTTTATCAATAATATTATTTTGATGTCCATTAGCATAAATGTCCCTCAAACCATCTTCTACACTTTTCATAGCTAATCTTTGAGTTGTAACTGGATAAATAACTATATTATATCCAAATTCCTCTAATTTTTTATAATCAAATAATTTTGTTTTTCCAAATTCAGTCATATTTGCTAATAAATAACTTGAAAGTTCTTTTCTAACTTTTTCAAAATCTTTCTCGTCGTGTAGAGCTTCTGGAAAAATAATCTCAGCACCTGCATCGATATATGCTTTACATCTTTCAATCATCTTATCAATGCCCTCAACACTTTTTGCATCTGATCTTGCAATAATTTTGAAATTTTTGTCTTTTTTAGAAGACACACATTCTTTAATTTTTTTAACCATTGCATCTGTTGTAATAAGTTCTTTATTATCTAAATGCCCACATCTTTTTCTCTCTATTTGATCTTCTAGATGAACAGCTGAAATTCCAAATTCTTCAAAAGTTTGAATTGTTTCTTTGCAAGACTTAAAACCAGTATCTATATCAACAATAGTTGGAAGATTGGTTACTCTTGAAATAAGATAAGATCTAGTACTGACATCTTGAAGAGTTGTTAAACCAATATCTGGAAATCCAAGATCATTAGCCATTACTCCGCCAGAAACATAAACTGCATCGTAACCAATTTCCTCAATTAATTTTGCAGTAAGAGGGTTATAGGCACCTGGAACTCTTAAAATTTTATTAGATTTTAATTTTTTGGCAAAATCTTCTCTTTTTTGGATCGGATCTTTTTCTACAAAATGCACTAAAAAATGCCCTTTCTTAAATTTCTTTTAATCTTACTTTTTTTAACTTCTATATTCAATTTATCTAATTGACCTGATTTAATTTTTCTAAGATTTTGTACTATATTAAGGAATCTATCACTCTCTTTCTTACTTAAAATATTTTCAGTTAAAGTTAAAAATTTATTGATGTAATTTTTTCTCTTGAAAGGACGTGATCCGTAAGGGTGAGCATCAGCAACTCCTTGTTCTTCAACAATCTTTTTTCCATTTTTTAGAGTTATCACTACTTTTGCACCAAATGCTTTTTTTTTAGGGTTTGGATCATGATATCTTTTTGTCCATTTTTTATCTTCATGGGTTTTTATTGATCTCCATATTTTAATTGTACTTTTTCTTTTGGCTCTTGTTTTTGAGTAAGACCTTACATGGTGCCAATTACCATCCTCTAATGCTACAGCAAATATATACATTATTGAATGATCTAAAGTTTCTCTCGACGCGTTAGGGTCCATTTTTTGAGGATCATTAGCGCCAGTACCAATTACAAAATGAGTGTGGTGACTAGTATAAATATCTATTTTTTTAATCAAATTTAAATTATTTATTTTTTTTTTAAGTTTTTTTGCTAAATCAATTAAAGCCTGAGATTGATATTCAGCAGAATATTCTTTTGTATAAGTTTCAAGAATCGCTTTCTTTGTTTCACCTTTCTTAGGAAGGGGAACTTTATATAAAGCTTTTTTTCCATCCAAAATTCTTGCAATCACGCTATCTTCACCCTCATAAATTGGACTAGGAGCACCTTCTCCACGCATAACTCTATCAACAGCTTCAATCGCGAGTTTTCCAGCATGCGCAGGCGCATAAGCTTTCCAGCTTGAAATTTCACCTTTTCTAGATTGTCTCGTTGAGATGGTAGTGTGAAGTGCTTGTTGTACTGCTTGATAAATTATTTCAGTATTTAATCTTAACATTGATCCTATGCCTGCAGCAACACTCGGACCTAAGTGAGCTATATGATCTACTTTATGTTTATGTAAACAAATTCCCTTAACTAAATTAACTTGAACTTCATAGGCAGTGATAATTCCTCTTAATAAATCTAAACCACTTTTTTTGTTTTGTTGTGCTACACTTAATAAAGGAGGGATGTTGTCTCCTGGATGACTATAATCTGCAGCTAAAAAAGTATCATGAAAATCAAGTTCTCTTACAGCTGTTCCGTTGGACCAAGCTGCCCATTCACAATCAAACTTAAGTTTACTACTAACGCCAAATAGTGTTGCACCATTTTTTCGGTAATGTTTCAAAGCCATTTCTCTTGATGAAATAACTGGTCCTCTATTAAGAGATGCAATGGCAACAGATGCATTATCAATAATTCTATTGATAACCATTTCTATAGCATTTTTGTTGAGCTTAGCATTATCACTTGCGATCTCAGCAATTTTCCATGCAAGTTGTCTCTTTTTTGGTAAATGAATTTTAGATGGATAAACTTTTACTTTATGAACTATCAAAATAACTCCTTAATAACAAATTTGTTTTAATAGTTAAAAAAAAATAATCAATATTAAAGATATTTTGTTACAATTTTTTCTATATTAACGAAGTCTTTTACTAGATGATTATGATAAATTTCGGTTGTATTTTTTTCAGTATACCCATCCTCCAATAAGATAACAGGTATTCCAGCAGCTTTGGCTGCATTAGCATCTGTTTCACTATCTCCGATCATTAATGATTTTTTAATATCTCCATCTAAAATTTCTATTACTGAAGTTAAATGTCTCGGATCAGGTTTGCAGTAATCAAATGTATTGTGGCCTGCAACATATTCAAAAAAATCATAAATACCTATTTTCTTTAAAAGGTCGATTGATAAGTGTTCTTGTTTATTTGTGCATACGGCCATAGAAATATTCTTTTTTTTTGCCCAGATCAAAAATTCTTTAACACCATCGATTAATGTGCTTTCATTGACAATATTCTTTCCATAATAATTAACAAATTCTTTGACCATTTCTTTTTTAATATTTTCATCCTCAACTTTTCCAAATTCTTTTTTTGCCTGACCCCAAATCGATCTACCAAGCATGGCTCCAGCACCTTGACCAACTAAACCTCTAATTTCTTCAGTTGATTTTGTAGGATAACCAAATTTTTTCATAACATGGTTATGTGCATGCATAAGATCAGGAGCTGTATCGACCAAAGTTCCGTCTAAATCAAAAAGAAT
>CACJNO010000021.1 GCA_902594825.1 uncultured Pelagibacteraceae bacterium | reverse complement strand
TGTATTATTAAAAATAATTTTAAACTTCAAACATTAAAAAAAAGAATTAAAATAATTAAAAAAAAAATATTAGATGAAAGAAATTATAATAGATACTGAAACAACAGGTCTTTCTGTAAAAGAAGGTCATAGAATTGTTGAAATAGGTTGTATTGAACTAGATAATTTAATACCAACAAAAAAAGAATTTCACTGTTATTTAAATCCTGAGAGAAAAGTTTCTGAAAAGGCTTTAGAAGTTCACGGATATACAGATGAATTTTTATCAAATAAAAAAAAATTCTATGAAATAGTTGATGATTTTTTGAATTTTATTAAAGACAAAAGGCTTGTTATACATAATGCGGAATTTGATTTATCTCATATAAATAATGAATTAAAAAAACTTGGAAAAGAATTGATTAAAAATGAGGTTGTAGATACTTTAGTTTTAGCTAGAGAAAAATTTCCAGGTTCTTCAGTAAGTTTAGATGCACTTTGTAAAAAATATCGAATTGACAATTCAAGTAGAACCAAACATACAGCTTTAATAGATTGCGCTTTATTGTCTAAAGTTTATATTAATCTAATTGACCAAAAAGAACCTACTCTAGATTTTAAAAATTTAGATCTCCATAATAATGAAACTTTAAATAAAAAAATTTTATATTTTAAAAAAATCGTTAAACCAAGTGTAGAAGAAAAAAATAAACATTCAAAATATTTGAAGAATAGTTTAAAAAAAAATTATTTTAATTAAATTTTTGATTGTAAAGTTTTTCAAAATCAATTTTTTTATCAAATTTTATGCCAGGATAACCAGAGTTAGTTAATAAGTTTACAAAAGATTTTTCCAAATCAGGATAAATTTCTTTTTGCACCTCACAAAGTATTATTTTTTCTAATTCCTTTTTTTCATTTATCGTATCATTAACTTTTATTATAGTTGCAAATACTATTTCAAAGTAAGATTTGTTTTTATTTTCTTCCTTATCTTCAAATTTAAAGGTTGTGTTAATTTCAATTAATTTATTTTTAAGAGCCTTAGATGTGATATCTATATTTAATTGATATTTTGAAATATAATCTTTAACAAATAAATATGTCTCAATATTTTCAGTCTCACTAGACATGTCTTTTATAAATTTACTCAATATTTTATAATTTTTTGTCATGATCATCTTTAACTTCTTCAAATTCTCCTTCAATAAAATTTTCTTTTTGGTTAGTTTTATTTTTATATTTTTTTAAAAATTTTCTCAAAATTAATTTTCTAGATAAAGGAAATATAAGTAAGAAACCCAAGGTATCAGTTGCAAAACCAGGTATGATCAAAAGTATTGCAGCAAAAGCTATTGTTGCACCTGAAATTATTTCATATGCTGGAATTTCATTTTTTATCAATTGAGTGAAACCAGCTCTTAAAGTATTTAATCCCTCATATCTTGCATAAATAATTCCAACTATTGCCGTGATAAATATAAGAGATATAGTGTTAAAAGCTCCAATTTGAGAACCTATTTTAATAAATAGGTATATTTCAATTATTGGGGCCAAAATGATTGTTAAAACAAGTGAGTTCATTTGTCTTTAATGTAATTGTTAGTTGAAATTAATCAACATAGTAATTAAATTAAAATGATGAATTATAGTTTTGAATATATAGATATAATTTTACTTGCAATGATTGCAGGTTTTATTTTTTTAAGGCTAAGAGGAATTTTGGGAAGACGAACTGGATTTGAGGGTAAATCTACACCACAATTTCAAGAGGTATTAAAAAATATTGATCCAAAAATAAATACTTCAAATAAACAAAACTTTGACCAAGAAGCACAAGAAGAATTTTTAAAAGGAGCAAAAATTGCCTATGAAACAATCATAACTGATTTTAGCGATGATGATAATTTGCTTACGAAAAGTAAACCTTTGTTGAGTAAAAAAATTCATGATCAATTTAATGAAGCCTTAAAGCAAAGAGGTGATAAGGGTCATTTTGCAGATATCACGTTTATAGGAGTTAATTCTGCTGACATTAAAGAACATAAAAAGATAAATAGCATTTTACAGGTTACAGTTAATTTTGTTGCTGAGGTTATTACATGTATAAGAGATAAAGATAAAAAAATAGTATCTGGAGATCCTGAAAAAATTAAGAAAATATATGATACTTGGGTTTTTTCAAGGGATATGAGATCTAATAATCCAAACTGGCAGTTAGTAGATATTTTAACATAATTGAGTAATAAAATTTCAGACAAAGATAAAAAAGATTGGGAAAATTTTTTATCAAATAATGAGAGCTTAAGAGATAAAGATATAAATTTCTCTAAAAAAGAAATTATTAAAAATAAAACTTATGATTTGCACGGTTTTACTTTAGACGAAGCAAATAAAAAGATAAAAGATATAATTAATAATGCATATAAAAAAAATATTAAAAAACTTATAATTATTACTGGAAAAGGTATCCATTCTGATAATGAAAAAGATCCATATGTTTCTAAAAATTTAGGCATTCTAAAACATTCTGTTCCATTTTATATAAATAATAATAAAGAATTAATGAATATGGTAAATGAAATTAAAGAGGCAGATATTGATGATGGGGGTAGCGGGGCCTTTTATATATATTTAAAAAAAAAATAGAATGATAATCTGGCTAGCTTCTTATCCAAAAAGTGGCAACACTTTACTTAGATCAATTTTGTGTTCATATTTATTCACTAATGATGGAAATTTTAATTTTGAATTATTGAAATATATTAAACAATTCCCTTCAAAATATTTTTTTCATAAAATTGGAGTTGATACAGAAAATTTAATTGAAGTAGAAAAAAATTATATTAGTGCACAAAAATTTATTAATTCCATTAATCAGAACAATTTTTTAAAAACACATAGTTCTTTTAAATTAAACCATGATTATGATTTTACAAATGAAGAGAATACCCTGGGTGCTATTTATATAGTAAGAGATCCTAGAAATGTTATTACTTCAATCTCAAAACATTACGAGTTAAATTTAGACGACGCGTTAAATTTAATGCTTTCATCATCTTCTTTTACAGGTGATAAATATGAGAAAGACACACCAGTATTTATTAGTTCATGGAAATCTAATTATGACTCATGGAAATCAGGTAAATTTAAAGACAAATGTTTATTTATCAAATACGAGAATTTAGTTAAAAAAAAAAAAGAAACGATTATTAAAGTTTTAGAATTTATAGGAAATTTATCTAATGTAAAATTTGTCTTAAATGAAAAAAAATTACAAAATACACTTTTGACTACTGAGTTTAATTATCTTCAAAAAATGGAAAAGGAACAAGGCTTCGTTGAAGGAATGATAGATTCTAAAACAAAAAAAGAAATTCAATTTTTTAATTCAGGAATAGAAAGAGATTGGAAAAAATTATTGAGTGATAAAATTGTAAATAAAATAGAACTATCTTTCAAAAAAGAAATGACCGAGTTAGGTTATCTTTGATTGAAATCAAAGAATAAATTTTGATAAATCTGTATCTTTCACAAGATTATCTAAGTTTTTGTAAATATATTCTTTATTAATAATAATTTTTTCACCCGATCTATCAGTAGCAGTGAAACTTATCTCATCTAGTATTTTTTCTATTATAGTATGTAATCTTCTAGCTCCAATGTTTTCCACCGTAGCATTTACTTCAGACGCTATATTTGCAATTGCATTAATGCCATCTTCAGAAAATTCCAGATCTACATTCTCAGTTTTTAATAAAGCAACATATTGTTTTATTAAACTGTAATCAGGTTCTTTAAGAATTCTTTTAAAATCTTCGCTTGTTAAGGCTTCTAACTCAACTCTAATTGGTAACCTTCCTTGAAGTTCAGGTAAAAGATCTGAAGGTTTGGCTAGCTGAAAAGCTCCTGAAGCAATAAATAAAATATGATCAGTTTTAATTGGTCCATATTTAGTATTTACAGTTGTTCCTTCTATAAGAGGTAAGAGGTCTCTTTGAACTCCTTCTCTAGATACATCTCCACCAACTCTATCAGCCCTTCCTGAAATTTTATCTATCTCGTCTAAAAAAACTATTCCATTGTTTTCTGTGGAAATTTTGGCAGCTTTAATTATTTTATCTTGTTCAATTAGTTTGTCAGATTCATCATTAATCAGAATTTCATGAGATTCTTTTACAGTCATTTTTTTCTTTTTTTCTTTAGCACCCATAGACTTACCAAGCATTTCACCAATATTAATCATTCCAACGTTAGCTCCTGGCATTCCTGGTATTTCAAATGAAGTATTGTTACTTCCAGTATCATTAACAGCAATTTCTATTTCGTTATCATCCAGATCACCATTTCTTAATCTTTTTCTAAAACTTTCTCTAGTTGCTAGACTTGCTTTTTTTCCAATTAAAGCATCTAGGACTTTTTCTTCTGCAAGTTTTTGTGCTTTAGCATTAACTTCTTTTCTTTTTTTTACTTTCTCCATTGAAATAGCTATCTCAATTAGATCTCTAATAATTTGTTCTACATCTCTTCCAACATACCCAACTTCAGTAAATCTTGTTGCTTCAACTTTCACAAATGGAGCTTCAGCTAATTTAGATAATCTTCTAGAAATTTCAGTTTTTCCAACTCCTGTTGGGCCAATCATGAGAATATTTTTTGGTAGAACTTCATTTTTCATTTCACCTTCCAAAGCTTGTCTTCTCCATCTATTTCTCAATGCAACAGCCACAGCTTTTTTCGCTTTATTTTGTCCAACCACAAATCTATCTAGTTCAGATACTATTTCTCTTGGTGAAAGTGAGCTACCTACTGAAGATTCTTTTTTTTTATCTTTTGGGTGTAATTGAGTAACGTTAGAATTATCCATTATATTTTTTCAATTTTAATATTATTATTCGTAAATACGCATATTTCTGCAGCAACCTCTATAGCTTTTTTTGCAAGTTGTTCAGCATTCATATCAGTACCCATTAAAACTTTTCCCGCAGCTAATGCATAATTACCACCAGAACCGATACCTATAACATCACCCTCAGGTTCTAACACGTCACCAGTGCCCGAAATAATATAACTATTTTCTTTATCACCAACTGCCATGAGAGCTTCAAGTCTTCTTAAATATTTGTCTGTTCTCCAATCTTTAGCTAATTCTACAGCAGCTCTTGATAAGTTACCTGCGTGCTTTTCTAATTTTCCCTCTAATCTCTCAAATAAAGTTAATGCATCAGCTGTCGATCCAGCAAATCCTGCAACAACTCCTCTCTTATCAATTTTTCTGACTTTTGAAGCAGTACTTTTTACAACAGTGTTCCCCATGCTTACTTGGCCATCGCCAGCAACAACTACTTCATTGTTTTTTCTGACTAATACTATTGTTGTCATAATTAATAAATGGATACTAATTTTTAAAGTTCAAGACCAGGTTTAGTATTATTGCCATAATTGGATAATATATGTATACCTATTTTTAAATATGAAGCGTAAAGGCAAAATAAGTAGAAAAACAAAAGAGACTAGCATTAGTGTTGATTTAAATATTGACGGTAAGGGTAAATACAAAATTGACACAGGAATAGGTTTTTTAAATCATATGCTTGAACAACTATCTAAGCATTCTTCAATAGACATGAACATAAAAGCTAAGGGAGATACACATATTGATTTACATCACACTACCGAAGATACAGGTATTGCAATTGGTGAAGCTTTAAAAAAAGCATCTAAAAAATTTGTTGGTATAAGAAGATATGCTCATGCAATGATCCCTATGGATGAGACATTAACACGTGTTGCAATTGATGTTTCTAACAGACCTTATTTAATTTGGAAAGTTAATCTGAAAGTTGAAAAGCTTGGAGAGATGGATACAGAATTATTTAAAGAATGGTTTCAAGCATTTTCTCAAGCTGCCGGGATTACATTACACGTTGAAAATATTTATGGTGATAACAGTCACCACATTATCGAGTCTTGCTTTAAAGGATTGGCAAGATCTTTAAGAACTGCATTGGAAATGGACCCAAGGAATAAAAAATCAATTCCTTCTACTAAAGGTTCTTTATAAGTTTAATGAACGTTACAATTGTTGACTATAATTCGGGCAATATAAGCTCGGTAATAAACTCTTTCAGAGAAGTTGCTAAAGATAAAGTTAATATTACTGTAACCACCAATTTAAATAAAATTAAATCGAGTGATAAAATTATTTTACCAGGGCAGGGCTCTTTTAAAAGTTGTGTTGATGCCTTAAATAAGATCAATGGTCTTTCTGATGCTTTAAATGAATTTGCAATTAATAATAAAAAACCAATTCTTGGAATTTGTGTTGGTTTACAAATGTTTGCCGACATTGGTTATGAAGAAACTGAAACAAAAGGATTGGGTTGGATTTCAGGTAAAGTTTCAAAAATAAATGATCAAAATGGAAAATATAAACTTCCTCATATTGGCTGGAATCAAATAGATATTATTAGAAATAGTAAGATATTTAAAGATATAGAAAATAAATCTCACATGTATTTTGTTCATAGTTATGAATTTATTCCTGAGGACAAAAATGTAATTTCAGCTACAACAGATTATTCATCAAATATTGTTTGTTCTGTTGAAAGAGAAAATATTTTTGGCACTCAATTTCACCCAGAGAAGAGTGATAAATTTGGACTTAAAATAATTGATAATTTTATAAATTTGTAAATGAAAATATTTCCAGCGATAGATATTAAAGATAAAAAATGTGTAAGACTAGTTAAAGGAGATTTTGCTAATAAAACTGTATACGAGATATCTCCAATTGAACAAGCTAGTAAGTATAAAGATCATGGTTTTAAAAATTTACACATTATTGATTTAGATGGAGCTTTGACTGGTGAGACTACTAATTTAGATATTATCCAAGAAATAATTAATAAATTTGATCTTAGAGTTGAGATAGGTGGAGGTATTAGAAATTTTGAAAGTATTCAAAAATACATCAATATAGGTGCTGAAAAAATAATTTTAGGAAGTGCAGCGATAAAAGACAAAATTTTTTTAAAAGAGGCTTGTGAAAAGTTTCCAAATAGAATTGCTTTAGGCCTAGATGCTAAAGATGGATATTTATCAATATCGGGATGGAAAGAAAACTCTAATCAATTGACCTTAGATTACTTAAAGGAAGTAAATGATTATGGTGTTAGTAGATTGATTTATACTGATATAAATCGAGATGGCATGAAACAAAGTCCAAATTTAGATGAAACATTAAAAGTTGCTGAGATATCACGTTGTCCTGTAATTATATCAGGTGGTGTTTCATCGATAGATGATATTAAAAAAGCTAAGAGCTTGAAAAATGTTGAAGGTATAATAGTTGGTAAAGCCATTTATGATGGTGATATTAAATTAGATGAATTAGTGAAAGAAGATGCTTAAAAATAGAATAATACCTTGTTTAGATGTAAAAAATGGTCGTGTGGTTAAGGGAATTAATTTTGTAGATCTAAAAGATGCTGGTGACCCTGTAGAACAAGCTAAAATTTATAGCGACGGTGGAGCAGATGAAATTTGTTTTTTAGATATTACTGCTTCAAATGAAAATAGAGACATTATTTATGATGTAGTAAAAAAAACATCAAAAAAATGTTTTGTTCCTTTAACTGTTGGAGGTGGCATCAGAAGTATTGAGGATATTAACAAATTACTTAATTGTGGAGCTGATAAAGTTTCCCTAAACACTGCAGCTGTTGAAAATTCAAAAGTCGTAATAGATAGTTCAAAAAAATTTGGTTCTCAATGTATTGTAATAGCGATCGATGCAAAAAGAAAAGGAGACAAATGGGAAGTATTTACTCATGGAGGAAGAAATAATAGTGGTATTGATGCTCTTGAATATGCAAAACAAATGGAGGAGAATGGTGCAGGGGAATTATTAGTAACTTCTATGGATAGAGATGGAACACAAGTTGGCTATGATATTGATCTAATGTCAAAAATTTCATCTAAAGTAAATATTCCAGTTATTGCATCTGGTGGTGTTGGTAATTTAGATCATTTAGTTGATGGAATAAAATTAGGAAAAGCTAGTGCAGTTTTAGCTGCATCGATATTTCATTATGGTAAATATTCTATTAAAGAAGCAAAAGAATATTTAGACTCTAAAGGTATTCCTATTAGGATTTAATATAGAGAGTCCCAGTTATTATCTATTTTTTTTGAATTTTTTGGATAGTAAAATTCAGATAGTATTTCTAAATTAAAATTGTCTTTCAATAGAAATACACTCGAACATGAAATGTTATTTTCTCCAGATTTAAAACCATAAAATGGTATTTCATTATATCCTCGATCTTTCAATAGTTTTGCGCTATTTCTATACCACTCAGAGTTATCTAAAATTATCTGTGCAGGTAACTTGTCGTTTTCAAACTCTATCAACTTTTTTACAAACTTTGTTCTTTTGCCGGCAAAATCAATTAAAAGCCAATTTTTTGAATTGAAATTAAAAGAGCATTCGTAAATTATATCCAAGGTAGTTAAGTTATAAAACACATTGTTATTTAATTTGGGCTTAAGAGTTTCATACCAAATTTTATTTGTTTCGAAACTTTGTATTTTTTTAAAGATGTTTGAAAGCCAAAGTGTAGAATTTCCAGATCCAAGTTCAATTAATTCAGTATTTTTCAAATTAATTGTTTTTAAAAAATCCAATAATGGCCATGTTAATAAAGGTAGTTGTTCTTCACTTTTTTGTATTTGTTCGATATTGCTATTAGAAAAAAATTTTTTAAATCTAAATTCTTTATAAATAAAATGAGTTTTTTCTGGTCTTTTTTTTATAATCTGTTCCCAATTCTTTTTCTCATTATTAATCATATCTAATTTTTCCATAACGATTTTTAGACTATTTTTAGCGTCAATATAATCAGGTTTAATTTGAATAGCTTTTTCAAAAGAAATTTTAGCTTTTTCAAGCTCATTTTGTGAAATATATATAATTCCTAGATTATTGTGAGCAACATAATTTTTATTATCTAATTTTAATATTTCTAAATAAAGATTTTGAGCCTGTAATATTTTTTTTTGTTGGTAGTATTTAACAGCTAATTGAAGCTTTTCATTCATATTTAAATTATTTTTTTTTAATAAATTCATTTACGCTAAATACTCTATCAAAAAAATTCTATCTAAATTTAGGACCATTCATCCAAATAGCTAAAGTAGCTCTTGAACCTGAAATTATTTTTTCAACTTTATGATTTATGAATGATGGAAAAACAATTACAGATCCTGGTTTAAATTCTTTAATAGTCGTCTCTTTTTCTCTAAACAAACATAAATCTCCTCCTTCATAACTTTCTTCAGAACAATTTAGAAGACAAGTAAGTTTAATATCTTTTGCAGGGGACTCCATGGTAGCATCTATATGCCAGGTATATTCCTCATTTATATTATAAGTATTATAATTCAATACCTTACTTCCTGTTAATTGAAATAAATCAAAACCATAGTAATTTGTATTGGCTGTAAAAATAAAATCTAAAAATGGCAATATCAAATTTTGAATAGTACGTAAGTGAACAAATTTAACTTGAGAACTTTTTATAGCTCCTCCATCAGGTTTGTCTTTGGCTTGAATTAAGTTCTGATTAATAGCAGCATTTAACTTTTTGATTTGGTCTTTATCAAATAAGTTACCTATAGTATAAAGAGGTTCTCTCATTTTGAAAATTTACATTAATAAACTTTTATAATCAAATAATATTAGCTATAAACAATATCTACAATTATGTTAAAAATATTAGAAGATCTAATTTTATTGGCAAGAGATCGCAGGCAAAATCCTGTTGGAGACTCATATACTAATCAGCTTTTGGAAAACAAAACTTTAATTAAGGATAAAATTTTAGAGGAAATTAATGAATTAATAGAAGCTGTAGAAACTGATACAAATAAAGTTCATGAAGCTGCTGATGTTTTTTATCATTTATTGATTTATCTCGAGTCAAATAATATAAAAATTGAAGATATAATGTTGGAGTTAGAGAGAAGAAAAAAATGAGTTATGATGATAATAATATTTTTGCAAAAATTTTGAGAGGTGAAATACCTTGTAATAAGGTTTACGAAGATAAATTTGTTCTTTCTTTTTATGATATTAATCCTCAAAAAAAAATACATGTTTTAGTTATTCCAAAAGGAAAATATGTTGATCTTGATGATTTTAGTGTAAACGCAACCCCAGACGAAATGGTTGGATTATTAAAAGGAATAAATATTGTTGCAAAAAAACTTGGAATTTCAGTAGATACTGGAAAAGGATATAGAGCATTATCAAACATTAATGAAGATGGCGGACAAGAAGTACCTCATTTACATTTTCATTTATTTGGAGGCGAAAAAGTTGGTAAAATGGTCGAGTGAGTAAAAAAATTGAAAGAAATTATTTAGAAATTATCTCAGTTAATGACCTTAATGAGTCAAAAATTATTTCAGAAGAATATTTTATACAACTTGTAGATCCAGTAAGTTTTCAACTTAATAAATTTTTTTATAAAAATGTTGGTAAAAAACACCAGTGGACAGATCGTTTAAATTGGACAGACAAACAATGGATTAATTATACTTCAGATAAAAGTATAAAAACTTA
>CACJNO010000020.1 GCA_902594825.1 uncultured Pelagibacteraceae bacterium | reverse complement strand
TGGTAGTTTCACCGGCTAAAAAAGGGAAGGCTCCGCACACACCACATCCCATTGATCCTAAAAAAAACAATTTTTTATATTCTTTTTTGATTATATAAAAATTTTTTTTTAAACTTAGATATGTAAAGGGTAGTAGAATTAAAAAAACAACTGTCCACCTCCAAAAAGCAAGTGAGATTGGAGGAACAAACTCTACACCTCCTCTTGCTACTACTAAATTACTAGCCATAAAAATTGGCTGGATAAATAATAGTGATAATGGAAAAATATTAATTTTGAAATTTTTCAATTTTAAAAGATTTAACTTTTATCAAAGAAAGCCTCATATATCATCATTATGATAGCTGCACCCATTAATAAATAGACTGGAATAACGTCTAAAAAACCGATCATCATGGATCTTGTTAAAGTGGTTGCTAATCCAATTAAAAAGAACACAGCGAATGATAAACCAATAATAGTTGTAATTTTATTCATATAATTTATTCCTCACATTCTTTTTCTAACCATCTGGCAACGCCTAAAAATCTATGATCATCATATTTGTCACCAATTAATTGAACTCCTAATGGTAAATTATTTTCACCCTCAAGTAAAGGGAGCGAAATGCATGGTGTTCCTAGATAAGACCAAACTTTATTAAACTCTGCTGTACCTGTGCTCTTCAAACCTTTTGGTGCTACCCCTGGGCTAGAAGGGGATAAAACTCCATGATAATCTTCAAATACTTCTTGGTAAGACTCGTAACTTCTTTTCATAAAATCTATTGCTTCAGCATATTCTTTTGCAGAATGTTTATTTCCTTTTGTAATTGCATCTTGCATATATTTAGAAAGTTTTTTTTTGAATTTTTTAAAATACACTGAAAAATTATTTGCTAAATCTGTTTCATGAATTATTTGATGATATTTATGAATGTCTTTAAAATATGAGGGAGTATCGAAAATCTCAATATTTTTTTTAAATGACTTGATAAAATATTCAAATGACTCTCTCGATTTTTTATCAATTATTTTCCAATAATCAGTTTTATAGAAAATAAATTTAGGTTCAAATAAAGGGCCCTTTTTTGTTTCTGTTAACATATTTTCAGTTGAATAATGAATTGTTGCAGGATCAAATTTATCTTTTTTAATTAATACTTTTGCCAACATGGCTACATCTTCTACTTTTCTACCAAATATGCCCATATGATCTAAGTTGTACGAAGTTCTCAAAACACCATTTCTTGAGATTAATCCATAAGTAGGTTTATATCCTACAACTCCACAATAAGATGCTGGCCTTATTATTGACCCTCCAGTCTGAGAGCCGATTGAGGCTGGTGCCATGAAAGAAGCAACAGACGCTGCAGACCCACTTGAAGATCCTCCGGGTGTTCTAGTTTTATCATGAGGGTTTGTTGTAGACGGTGGTCCTAGATAAGCAAGTTCCGAAGTAGCTGTTTTACCCATAACAATTGCTCCAGAGGAATGGAGTAAATCAACTATCTCTGCATTTTGAGAATATGATTTTCCTTTTCTGATAACCGTTCCACATTCTGTTGGCATATCGACAGTCCCAATTATATCTTTAACTGCTATAGGTACTCCATGAAGTGGTCCAACAGGTTTTCCTGATTTTCTATAATCATCTGCCTCAGCTGCCTTTTCTAATAAAACTTTTTTATCGAAATGCGCCCAAGCTTTAATATCTTTTTCAAATTTATTTATTCTTTCTATATATTTTTCACAAACTTCAACCGAAGAAAGCTGAGCATCTTTTATTTTCGATGCTAGTTCCTCAAGACTTAAAGAAAATATATCTGTCATTCAAAATTAATTTGCAAATAATGTCTCTGGTAACCAAAGTGCTATTCCTGGAAATAAATACATCAAAACCATAGCTAAAATTACAATACCTAAAAAAGGCATTATTCCACTAAAGATCTCCATAAGTTGAACATTTTTTGCTTGGACTCCTTTTAAATAATATGCTGACATCGCCATGGGTGGTGTCAAAAATGAAGTTTGTAGATTTAAAGCAATCAACATTGCAAAGAAATAAGGATTAACTCCAAAAAACTCAACGAGTGGTAAAAAAATAGGTACAAATATAATCAATATTTCTGTCCATTCTAAGGGCCAACCTAATAAAAAGATAATCAATTGCGTTATAACCAAAAATTGCCAAGGTTGTAAATCTAAAGATTTAAAAAAATGTTCAAAAACTTCATGACCTCCAAGATAAGAAAAGACTGAAGCAAAAGTCCAAGAACCAATGAATAACCACATTATCATTGCAGTAGTTTTTGCAGTAAGAAATACTGACTCTTTAAAATTTTTCCACTTAAGTGTCTTATAAAAATAAGAAAGTACTAATGAACCAAATGCTCCTACAGCAGCAGCCTCTGCTGGGGTGGCTATTCCTGCTAAAATTGTACCTAAAACTAAAATTATTAAAGAAAATAAAGGTAAGAAAGAAACCAAGACCTCTTTCATAATTACTGCCGTTGGTGGTATTTCCTCTGCAGCAGGTTTTGGAGCGATTGATGGATTTAACCACGCCCTGAATATAGCATAACCAATATAAAGCCCCGCTAACATTAATCCAGGAAAAATTGCAGCAGCAAATAATCTTAAAGGAGATAATTGAGCAATTACGGAATATACAATTAACATAATGCTAGGGGGAATTAAAATTCCCAAACAGCCACCTGAGCAAATTATTCCAGATGCAAATTTCTTATCATAACCTGCTTTTATCATAGCAGGCCAAGCTAAAAGACCCATTAATGTTACTACAGCGCCGATGATACCTGTTGCAGTTGAAAATAATGCACAAGTAATCAATGCAGCAACAGCCATTGAGGCTGGAAGTCTATGAGAAGCTAACCTAATTGCAAAAAATAATTTTGCAACTATACCAGCTCTTTCAACTAAATATCCCATGAATAAAAAGAGTGGGACGGCGGTTAAAACGTTGTTATCCATTACTGTATATGTGTTTTGAACAAAAAGTTGGAATATTCTGTTGTCAAAAAAATGCTCCATCTTAGTTGGATCAAAGTAGGCATAATATCCAAAACCTAGACCCATAGCCATTAAGGTGAAAGCTATTGGGAAACCTAATAGGACGGCGAATAAAAATATTCCCATCATCATGATCGCTACTTCAGGATTTGTTAAACTAAATAACATCTTCTTTATCTCCTTCTTGTGAAGTTCTCATTAATATTTTTTCAGTTTCCTCTGCATCACCCACGGTTCCTCTTTCAGGCCAAGTGCCTTTCTGGATACAAATTACACACCTAAACACTTCTCCTATTCCTTGAATAGTTAAAAGTATACCAGACAAAGGTATTAAAGACTTTGCCATATAAATTTGAATTTGAGCAGGGCTGTTCCAGCTTGTCTCTTTAATTTTCCAAGCAAGTGCTGCATACTCATAACCATAAAAGGCTAATGCAAGAACACCTGGAAAAAAGAAAATAAAATATAAAATTAAATCAATCCAAGCTTGTGTTCTTTGAGAAAATAATCTGTATATGACATCACCTCTAACATGTGCTTCAGTACATAAAGTATATGCACCTGCCATCATAAAAATTGCGCCATACATTTGTAAGCTAAAATCGAAATTCCATAAAGTTGGTGCATTCAAAACATAAGCCATAAAAACTTCATAACATGTTCCACCCATTAAGATTACAATGCACCAGGAGAATGCTTTACCCATTGAGACACTTAAACGATCAGCAAATTTTATATAAGATCTCATCATAGATATAAACTTTTATTGAATTGTTCTTAATTAATCAAATAAAAAGGGGGCCGAGGCCCCCTTATAAAAATTTATAAAAGTTAATTATATCTTAACTTTTGCTATAGGACCAAACTCATTTTCATATGCAAGTTTGTAATTTGGCTGATTCATCAGCAAGTATTTCATTACTCTCTTAGCATATGCTTTCTGAGAATTAACGATCTTCTTAAAGAAAGGATCTTTCTTATTGAAGTCACCAATTACTTTATCCCAACCTTTTAATTGTTGAGCTAAAATTTCGTCAGAAGTTTGATATACATTAACTTTATGCTCATTCATCAACTTAGCTAAGTCAGCTGAGTATCTTACTAAAGCTTTAAAGTAGTTATCACTGTTTGCAGCATATGCAGCATTTTTCAATATTGCTTGGTGCGCTGGTGATAAACTGTTAAATGTTTTTTTATTAACTGGTATTTCAAACATCTCTTGAGATTGATGGAAACTTCCTAAGTGATAATGCTTAGAAACATCTTGCATACCAAATTGAGAGTCTGAAGTTGGGTTGTTAAACTCAGCAGCTTCAATCAAACCAGTTTTCATAGCTGGCTGAATTTCACCACCTGGTAATTGTCTAACTACCATTCCCATTGCAGTTAAAACGTTAGTCGCTAAACCAACCGTTCTGTACTTCATACCTTTAACATCAGATACTTTAGTTACGTTCTTTTTGAACCAACCAAAAGGCTGAGCTGGCATAGGCATATGGAAAAATCCAACATAATCAAAACCTACTTTTGCAAGAGTTTCGTCATATAATTTTCTTCCTCCGCCATACTCCATCCATCCCATAACTTCCTGAGATGACATACCATATGAAGGACCAGTTCCGAATAATGATGCAGCGGGATTTTTACCATACCAATATGCTGTCACCCAGTGACCCATATCTACTACACCAGAACTTACTGCTTGTCCGATTTCTGAAGTCTTTACAACTGCTCCAACCGGTTGAAGATCTATCTGAAGTGAACCTCCAGACATTTCCTTAACCATGTTACAATAGTCTCCAGCCATTTCAAAAAAGATATTAGCTCCACTTGGCCATGCAGCTTGCATCTTTAATGTTGTTGCAGCATTTGCCTTTACATAAGGCATTGCAACAGCGGCTGCAGCTAAAGCACCTGTCTTAGCAGCAGTCTTAAAGAACTTACGTCTTGAAGATGTTTTAATCTTCAATGATTTATTTTCTTTAGTCATTATTACTCCTATTAAAGTTAATTAACTTTGAGAATTTAAACACAGATTTAAATTAGAGTCTTTCTAAAAAAAAGCGTAGATGTCGCAGGAATTTAAAAATTTACAATCTCTAGTAGAATTAATTTACTTTATTTTTGCAATTTCCAGTTTTAAAAAATTCATCAATATTATCTATAGCAAGATTAGCCATTGCAATTCTTGTATCTTTTGTTGCACTTCCTAGGTGGGGTAAAATAAATGCAGATTTAATTTTAAGATATCCTGGATTTAAAATTGGTTCATTTTTATAAACATCTAATCCGACAGCATAAATTTTTCTTCTGTTAAGTGCATCTATTAAAGCTTCATCATCAACAATATCGCCTCTTGCAACATTAGTAATTACAGCTCCTTTTGGAAAAAATTCAACTGTTTCTTTATTAATCATATTTTCAGTCTCTTTTGTGGCCGGACAACAAATAGACAAAACATCAGAAACAGAGAAAAGACTCTTTACATCTTTGTGATAGATAGCTCCAAGTTCTTTCTCATCACTTAATTTTGATCGATTATGGTAGTGAATTATCATCCCAAGTGACCTTGCTATTTTTGCAATCTTTTGACCTATTCTTCCCATACCTAAAATTCCTAGTCTTGTTCCAGTTAATTGTTTTCCAATTAAATAGTCTGCTGACCATTTCCAGCCACCCTCTCTAGCAGACTCGATTCCTTCGGCCGCCCTTCTACAAGCACCTAATATTAATAATATTCCTATTTCGGCTGTAGCATCAGATAAAACTTCAGGAGTATTTGTTACAGCAATTCCTTTTTTTTTTGCAGCTTCTAAATCTATGTTACCAAAACCAACTGCAAAGTTTGAAATAATCTTAACTGTATCTGGCAATTTATCTATTGTTTCCTTATCCATCTTGTCTGTTAGTGATGTTAATATTCCATCACAACCCTTACTCATTTCAATCACTTTTGACTGTGAATATAATTCATCATTTGAATTAAAAATTGAATCAAAAGTTTTTTTAGCTTTATCTTCACTTTCTTTAATCAATTTTCTTGTAATCAGTATTTTTTTCATAAATGTTTTCTGTTTATTAATTAAGATCGAATATCTTTCCAGGATTCATTATATTATTTTGATCGATGCTTCTTTTAATCATCTTCATAACTGGAATATTATCACCATGCTCTTCTAATAAATATTCTTTTTTATGAAGTCCTACTCCATGTTCCCCAGTGATAGTTCCATTTAGTTCTAGAGCTTTTTTAATTAACAAATCGTTAAATTCTCTAATTTTTTTATACATTTCTTTTTTTGCTGGATCAAAAGGTAAAAGCACATGAAAATTTCCATCTCCCAAATGACCGACCATTGGAGCTCTAAGCCCAAATTTTTTTGCCTGTTCTTCGGCGTAATTCACACACTCAGTAATATTTGAAATAGGTAAACATACATCTGTCGAATAAACTCTTCCATTGTTGATTAAAGCTTTTACCGAATAATAAACGTCCCATCTTGCCTTCCAAAGTTTATTTCTTTCCTCTTGATCTTTAGCCCACTTAAAGGAACTTCCATTATTATCTTTTGATATTTCCTCTACAATTTTAATATTCTCATTATTGGATAACTCTGATCCATGAAATTCAAAAAATAATGTTGGAACTTCTTCAATGTCTTTTAATTTTGAATATTTTATGCTTATTCCCATTTGGTCTTTATTAAGCATCTCAATTCTAGCTATTGGTATACCGTATTGAATTACCTGCTGAGCAGTTTGTACAGCATTTTCCAAAGTTGGAAAATGACATACCGCAGCCATTATACTTTCAGGTATAGGCGATAATCTTAACTGAACTTCAGTTATAATGCCTAGTGTACCTTCAGAGCCAATAAAAAGATTTGTCAAATTATAGCCTGCTGAGGTTTTTTTAGTTCTACTACCAGTATTTATAATATCACCATTAGGTAAAACTACTGTAAGACCTGAAATTACAGTTTTCATAGTTCCATATTTTACTGCCATAGTTCCTGAAGCAGAGGTTGAGGCCATTCCACCTATTGCTGCATTAGCACCGGGATCAATTGGAAAAAAAACTCCATCCTCACGTAAATATTCATTCAATTGTTCTTTTGTAACACAAGCTTGAACTCTACAATCAAAATCTTCGGCATTAACACTTAAAATTTTATTCATTTTTTCTAAACAAATTGTTATCCCTCTCTCATTTCCTACAACATTCCCCTCTAAAGATGTTCCAGTTCCAAATGGAACCACTGGGATTTTATGTTCGTTACACAATCTAAGAATTTTTGAAACTTCTTCATTTGTCTCTGGAAAAACTACTGCTTTAGATAACACAGGATCGTACGTATCCTCTCCTCTAGCATAATTTGTTCTAGTTGATACAGAGGTTGAATATCTTCCATTGAAAATTTTTTTCAATTCTGCTTCTACTTGATCATACATAATTGAGTAATATTAGTAAAAATTACTTTAAAAATACAGCTTATTTAGTAAGCATTTTCTTTATGTTTTCTAGTGCTTGTGAAATATTGTCTCTAGATGCTGCAAAACTAAATCTTACGTAATCATTGCATGTTTTTCCAAACGCAGTTCCAGGAACTATTGCTACTCCAGCTTCATGCATAGCTTTTTTACAAAACTCAGATCCACTCATGCCTGTTCCGCTAACATTCGGAAAAGCATAAAAAGCTCCACCAGGAAGACTACATTCCACACCTGGTAAGTCATTTAAACCTTGATGAATTAAATTTCTTCTTGCTGTAAACTTTTCCATCATTTCATTTATTGAGTCGTCAGGACCATCTAAAGCTGCAATACCTGCAAATTGAGCAGCAGCATTTACACAAGATACACTATTTATTAATAATTTATTAACATGTGGCACTAATTCTTTTGGCCAAAAACTCCAACCCAATCTCCATCCAGTCATTGAATATGCCTTACTCCACCCCTCTAATACAATTAATCTTTCTCTTAGCTCTGGATAATTAAAAAAAGAAGGCATTTCTTTGTTATCAAAAATTTGTCTACTATAAATTTCATCACTTAAAATAGTTATATGTGGATGTTTTTTTAATCCTTCAGCTAATAAATCTATATCTGATTTTTCTACAAAACTTCCTGTAGGATTATTTGGATTTATCAAAATTAATAATCTTGTTTTATCAGTAATTAATGACAATATTTTTTCAGGATTAAATTTTAAATCTTTATCTTCTGTTAAATCATAAGGCACTGAAGTTGAGCCTGTATAATTAATCATTGATTCATAAATCGGGAAAGCAGGTGTTGGATGAATAATTTCTGCACCCGGTTCTCCAAAACATTGAATTGCATAACTCATTGTTGGCTTACCACCAGGCATGATTAAAATTCTTTCTGAATCTACATCAGCATTATATCTTTTTTTAATCCATCTTGTAACGGCTTGTCTACACTCTAAAATCCCATTAGATAAAACATAACCATGATGTCCATCATCCAAAGCTTTTTTTGCAGCTTCAACAACGTGCTTAGGTGTTTTAAAATCTGGTTGACCTAACCCCAAATGGATCATTGGATTTCCTTTAGCCTCTAGGGCTTTAGCTTCTGCCAAAACTGAGAAGGCCGTTTCCGTACCCAAGTTATTTAAATTCTTTGCTAACTTCATAAAGTTTAATTTTTAATTTTAAATTTAAATTCTATTTCTATAAATTAATTTTGAACTATTCAACTCTTTTAAATTCTTGCAACCCATTAAAACCATGTTTCTATTTATTTCATCCTGCATATTTTTAAGCAAATGTTCAACACCTTGCTGACCACCTGCGGCTAAAGAGAACAAAAACATTTTGCCAAAACTACAGGCTTTTGCTCCAGCGGCAATTGCTTTTAACACATGAGTTCCTCTTCTCACTCCTCCATCTAAAATAATCTCTAATTTATCTCCTACTGCGTCTGAAATAGCTTTTACTTGATCGAATGGCGACCTTGAGCCATCAAGTTGTCTACCTCCATGATTTGAGATAATTATTGATGTACAGCCAATATCAATAGCTCTTTTGGCATCTTCAACAGACATAACTCCTTTTAATGCAAATGGGCCATCCCATTTTTTTACACAATATTCAGCGTCTTTCCAATTCATTGCTGGGTCATACTGTTCATTAATGTATTCTATGACAGACTTTGCTATATTTGTTCCTTTGTCTGTTTTTGTTGCAACATTTGCCAATTTAAATTTTCCATGAGTTAAATAATTGATTACCCAATTAGGATGCGTAGCAAAACTCATCAAACTTTGTAAAGTGAGCTTAGGTGGTGTTGTAAAACCTGTACGATGATCTCTTTCTCTATTGCCTGCAACTAGAGTGTCAACAGTTAAACACATTCCATCAAAACCTGATCTTTTACATCTGACAATTAGATCGTTCGTTATTGATTGATCTTTATGAACATAAAGCTGAAATAATTTTGGACCACCAGAAATATTCGAAATTTCCTCGATTGTATTATTTGCCATTGTTGACATACTATAAAATGTCCCAAATTTATCAGCAGCTCTAGCTGATGCTTTATCACCATCATGATGATAAAGTCTTTGCATCGCACATGGTGATAAAAATATTGGCATATCAATTTTTTTTCCAAAAATAGTAGTTGATAGATCTGGTTTTCCAACACTTGCCAAAACATTAGGAACTAAATCGCAATCATCAAAAGACTTTGTATTTCTTTTAAGAGTTATTTCATCGTCTGCGCCTCCATCAATATAATGAAATATTGGTGAGGGTAATTTTTTTTTTGCAAGTTTTCTAAAGTCTTCAAAATTATAGCAATTTTGTATATTCACTATCTTCTAAATCTTAAATTATTTCTATTTAGATCTGAAATTTTTGTGCACCCCATCAATTTCATATCCCTTACTAATTCAGATTTGTATAATTCAAGAGCTCTTTCAACACCTGGTTGACCCGCTGCTGCTAACGCATAAAGATAAAGTCTTCCGCCAGAGCAAGCCTTTGCGCCAAGTGATAATGCTTTAAGCATGTGAGTTCCTCTGTGGATACCTCCTTCACATATCACATCTAATTTATCACCTACGGCATCAACGATTTCCGCTAGCTGATCGAAAGGAGATCTAGAACCATCAAGTTGACGTCCACCATGATTTGAAACCATTATACCTGTACACCCAATATCAACTGCCTTTTTGGCATCTTCTACACTCATTATTCCTTTAAGTGCAAAATGACCTCCCCATTGAGAACAAAGCTTTTCTGCATCCTTCCAATTCATTGATTGATCCAACATGGTAGAAAAATAGTTTCCTATCGAAGAGTTTGTACTTGTCCCTTCTTTTACAAAATCTTGAAGATGAGGTAATTCAAATTTTCCTTTTGTTAAATAATTTATTCCCCACATTGGTTTAGTTGCAAAACTAAACAAGCTTGATAATGTTAGTTTAGGAGGAGAGGTAAAACCAGTCCTTAAATCTCTTTCACGATTACCTCCAGTAATTGTATCAACTGTTAATGCCATTACATCAAACTTTGCAGCTTTAGCTCGTTCCAAGCAAGAGTCATTTAGGCCTCTATCTTTATGAAAATAAAACTGAAACATTTTAGGTGTATCAATCATAGATGATATTTCCTCAACACTTACTGTGGCCAAAGCTGAAACACCAAACATTGTATTAAATTTCTTTGCAGCTTTTCCAACAGCCCTTTCTCCATCATAATGAAACAATCTTTGCAATGCTGTTGGTGAAAGATAAAAAGGTAGATCTAATTTTTTACCAAAAATTGTAGTTGATAAATCAACATTCTCTACGCCTCTTAAAACATTTGGAACTAAATCAACATCATCAAAAGCACTAGTGTTTCTTGCATAAGTAATTTCATCATCTGCTGCACCATCTATGTAATGAAATATTGGTGATGGCAATTTCTTTTTTGCCAATTTTCTAAAATCACTAAAATTGTGACAATCTTTTAAATTCATTGATAATGATTAAAACTTTTTAAGAAAATTAAACATATAACTATTTGCCCCAGGATTTTTACTCCCTAAACTCGCATTTGACAAATGATTGTATGAAAAACCTAACTGACTTTCTTTTGGCAATTCTAACGAAAGTTGAACTTCACTTTTAAATTCTAATGCGTGTCCTAAATCTTTACCATCTCCTTGATTATAATATCCCGGTGTAAAACTTGGTGTAAAATTCAAAGCTCCAAGTTTATAATGAGCTTGAATTCCAGTATAAAAATATGATGCATTGTCTGCCGTTATCATTGCACCAGTAATGGGTGATAAATTTCCTAAAAAAGTATCTCTATTAAAATCTTCATTTTGATGTTGAAAACCTATTAAGGTTGATCTTTTTCCATCATCACTAAAA
>CACJNO010000019.1 GCA_902594825.1 uncultured Pelagibacteraceae bacterium | reverse complement strand
CATAAAATTAATTACATCCCCTTTACTCATAATTTTTAGATTTGATTTTCTTTTGCTGCTAAGCCAGAGTTTTCGTTCTTGTTTCAATCTCCACTTTTGTAATAAACTAAAATTTTTAGCTTTTAAATAGATTAAACAATTTAATTGTGAATATAGTTTTTTGTACTTTGATTTCAATTGTTGATTAACATATTTTCTCCAAATTTGTTTTTGATCTTTTGCTTTTTCCATTGAATTAATTGTTCTTTTCAAAGTATTGTTTTTTTCTGATTTTGCACCAACACACCATCCCTCAAAGATAATTACATCAGGTTTGTTTTTTAAATCATACCAATGTTTTTTATTAAACCTATCATCGATAGCTTTATTAAAAGTTGGGAGCTTTAATCTTTTAAAATTTTTACTTTTTGCTTTTTTAAAAAAATTCAACATCATATTAGTATCATGTGTTCCGGGAACCCCTCTTGTTAAGAGCACAGGATGTACTCTTTTTGATAAATTCATTCTTTCTCTTCTTGTTTTGTAAAAGTCATCAATTGAAATTCTAAAAACCTTTAGTTTAAAGTACTTTGTTAAGATTATTTTGATTAAAGAACTTATTGTTGTTTTACCTGTTCCTTGACCTCCTGCCAAACCTACAAAGTAAGGTCTTTTTTTATCTGCTTTTTTGCTGATCCAAAAACATAATGGAATTAAAAAAGATTTAATCATTCTTTCTTTATTCTTAAATTTGTCTGCTTTTGTTTCTTGTGACTTAATAAATTTTAAACAGTCTTTTTTTACCTTTCCAAAGCATAAGCTAAATTGTTGCATGAAAATTACTTTTTATCTAAAGGATGGTTCTGACCATCATTTACAGGCACATCACTTAATTTGAATGTATCTATTTCATCAATACACCCAACATTAAATCCTGTCATAGCAGGATTGCTTCTTGGATTATGATGTGTGTAAATTCCACATACTGAACAAAAATAATGTTTGGCTATTTTTGAATGAAATTGATAAAGAGTTAGTTTGTCTTCACCTTTAACAACTTTAAAATCCTCATTTTTAACCATCGACATAATTGCTCCTTTTCTTTTGCAAATTGAACAATTGCATTTAATTACTTTAGCTAAATCTCCATCTAAATTTATTTCCGCTTCAACAAGTCCACAGTGACATTTTAATTTTTTCACTTTAAATCACTCACTACTTTTTCTTTTGTTTTTCCAGCTCTTACCTCATCAAAATATACTACCTGAGTTGGAACTTCTTTTCCTTTGTGATAACTTTTATACTTACTAATCCAAGATCTGTAAATTCCAAACTTATAGTAAGTTCTAACTCCTTTTGATTTTGTTTGTCCTTTGTGGTCATAAGCTAATTTATTATTTACCCAAACTTTAAAAAAACCATCCTCTTTATGAGTCCAATTTACATTAACTAAAATATCATTCCATTTACCCAACATTTCTTGTTTTGATAGAAGGTTTCTTTTTTCAGAAGTATAGCCCTTTACATAATTTTCAATCCAGTAACCACCAGATCCATTTTTAAACATCCAAATTACATGTTTCTTTTCTTGATGAAATTGTCCTAACATTGTTGAAACAGGGTAAACATTTATAAAATCTTTAGGTAGATATATTGACCATGCATACCATCTCTCTCCTTTGCTAACTCTATATTTTCCACTTAATTCGTGTCGCTCACGATCTTTTTTACAATCATTCCAGCCACCGTCTTTATCTTTTCCACAATCTCCAGCTCTAACTTCAAATCTTATTGATTTTTCACCAGCACGCACAGGATGACCATCAGCTTTGTTAACTACTTCCATGCCATACTTTTTATAATATTTTCCAGTTAAACTTTTTTTAAATTTACTTCCTGAAACAACATCTTTTGGTAGACTTACTGAAAAAGAAGGTGTTGAATAAAATAAAGTTATTAAAATAATTGACAAAATTTTTTTCATTTCAGATTATTTAAACTATCCTTGGTTGAAGTTATCCACAAGCATACAAAATGTAGTTTTGATGTTCACGTTTTGATTCACTTTTGATTCAATTACGGACTCAAAATACAACCTCTTGCGTGCATTGTATAAATAAGCTATAAATTAGAACAAAACAAGAACATGAAACTAACTGTCCCTTATTATCTACATAAAGCTGGCGCTGGTTTTCCTTCACCTGCAACCGACTATATCGAAGAAGACATTGATCTAAACATGCATTTAATCAAAAATGTTCCAGCAACTTTCATTATCAGAGTTCAAGGTAAATCCATGGTCGATGTTGGAATTAATGATGGAGACTTATTAGTTGTCGATAAAAGTTTAAAACCCAAAAATTTTTCAACAGTTATTGCAAATGTTCATGACGAACTTGTAGTTAAAACTTTAGTTCAGGAAAGAGACAAAAAATTTCTAACATCAGGTTCTAAAGATTTTTCTAATAGAATTTTAATTAATGAAGAAGAAGATGTTTTTATTTGGGGAGTTGTAACTTATGTCATCCATTCAACGTACTAGAAAACTAGCTTTAGTTGATTGTAATTCTTTCTATGTTTCTTGTGAAAGATTGTTTAATCCTAAAATAAGAAAAAAACCTGTCGTAGTTTTATCTAATAATGATGGCTGTATCATCTCAAGATCTAATGAAGCAAAAGCTTTAGGAATTAAAATGGGTGAACCTTATTTTAAAGCAAAAGATATTATTGTTAAAAATAAAGTTGAAGTTTTTTCATCAAATTATTCTTTATATGGAGATCTGTCTAGAAGAGTAATGAGAACTCTTAAAAGATTTAACACTGAAATAGAAGTTTATTCAATTGATGAAGCATTTATAGATTTATCTAATTTTCTAGATTCTGAAGTTGAAAAAGTTGGAAGAGAAATTAGAGAAACAGTTTTACAATGGACTGGTATCCCAACTAGTATTGGTATAGCCAAAACTAAAACTTTAAGTAAAATAGCAAATCATATTGCAAAAAAAAAGCAATCAGGTATCACCAGTTTAATTGGTATAGAAAACTTAGATCCAATTTTAGAAAAAGTTGAAATAAATGATGTATGGGGTGTAGGTAGACAGCTTACAAAATTTTATCAAAAAAAATGGAATTTATAATGCTAAACAACTTAAGAATAAATCTAATACATGGATCAAAAAGTGTTCTAACGTTTTAAGTTCAAGAACTGCAATGGAACTTAGAGGAATTCCTTGTATCAATTTAGAAACTACACAAACAAAAAGAAAAAGCTGTGTTGTTTCAAGATCATTTGGAAAAAGAATTGAAAAGTTTCAAGAATTAAAAGAAGCAGTTGCAAATTATTGTTTGAATGCATCTGAAAAAATTAGATCAGAATCTTTAGTTGCAAAAGCGATTACAGTATTTGTTAGAACTAGTCCTTTTCAAAGAGATTTTGGATACTATTCAAATGCAAAGACAGTTGATTTTCCAATTGCAACAAACAATAGTATTGAAACAGTTAAAACAGCAGTTTCAATTTTAGAAAGTATATTTAAAAATGGTTACCGTTATCAAAAAGCAGGTGTCATGCTTACAGGATTACGTAATGATGATGGAAGAAAAAATTTATTTTCATCAGAGAAAGATGAAAAAATTAAAAGTTTAATGCAATCAATTGATAATACTAATTATAGATATGGAAGATCTACTTTAAGTCTTGCAAGTGCTGGTGTTCATAAAAAATGGAATATGAGAAGACAATACTCTTCTAAAATAGATACTGCTGATTTTTATTGTCTACCAACAATAAGAGCTTAAATAATTAATTTTGAATTAATTTCAAATTTTTTTTGAAAAAACTAACTGTATCAATTATAGCTTGATTTTGCTGTTCTTGAGTTCCCCAAACTGTTACTCCTTGTCCTCCACATTCTTTAAAAATTGCATTTACAGTTTCTAGTTCAGTCATATTTTTCCAAGATTTATCATTATAAAACCAATAACCATCTTCATCCACGTAGCCTGGTTTACAATTTTTCATATTACCAGTGAACTCAAAATATTGTCTTTCTTGAACTTTAATAAATCCATGATGAGCACCTTTGTAAATCTTTAGATCAATTTTATTTCCATTGTTTTGAAGTTTTTTAACATAATTAATACAATCAATTGTTGGAGCATAATCATCAAATTCAGCATGCAACATCAGCATAGGTTTATTAACTATTTTTGGTTCCTTAAAAACAACATCACACCCAGGATACACTGGCATGTAAGCAGCAAATTGTTTTCCATTTGAAACTAAATCTAGCAGTTTTGGATAAGCTGTAAAAAATGCAACCATTCCTCCATAAGAATAACCTGTGATTCCAATCTTATCTTTATCTATATTTTTATGATCAGACAAAGTATTTAAAACACTTAGACCATCATAAACTCTCGCAGCAAGACCAAGCTTCCAATAACTTTTTTTCATTTTTCTTCCTGAATAACTATCACCAATAAATACTGCTATTTTCTCTTTATGCATCTCCTCAATGATTTTATGATAAGCATTTACAAAACTTTTGGGATGACCTGTGCCATGTTGAATATATACAACGGGATATACTCCTTTTTTTTTGGGTAAATATAATTGTCCAGTTAGCACAACATCTTTGGATGTGTAGTTATTTTCAAAAATTTCATTGAAAGATTGTGGTGTTTTTGATTTGTAATTTAAATATGTAATTTTTTTACAATCTTTTAAAATTTTGTTTATTTTTACACCTTTATATTTTTCATCAACAATCGTTTTTTTCCATTTATTATTTTTTGATATAAAAAAACTGTTTGATTTTACCCAATATCTCTCTTTTTTATTTTTATCAGAACCTTTAACTCTTTTAAAGTAACCTAGATAATCACCTTTTTTAATTGAAGTATATACTGGTTCACCATCTAAGGCGCCACTATCTTTATACCAATTCATTGAAACTTTAATATCCTGGTCAGCCTTACAAATTTTAATAGGTTTATCTCCCATCCAAGAGGGAAGGGCATTGGCGTGAATTGTCCAAAATATAAAAAGGGTTAATAAAAAAAATTTTTTCATTTGATCTTTTCAATATCTTTTATATTAGACAAAGCTTTATCAAATTCATCCATATTTTCTCTTAAAGCTAAATTTGAAATTGCATAAACTGCTATTAATAAAAAAACCAAAGGAAGAGCTGTTACTACTGAAGCATTACTTTTAATAAATAAAATATATACAATTATGAATAAAGCTGAACGTATCAAAAAAGTTTTTCTGAAAACACTTATGATAGACAAAGAATGTTTTATCAAATTATAAAAGCTCATTTTTGAAGGGCCAAAATATCTTAACCCTCGAGTAGAAGGTATTGAAATTAAATTTTCTTCTACTTTTGTTAATGAGCCTGAAAAACTGTTCCAAGTGGCTTTTTCATTAATTAATTTTTCTACTGTTGATTTTGGTAAACAAGTAAAGTTTCCAAATTTAATTGATTTACCAGTAAATGTTAAAGTTATTAACTTATGTAGTTGATAACAAATTTTGAATATAAGATTTTCAGATCTTTTAATTCTTTGTCCTATAATAGCTTTGTCATTAGACTCTCCTACTTTATTTAAAAATTCTTTTATCTCCTCTGGTCGATCTTCACCATCTCCATCCATTGGAATGATATAATCAAAATCTTCTTTTTCATAAATGTATTTTAATCCAGTAGCAATACATCTTGCATGACCTTGATTAATTTTCATATTTATTAATTTAATAGATTGAATATTTTCATATTCTTTATCCTCGTGAAGACGATCATGATTAGATGCATCATTTACTATTATTACAGAAATTTCAAACTTTGAGTCAATTAACAAAATATTAATTTTCTCAATAACTTTTGAAAGAGATTGCCAATCATTATATACTGGAATTAAAATTTTGATTTTCATCAATTAATCTTTTTTAACCATTCATTCTTGATTTTTTTATCTAAGAATGATGATTTGAATGAATTTTCAATTAGTATTTTAACATGATTTAATTCTAGGTTTAAAGCTTTAGAAGTATCAATCAAATTTTTATTTAAATAACCACCAAAATATGCTGGGTCATCTGAATTAACCATTACTACTAGATCTTTATCTAGCATTTGTTTTAGGTTGTGATTTTCTAATTTATCAAAAACACACAACTTAACATTAGACAGTGGACAAACTGTTAATGGAATTTGATCTTCTTTTAATCTATTAACCAACTTTTCATCTTTAAGACATTGAACACCATGATCAATCCTTTTGACTTTTAATAAATTTAAGCTATCCCAAATATACTCTGGGGGACCCTCCTCACCCGCGTGTGCCACTGTTAAAAAACTTTCTTCTATAGCCTTTTTGAATAATGACTTAAATTTTTTTGGGGGATTTCCTTTTTCTGATGAGTCTAAACCTACTCCAATAATCTTATCTTTATGATTACATGCTTGTTTTAATACATCAAAACAAGAATCCTCATCTAAATGTCTTAAAAAACACATTATAATTTTAGAGGTTATATTAAATTCTTTTTCAGCTTTTTTTAACGCTTTATCAATTCCATTGATTATTTTATCAAAACTCACTCCTCTTACCAAATGTGACTGGGGGTCAAAAAAAATTTCAGTATGAACAATATTATCTTGTTTACATCTTAAAACATATTCCCAAGTTAAATCAAAAAAATCCTCTTCGTTAATTAGAACATTGGAACCTTCATAATAAATTTTTAAAAATGAGTCTAAATTGGTAAAGTTATAAGCAGATTTTATCTCTTCAACTGATTTAAATGGTATCTCAACTTTGTTACGCTTAGATAGCTTAAACATTAATTCAGGTTCTAAACTTCCTTCAATATGTAGATGTAACTCAGCTTTAGGTGTTTTATTTATAAAATTAATAATTTGCTCTGACATTCTTAATTTCCAATCATACAGAAACCCTGTTTTTTTATTTTACCATACACACCTGGACATACTTGCTTTAAAACATCAGCATTGCCAGTGTAAACCACTCCACCTTCTTTATCTAATTTATCAACCATATCTTTAATTGAACTAAACCATATAGGTCTTGATGATATATGATAAGATAAATTTCCTGCATGCCATTCATCGCCTACAACATATTTAATCTCATTTGAAAAATTTTTATACCATCTACTCTCAACTAACTCAGCAATTTCTCTCCCAGGGTAATCCGTTCTTTTATTTTTTTCAGACACAGAAATATAAGAGTAAATAGAGGGAGATAATAAAAATAAGAACAGAAAACCATATAAAAACAATTTAATATTCTTAAGATTTATTTGAGAACGTAAAAAATACACGAAAAGAACACCAAAAAATAAATAAAAAGGAGTCATCCACATTGTTCTAATTTTTGATCCCATTAAAACTGATGTAACTGTAATCAATATTATTGGCAAAATATTGATAAATAATAAAAATATCAATTTTTTATCTTTTAGATCAATCTTAAATTGAACTTTTTTAATTAAAAGTCTTACTAAAAAAATAAATGGGATCAATATTCCAGCTTGTTTAAGCAGAAACATGCCTGGATATTTTATATGATTTAATAAATTGTAATCTTCTAAACCAGTTCTTTTGAGTCCATAAGTTATTGTAATAAAATCGTTATTAAATAACCATATTATGTGTGGCACTAATAAAACAACAAATACTTCAATCACTATTAAATATTTAAAATCAAATTTTTTGTTTTTCTTAATAAAAATTAAATAAATAAAAAATAAAACCAAAGATAATAATAAATATGCGAATAAGTATTTAGATAAAAAACCAATCGCTCCAAATAAACCGATTAAACAACAGTCTGTAAATTTGATTTCTCTAGCATCATAAATTTTCCAAGAATAATGAACGACTAAAGCCCAGAATGGTAACTGGCAAACATTTACATTGAATTCTGGTGTAGTGAAGTTAAAAAAATAAATTGACTCTAATAGTAAAACAGAAATTAAGCTTAATTTTTTGTCACCTAAAATTTCATAAGCAGTTTTAAATACATAATAAAAAGATATCACTACAAAAATTTGACTTAATAAATAAAATGCCCAGTCTTGTGGTCCAAAAATTTGAAAAAAAATTTCAGGAAAAAAAGCACTAACTGGAGGATGTTTATTAAAACCCCAATCTAAATTACTGCCCCATGCTAAAGCCTCTATAACGTCTAAAGGTAAATTATTATTTGTAAAAGCAGGTAATAGTGTCCAAATAATTAAATGTGTTATGGAAAATATAAAAAATATATTGGTTATTTTTCTGTTTAAAACATTCATAATTAATTATTTACAATAATTAAGCTAGCTTGACACTATTAATTTGCTGAATATACTGCCTCGAACTAAAATGTAGATATGCCTAAAGCTAGTAAAGTAAAAAAAAAAGTATCAAAATCTAAAACTGTAAATAAAACTAAACCTAAGTCTTTATCTAAAACTAAAAATACTCAAAAAAGTCCAATCAAAATTTCAAATGCATATATCCCAAAAGAGACTGAAAAGTATATGTGTGAGAAACATAAAGTTTTTTTTAGAATTAAATTACAAGAATGGAAAAAAGAATTGATTAAAGCAAACAATGAGGCTCTTTATAATGGCAGTATGGATGATAACAGTATCTCTGCTGATATTGTGGACCAGGCTAGTTCATACACTGATAAAAATGTTGAGATGAAAGCAATTAATAGACAAATCAAATTAATCTCTGAAATTGATAAAGCTTTAGCTAGAATAAGAGAAGATACTTACGGATATTGTTTAGATACTGCCGAGCCAATAGGATTAAAAAGATTAATGGCTCGTCCAGTTGCAAAGTACACTATTGCTGCACAAGAAAAACACGAAAAAGATGAAAAGGTTCACGCTGATGACTAAAAAAAGAAAAACTAAAAAAGTACATAATCCTATTACCTACAACTTTACGAAAAAATATATTTATTTTTATTATGCTTTTTTTTGGATACTTTTATTAATATTTGTATTTACTAGATGAATAAAAACTTAATTATTATTATCATTATTGTTATTGCCATAGAACTTTCTGGATATGGTATTTTTGCATCTTTGTTTAGATTGCTTAATTCAATGAATTAATTATGGCTTGGGTGGAAGCTCATCTTTATTCATAAAAGAAAAACCTTTTTTCACAGCATCCCTCTCAGATATTTCAAGATACCATCTAGATAAGTTTTTATATTTTTTTAATCCAATATCATGCCATTCATGACGAGCTATCCAAGGGAAAGTTCCAATATCTGCAATAGTATAATCATTGCCAGATAAAAATTTTGATTTTGACAAAACTTCATCAAGTTCTTGATAAATTCTCTTTGAAATTTTAAAGTATCTTTCTTCTCCAAATTTACTTTTACCAGGATTATAATGATGAAATTGATGATGCTGACCTAGCATTGGTCCAACATAACCCACTTGTGCCATAAGCCATTGATTGATTTCTGTTCTATCTTTGTCATTATAAAATTTGCCACTTTGTTCAGCTAAGTAAATTAAGATTGCCCCAGATTCAAAAATAGTTTTATTATTTTTGTGATCTATTATTACAGGAATTTTGCTAAATGGACTTATCTTTTTAAAAAATTCTTTAAATTGATCTCCATTATTAATATCGACTTTGGTTACTTTATAATCATAACCAATTTCTTCCAACATAATACTGATTTTTTTTCCATTAGGAGTATTTGCAGAAAAAAGTTCAATCACTTTTAACACCAAGACGATCTTTAATACTTTTAGATGATGTGGTAAATTCAAATCTATATTTTTCGTTTGGTCTCGCTAGCTTAAAGCAAGCTCTTGCAGCTAAAGCTCCTTCGTGAAAACCTGAAAGAATTAACTTTAATTTTCCAGGATAACTACATATATCGCCAACAGCATATATCCCTTTTTGATTTGTCTCGAATTTTTCTGTATCAACTTCTATGGTTTTTTTGTTAATATTCAGACCCCAATTAGCTATAGGACCAAGCTGCATGATTAATCCAAAAAAACCGAGCACATAATCAGTTTTGAGTGTTTTTAGCTCCTTGTCATCACTTTTTATATCTATACTTTCTAATTTATTTTCTCCTTTTATTCCTGTCATTTGAAACTTGGTAAAAAGGTTTATTTTTCCTTCATTTGCTAATTCTTTTACTTTATCTAAAGTAGCTTGGGCTCCTCTAAAGTCATCTCGTCTGTGAATAAGATTTACTTTTGAATTTTTCGATAATTCGACTGCCCAATCTAAAGCACTATCACCACCGCCAAAGATACTAACAGTTTTACCTTCAAAAATTTTTTTATCTTTAATTGAATAAAATACTGATTGATTTTCAAATTTTTCACATTCTTTTACAGGAAATTTTCTTGGTTCAAATGAGCCAACACCACCAGCTATAATTACATTAGGAGTTTGAAATATTTTGCCAGTACTCGTTTTAACAATCCAATTATCTCCCTCTTTTTTTACCTCGTCTACTCTTTCACTTAAATGAAACTTGATATCAAAAGGTTTTATTTGATTAATTAAGTTGTCAGTTAACTCTTCTCCAGTACACTCTGGTACAGCTGGAATATCATAAATCGGTTTATCTGGATAAAGTTCAATACATTGTCCACCAATTTTATCTAGATTGTCAACTATCTCACAATTAAGTCCGATTAATTTTAATTGATGTGCAGTAAACAAACCTGTTGGACCAGCTCCAATAATTAGTGCATCTGTTTTATTCATTCTTATCCTTGTTTAGATGGTATATTAACTGTTAAGCCATCTAAGTCATCCGAAACTACTATTTGACAACTTAGCCTACTATTTTTTTTTGGTTCAAATGCCATATCTAACATATCTTCTTCGCCGTCTTCTTTTTTTGGAATTTTATTAAACCATTCATCTTTGACGTAAACATGGCAAGTTGCACAAGCCATACCTCCACCACAATCTGCATCAATGCCTGGAATATCGTTTTGAACAGCTCCTTCCATAACTGTTAGTCCATTTTGTACTTCAATCGTATGATTTTTATTGTCATGAGTTATGTAAGTAATTTTAGCCATTGAAATATATATAGGTGTAAAAAAAAATAGGGCAAGTATGTAAAAACATACTCGCCCTAAAATTTAATTTAAACAGTTATTATCTGCTTCTTGCGCCAGCTGAACTTACTGCAGCAGCCCAAATTACTAGACCGAATGCAATTTTGTTTATAAAGTCAGCTAAGTTGTAAACAACGTTAAGTGAGTTAGCATCTACACCACCTGTTAGGTAACCAAATACATAACCTAATGGATAAATTGCCCAACCTACTGTAACAATCATTCTCATTGCACCAAAAGCGGTTACAAGTGCTTTGTTTCCACTTTTTGAAGCAGCTTTACCAGCTTCACCTGAGAATACTTCATATAAGATGTATACCCAACCAGCCATACCGATTACAAAACCAAGTGTAGCGTTGATGTATCCAGCTTCTCCTAAGTATCCACCGATTAACATTACTAATGAACCAATTAACAATCTCCAGAAAATTCCAGAGTTTGCTTTTCTTACAGCTACTAGAATTAAATAAAATTCTATCATCTGTAAAGGCACAGTAATTAACCAGTCAATATATCTATATACTGTAGGTGAATCGCCTGTCATCACCCATACTTCTCTCATGTACATGTAATGGATGAATGCAATACCAGTTACTAGACCTGCAACAGTTACTGACGTTTTCCAGCCAGGAGCAACAGTGTTTCTCTCCATGAAGAAAAACGCTGTAGCAGCCAACATACCCATTGAAATTATCCAAAAAGATATTCCAACAAAGTCATCTTGAGCTAACATAGCGGTCGCAGCGTTTGCTACAGTAGTCACGCCCATAAGAGCTACAACTGTAAGAGCAAACAATTTAAGTTTTTTCATAAAAA
>CACJNO010000018.1 GCA_902594825.1 uncultured Pelagibacteraceae bacterium | reverse complement strand
TTCTTTATTTAGTCTTTCTTCCCAAATTTTTAATTCCTTTCTTTCTCGTATTACATCATTATTCTCTTGGAGTTTTTTTAATTTAATTTCTTTAATCTTTTTAAGTTCTTGTTTTTTTTTAAAATTTATAAAAGCGGTGCTTAAAGATTTAGTTGTAATGGTTGCTATACTCGAAATACTATTCTTTTTTTTATTAGTATTTCTTTTTGATTTAGATCTAAAATTTTTTTTTGGTTTCATTTTTTAATTTTCTTATTTGAGCAAAGAATTACAAATGATTCAATACTTTCTATTGATAAATTTCAATTATCTGTCTAATTTGAGTTTCAACCTACAAGTGATTATTAACTTTAAATTCTTTAAAATTTCTATAATTTTTTTGCATTAATGCAATCTTAACATTATTAAGTTTTAGTGAAAAAAATAAATAAATTAATAATTGCTTGTGATGGAGAGTCTGCAAGTGGAAAAAGTACTGCTGCGAAACTTGTTGCCAAAAAGTATAAATTACTATTACTTAATTCAGGATTGTTATATAGGTATGCAAGTAAACTGATTATAAAGCATAAACCCTATAATTCTGTCTCATTTCTTAAAAAAAAATTTAATTCAGTTTCTTATAATTATATCGCAAAACAAAATTTACATTCTGAAGAAATAAGTAATCATGTAGTTATTTTATCTAAAAATTTAAGGGTTAGAAAATTAATAAATATTTTCCAAAAAAAAATAATTAGATCAAATAAAAAGATTTGTGTTGAGGGAAGAGATATAGCAAGTAAAATTTTAGCTAAAAATCCAAAATATGATTTAGCTTTCTATTTTAAATGTAATATTGATATTGCTAGTTATAGAAGATGGTTAGAATTGAAAAAGAAATTTAGTTTAAAAGAGATAAAAAGATCTCTTAAAAAAAGAACATTTATGGATAAAAGAAGAAAGAACAGTCCACTAATAAAAGTTAAAGATGCGATTTTAGTGAGAACAGATAAACTTTCAAAAAAAGAAGTACTATATAAAATGTCTAAATATATAGATAAAGTTATCTAGATTTATTTAATTTCTTCTTTAGTAGGTTCTTCAATAGGTTCAGTTGTAGGATTCAATTCAATACCAGCAGGTGTAATTGTTTGAGGCATAGCAACAAATTGAGAGTCGGGATTATCAACTGTTTGTCTTACTTTCATTCTATAGATACCAAAAATACCAATTATGGAATGAAATAAAAATAAGAAAACAAAAAATCCATTAGATCCAATAATATCCATTAATATGGAACATAAGAATGGACCACTCATTGCACCTAATCCAAATGCAAACTGAAGTCCAGCACCTGCTGCAACAAATTTTTCTTTAGATATATAATCATTTGTGTGGGCTAAAATTAATGAAAACATAGGTAAACTACAAAAAGAAAATAAAATAAAAAAGATATAAAACCAGGTTTTACTGGTTGCCAAACCATCAGGTAAATACATTTGTCTAGAAACTAGGATTGCTAAAATTGAAAAAATTGCTGCACCAAATGTACTATAAACAATTACTTTTCTTCTATCATAAATGTCTGAAATTTTTCCTATTGGAAATTGAGCGACTGCCCCCGAAACTGCTAAAAGAAATGTTACAATAGATATTTCTAATATAGTAAAGTTCATCGAAGTTGCATAAACTGCCAATAAAGTAAAAAGTGCTGACTGTATTGTTCCATAAAAAAGTGAACTAACCATTCCAAATGGAGATGCCTGATAAAGATCTTTTAAAGTCATCGCTTTAATTTTTTTAAATGTGGGCGGTTTTTTTTTAGTTAATAAAATTGGTATTAAAGCTGCTGAAGTAATTACAGAAACTAATATAAAAGGTTGAAAATTTTGAGGGCTACTAAAATTCAGTAGAAACATTCCTATACCCATTGCACCATAAAGAATGACCATATAAATTGATAAAACACTTCCTCTATTTTTATTACTAGATCTATCATTTAACCAACTTTCAGCGACTGTATAGATACAAACCATACTTATTCCGGTAAGTACTCTAAGTAAAAACCATATAAAAGGATGTATCAATATTGAATGCACTAAAATAACCAACGATGCTAATGAAGCGAAAGCGGCAAAAACTCTAATGTGTCCTACTCTTGAAATTATATTGGGAATAGTTGCTGCGCCTATAAAATATCCTACAAAGTAACCTGACATCATAAAGCCAGTTGCGGTTAGACTAAATTCTTCTTGAACTGCTCTAACTCCAAGAAGTGATCCTTGAAAACCATAAGCCATCATGATGCATCCCATGCCTAAAAATAGCGCCCAAGAATTTTTTAAAACTTTATTCATAAAAATTGCCGTAATTATTCGCGATGTATTATTAAATCAAGTCTTAATTGTGACAAGCTTAAGAATTTTTGAGCTTTAAAAATGAGTGGATAGCAATAGTAATTATTATTATTACCCCACCATAAAGGGTCTCAATGCTTGGTTGTTCTTTAATAATCAACCAAACCCAGATAGGACCTATTATAGTTTCTAGAAGAAAAAACAAATTAACTTCTGCAGCCGGGATGTATCTTGGAGCAATAGTTACTAAAACAAAAGGTATTGCTACACATAAAACACACATTAGAGGTATAATTATTAAATCTTTGTTAGCAAGAATAAAGCTTTCAATAAAAAATAGAGCAAAAATCGCTACAAATAATTTTCCAATTACAGCAGCTGGTACTAAATTTTTTGTTTTTGCTGATCTTATAGTTACTGCACCTACAGCTAAACCTAGTGCTGTAACAAATCCTAAAATATCACCGTAAAAATTGCCTAATTTCAAAGAGTCAAAGAAAATATAAATTATTGCTAAAAAAGTAATTATTATAGAAACCCAAGTTTTTTTATCTGGCGGTTCTTTTAAAAAAATCGCACCAAGTATAGCAGATAGCATAGGTGCTGTTGCTATCATTACAAGTGTATTTGCAACATTCGTGTTTTGAATTGAAACTACAAAAGTAATATTAGTTAAACTAAACGTTCCAATATAGATTAGTCCGTGATAACCGCTATTAAATAAAATTTTAAAAAAATTTAACCTGTAAATCAATAGCATTGCCAAAAAAACAGTAAAAAAAGGAATTATTCCTCTATAAAAAACTAATCCCCAAGTATCAACATTAGAAAGTCTTATGAATAAAGAGTCTGGAGTAATGAACATTACTGCAACAAAAGCCATCAAAGAACCTTTCTGTTGATCAGTTAAATTTTTCATGCTTTTAGTTCTTTCCAAAAAGTTTTTGCAAGATTAATATTTGAAAGATCATATAAAGTTTTTAGTCCAGTTGGGGACGTAACATTAATATCACCATTAAGTTTTTGATCTATGAAATCTATTCCAGAAAAAAAGATATTTTCTTTTTTTAAATCTTTGGCTATTTTTTTTGATATTCTTTTTTCTTTAATAGTTAAATCAATATTGATTGCTTTACCACCCTTACTTAAGTTACTTAAAAAAGAATTTTTTTTTGGAATTCTAGATATTGCTCCAGCTATTTTTCCATTAATGATAAAAACTCTTTTATCTCCCTTACTTATTCCAGGTAAAAATTTTTGACACACAATAAAATTATGTTTTTTTATAAATCCTTTTATTAATTTTAAATTGAATTTAGATAATAAATGAATTTCGTTGCCACCATAACCATGTATTGGTTTTAAAATTACTTTATTATGAATTTTAATAAATTTTTTTATTTCTTCTAAATTTTGGGTAAAAATTGTATTAGGCATAAATTTTAGATAATTTAATGAATACAGTTTTTCAGAAACATTTCTGATTGACGTAGGATTATTTATGATTTTTACCTTATCTTTAATAGCATCTAGAATGTAGGTAGATGAAATATATTCAAGATTAAATGGAGGATTTTGTCTTATCAATAAAAATTTACATTTAGTTAAATCTAGCTTTACTTTTTTTAAAATTTCAACCTTTTTTTTTTTAGTGTAATCAAATTTGACAAAAAAACCTGAGGCAATTACTTTAAAATTAACAATAGATAAATTCTTAGGCTCGTAATAAAAAATTTTGTATTTTTTTTTTTGAATTTCGTTTGCTAAAAAAATACTTGTATCAGTTAGAGGATTAAGATTTAAAGGAGGATCACCTTGAATAGCAACAATCTTATTTATCATATAGTTCATTTAAATCTTCATTTTTTGAAAATTTTTTAATCATATGATCTGCATTTGTCGTTTTATTATCAATAACTTTTTGTAAGTGATTTAGAAATATAGTTTCATTTTTTTTGCTTTTATTAAGTATATCTCTTCTTTCCAAACCTTTTTTTGATAATTTTAATAAAGTTGTTGCCCAATAAAGAAGATCTTTACCCATTAACTGTGTGTTAAAACCTTTTTTTGGAGCTTCAAGATAAGAATTAATAATTTTATCCTTTTCCCATTTGGAAATTAAATCATAAACTTCATCTAAATTTCCGTAAAGTATTCCAACGTATAAAGCAGGCCCAGCACACAAACAATCCCAACCACAGGTATCCATTGATCTAAGTTCTATATACTTTTTTAATCTATTTTCAGTAAAGATTGTGCTTAGGTGTGTTGATAAATCATTTTCATTGGGCAAGCGACCTCCAATTTCGTTAATTTTTCCATCCATAAAATCATTAAATATATATTTTTGACCTGAGATATAATCTTTTTTATCTTGAATGAATAAAATTGGAAAGTTCATCACGAAATCTGCATATTTTTCAAAATTAAGTTCTTCAAAAAATATTTTAGGTAAACCGCCACGAGAAGTATTTTGCCAAACTTTAGACCTATAGGATAAATAATTACTTTTTTTCTTTTCAACTATTGAAGAGTTAGCAAATAGAGCAATCGAAATAGGTACAATAGAATTAACAATTTTAAACTTTTTTATAAAATCTTCCTCAGAGTTATAATCAATATTTAATTGAGTTCCGCAAGTTCGATACATCATATCTAAGCTCAATTTACCTCCTAATGGCATATCTTTTGTCATTAACTTGTATCTAAGCTTTGGGTTATTAGGAATTTCATCTAGTTTTGATATTGGATCAAAGCCAGCGCTAACAATACTTATATTCAATTTTTTAGTTACTTGTTTAAGTTCAAATAAATAATCATGAGACTCAGCACATGCTTCATGAATATGATTTAGTTTGTCGCCAGATAATTCAATTTGATTTCCTGGTTCAAGAGTAATATTTTTTCCACCCTTATTTAATCCGATTATATTTCCCTTTTCTAAAATTGGGTTCCAGCCAAATTCTAATAAGGCTGAAAACATTTCCTTTATTTTTGAATAATTAATTCGTTTATTATTTTTACTATCAAATAAAAACTTTTCGTGTTCTATACCTATCTTAAAATTTTTTTTATTTTTGATACCACTTTTAAAATATTCTATAATTTTTTCTTTCGAATCTATCATTAGATCATAAATAGTGCTTTATTTTTTTATTTAAAGAAGAGAATAAGGTTTTCTAGAAAATATTCTTCTTACCATAGGTGCAAAATCCTCTAATGTCATACTTTTATAATTAGGATCAAATGAAGCTTGGTCCCATTTTTCACAAAAGTTTACCGCATCATTGTAGTATTCATGATTTTTATATTTATCTCTTTGATTTTTATTTTTCCCCAAATGATGAGCATAATAATACATCTGAAATTCACCATGTTTTTGAATTATCCAATGGGTTTTTTTACTCACATAAGGTTTAAGAACAGCAGCAGCATATTCCGAATGATTTAAAGGTGCTAATTCATCACCAATATCATGCAACAATGCTGCAACAATCATCTCCTCATTAGCCCCATCATTAAAAGCTCTTGTTGCGGCTTGAAGTGAGTGTTCAAGCCTAGTAATTTTATATCCTTCTAAAGTTTTAGTAAGGCCTTTCATAAAATCTAAAATTCTATCTGCTGTTTTATTAATGTATTCTTGTTCATATTTATCCAGCAAAAGATATTCGTCTTTAGTGCCTGTTTTCATTTCTGTAAATTTTACGGTTTTCATTTAATTATTTGAAGCAGTGCTTAGTAGTGACAATTGTGTTATCTTATTGTCTCCAAGTTCATCAATTGGTTTTACAGGATAATCACCAGTAAAATAATGATCAGTTAACTGAGGATAACTTTCATTTCTTTTATCAAAACCTATAGCTCTATACATTCCATTTAAAGATAAAAATTTTAAAGATTTTGCACCTATATAATTACAAATTTCTTTATTATTTTTGTTTGCAGCTAATAACTCTTTTTTAGTAGGGGTATCTACACCATAAAAGTCAGGATATTTAATTTCAGGACACGCTATTCTTACGTGAACTTCTTTAGCACCAGCATCATATAGCATTTTTACAATTTTGTATGAAGTTGTACCTCTTACTAAAGAGTCATCAACTAAAATTATTTTTTTATTTTCTATTGCGGACTGATTTGCATTTAGTTTTAATTTTACACCTAAACTTCTAATTTTTTGACTTGGTTCAATAAAAGTTCTTCCTACATAGTGATTACGAACTAAACCTAGCTCAAAATTCATGGATAGATATTGGGCAAACCCCAAAGCTGCTGCGTTTCCAGAGTCTGGCACTGGAACTACAATATCTGCATCAACATCATTTTCTCTTGCTAGCTCTTCACCAAGATTTTTTCGATGTTCGTAGGCAGTTTTTCCATCTAGAATACTATCTGGTCTTGCAAAATATATATATTCAAAAACACATGGCCTAACTTTTTTTGGTGGAAAAGGCTTAATACTTTTTAATTGATTATTTTCAATTAAAACAATTTCTCCATTTTCTACTTCTCTAATAAATTTTGCACCTATAATATCTAAAGCACATGTTTCTGACGCTAAAACATAGCTATCTTTAATTTTTCCTATTACAAGCGGTCTAATTCCAAAAGGATCTCTTACTCCAACTAAAGAAGTTTGTGTAAGCATAACAAGAGAATATCCACCTTGTATTTGAAAAATAGCATCTAATATTTTATCAATAGTTTTTACTCTTTTTGATTTTGCAATTAGTTGCACAATCGTTTCTGTATCGGATGTTGTGTAGAAAATTGCACCATCCTCAACTAGTTTTTTTCTTAAAGATATAGAATTTGTGAGATTGCCATTATGCGCAACCCCAATACCTCCTGCATTTGTGTCAGCAAAAAAAGGTTGGATATTTCTTAAAGTATTCTCACCTGTCGTACTATATCTATTGTGACCAATAGCATAATTTCCTGGTAATTTATTGAGAACTTTTTCTTTATTAAAGTTATCACCAACTAATCCAAATCTTTTTTCTGAATAATATTTTTTTCCATCAAATGTAACAATTCCACAACCTTCTTGACCTCTATGCTGTAAAGCATGGAGACCTAACGCTGTTAAAGCTGATGCATCTTCAATATTGCTAATCCCGAACACACCACATTCCTCACTTAATTTTGGATTAAAAATCCTCAATTTTTTCTTTTGAATTTTGATACGTTTTTTCATTAGGAAATTCTTTTAATAAGTAATTACTACCTTTTTCTAAATATGGAAAGATGAATGATTTACCTAAATTTATAGGCCATTTGTCATGATTATAGACTATATGCACACCTGAAAATATACAGACAGATATAATATAAGCTCTCAAAAAACCAAAAAAGAATCCAAATAATGTGTCTAAACTTCCAACCCCACTATAACTTACAGCTTTACTTATTCCTTTATTAATCATTAATACAATAAATATTACAATTATGAATATTGAGATCCCAAGCCCTACATCAAGCACATATTCATTATCAATTATATCTTTTAAATAAGGTTTTACTTTTGGAAAGATAAGAAGAGTTATTATATAGGCTAACAACCATTTAGCCATTGACAAGATGCTAAGTACAAAACCCTTTTTATAACATTTGATTAAAGACAAAACAGTTATCAATATATAAATAAGATCTATAATTGAACTTGCTTCATAAAAATCTACGATTAAACCAGGCATTTAATTATTTACCAAAAGGTTTTGTTAACAATATTAATGATGGGAGTAAGGTTAAGACTGAAATCATAGCTAATAACATTGCAAGTCCAGTGAAAATTCCAAAATAGATTGTAGGTATGAATTTTGATAAGACCAATATAGAAAAACCAAAAACTATAGTTATTGATGTATTTAAAATAGCTTTACCAACTGTCGAATGACATATATCAATAGTTTTTCTATAATCTTTTGTATTATTGAACTCTTCCTTAAATCTATAAATATAATGAATACTATTATCAACTGCAATACCGATAGTTATTGCTGCAATAGTTATAGTCATCATATCTAATGGAATACCTAGTAACCCAATAAATCCAAGTATAAAAAAAGCAGCTATAAAATTTGGAACTACACCAATTAGAGATAATTTGATATTTTTAAAAAGAATTATAAACATACCAAAAATTCCAATCATTACCAAACCTAAGGTTAATATTTGAGACTTAAAAAGACTTTGAAGTAGGTTGTTAAATAAAACTAAAACACCCGCAAGTTTGAAATCATTTTCATTTAGACCTAATTTATTTTTAAAGTCATAATTTATTTTTTTTATTAAATCATTTCTTCTTAAATTTTCTTGTGAGTCAATTATCCTTAGATTTATTCTCGCTTCATTATCTTTTAAAGAAATATATGGATCAACTATATCTTTCTTAATGCTTTCAGGTATCTTAGAATAAAGAACACCCATTTCCAATGTTCCCAAAGGTTTATTATTGTTAAGTAATGTAGCGACATCTATAATTGATGAAAATGAGAGAACCTTTCCCACCTGGGGTAAATCATCAAGATAATTGTGTACTAAGGAAATTCTATCTATCTTATCTTTTGTAAACCAATACTTATCATCATTTTGATTTTCATCATTACCCCAATCTTCAAATTCGTCATCTTCATTTGTATTTTTTTTATCTTTTTTTGGAAATTTTAATATAATTTCAAGAGGCGTTGTACCCCCTAATTTTTCATCTATAAGTTTCATACCTTTATAAATTTCAGTTTTTTTACTAAAATAATTAATAAAACTATTTTCAACTTCTAGACGACTAATACCAATTAAACTTAATACAATTATAAAAATAGTAATTATAAAAATTGATTTATGATTATGTTGAGATATTTTCGCAAAAAAAGATGTAATAATAGATTCATTATATTTTTTGAGTGATATATTTTCTTTCGGTACAAAATTTATTAATGAAGGAAGTAGAGTAAAAGTAATTATGAAAGATGTTATCAATCCTAAAGTCATCATCCAACCAAAATCTATGATTGGTTTAATTTCACTAAAAATTAAAGATAAAAAAGCAATTATTGTTGTAAGAGCAGTATATAAAATTGGCCAGAACATTTTACTTGTAGTTAGAGAAATTAATTCCAAAATTTTTTTATTAGGAAAGTTTTCTTTTAATTGTAAAAATCTAGTGCTCATATGAATGTTCATTGCCATTGTTAGAATTAACATTAAAGCAATAAAGTTTGATGAAATAACAGTTACTTTCCAGCCTAATAATCCTAATAATCCCATCATTATTATAACCGAAAAAAAACAACTACTAATAGGCACGATAATCCAAATTAGTTTCTTAAAAATTAACCACAAAGTTCCAATGATAAATAATAAAACTCCTATGCCGAAAACAATGATGTCACTTTTAATAAATGTCATCATATCATCTGCAATCATTGGTATTCCTCCTAAATGTATTTTACCAATATCTTGATAACTTTTTATTACATCTCTTATTTCGATAATATTTTGATGATTTTTTTTTTTAATTAGATCTTTATAATTTTCAATTTCTTTTTTTGATAAATTTGAAATATCAGTAGGTTCTTTATTTTTTTTTAAATATACAATTATTCCAGTAGTTTTACCATCCTCACTAATAACAAAATTTCTAAATACTGGACTACTTAAAATTTCATTAAAACCTCTTTCTTTATCTATTTCATCATCCTTTAGTGTTTTGAAGTTCTCAAGACGATCTTGTAAGGGAGCATCAGAACTGTTCAAGAGAGGAATATCTAATAATGTAACTACATTATGAACCCAATCTAAACTTTGAATTTTGTATTTTAAACTGAGAAGATTATTAATTGAGACATCAGAAACCATTCCTTCATTGGGAGTATAAGTTAAAATTAAAAATTCTTTAGAACCATACCTTTTTGTAATTTCTTTGAGATATTTAAGATCAGGGTCATTTTCGATTAATAGGGTTTCCGACGATGCATCTAACTTAAAATCTTTTGAGTAATACCCAAAAGTTACTAAAGTAATAAGTAAAAAAATAAAAACAGCTTTCGGATTTTTAAGAATTATATTTTGATAAAATTGGGCAAACATTAACCCTTTTATATTGGAATTTAGCTTATTTGAGTATCTTTAAATTTAGTAAACATTGCCTCAAATTCTAACATTACATTTCCGGTTGGACCATGTCTTTGCTTACCAATGATAATTTCTGCTAAATTAGAAACTTCATTCATTTTCGCCTGCCATTCTGCATGTTCAACAGTTGCAGGCCTGGGTTCTTTTCTTTCTAAATAATAAGCTTCTCTGTAAACAAACATAACCACATCCGCATCTTGTTCGATTGATCCAGACTCTCTTAAATCTGATAATTGTGGTTTTTTATCATCTCTTTGTTCAACTGCTCTTGATAACTGTGATAAAGCAACAACTGGAACAGATAACTCTTTAGCAATTGCTTTTAAACCTTGTGTAATTTCTGAAATTTCTTGCACTCTGCCGTCCTTATTATTGAATGAGCCTCTCATTAATTGAATATAATCAACTACAATCATATCTAATCCAAATAATCTTTTAATACGTCTTGCTCTATTGCTTAAAGCAGCGATACTAATAGCTGGAGTTTCATCGATATATAATGGTAATTCAGAAATATCTTTTGAAGTTTCAATAAATTTATCAAATTGCTCGTCTGAGATTCTTCCTCGCCTGATATCATTGGATTTAATTCTAGATTGTTCAGCTAAAATTCTTGTAGATAATTGTTCAGAAGACATCTCTAAAGAAAAAAAAGCAATAGAAGATTTTTTTCCATTTTCTTGTAATTTTTTAGCAGCGTTAAAAGCTATATTAGTTGCTAGTGCTGTTTTACCCATCGATGGTCTACCTGCAACTATTATTAAGTCAGATTGATGAAGTCCTCCAAGTCTATCATCTAAATCTCTCAATCCAGTAGGAACACCTACTATCCCTTCCTCATTTTTATATGCTGCTGACGCCATATCAATTGTTTGTTTCATAGCTTCATCAAATTTAATTAATGAGGAATTAAATGAACCTTTTTCAGCTAGATCAAAAAGCAACCGTTCAGATTGTTCTATAATATTTTGACCATTTGAATTTAAATCATTTATTTTAGCATTATCTATTGTCTGTTCAGAAATCTTTATTAATTCTCTTCTAACAAACATATCATATATAATTTTAGAATATTCTGTAGCTTGTCGTATAGAAGTAGAAAATTTAGTAATCTTAACCAAATATTCTGGAATATTTAAATCATCTTTTTCATCTTCAAAAAAATTTTTTAAAGTAATTGGGTTAGCAAGTAGTCCTTTATAAATCAATTTTTCTATCGCAGAAAAAATCTTTTGATGCATAGGGTCATAAAAATTATTATTTGATATTATTATATTTACCTCATCAAATATTTCATTAGAAACCAATATTGTTCCAATTACTGCTTGTTCTGCTTCTATGTTGTTTGGTAATTCTTTGAACTTATCTTTTACTATACTTAAGTTATTATCCATTAATATAATTTACAATAAAAATTAATATTAAAAATTATAAAAATAAGCTGGGGAAAAAATTGTATAATTATTGAGTATTTTCTGCTGATAAAACATTTATAAATATTTCAGCATCAACTTCGGAGTGTAAAGAAATTTTTACTTTGAATTTACCAAGAGCTTTTATTTCATTAACCGGCTGTATCATTGATGGTTTAATATTCATATTAGTAGTATCTTTAATCAATTTTGAGATTTCCGTAGGTTTTAC
>CACJNO010000017.1 GCA_902594825.1 uncultured Pelagibacteraceae bacterium | reverse complement strand
TCTCTAGAAACTTAGATTTTTAAGCGTTGCCAGATATTGATTGAACTCCTCAATAAATGCTTCACTAGGTTTGATATGTTTTTTTCTTTGGTCACCAGAAGTTTTTTCTAGAAAAAAAAAACCTTTTTCACATGCTTCATTTATCATTAAAGCTGACTTTGGTCGTGAAGTTTTAAATAGCTTTGTTTTTAATTCTTCTACAGTTAGATTTTCTTTATATTTAAAAGCATGCATTACTAGAAGCATCATATGGTAATGAGAAGGTGACTTTCTAAAAAAATAATTACTTGATGTATGAGAAAGTTTCATTTGATCTTCCCAAAATTCTAGTAAATCTTTAGTTGTTTTTGTCATTAAGATCTTACTCGAGTCTTTTTAGGGTCAAAGTGGGGGAAACCCACAACTTTTGCAGAAATTCTTTTTTGATGACCATCTATTTTTCCAACTTCAACCTCTGTTCCAGGTTCTGAATATTGAGTATCAATTCTACATAATGCTATATTTTTGTTAAGAGTTGAAGACAAGCAACCACTTGTAACTATTCCAACCTGCGATCTTCCAACATGAACACAATCACCATGACCAGCGTGTTCTTTTCCAATGAGCTCCAAACCTACAAGTTTCTTTTGCGGATTAGCTTTTCTCTCTTTTAAAACTTCTTTTCCTATAAAATCCTCTTCTTTTGTTTTCAGTGGAACTGCAAAACCAATCCCAGCTTCAAATGGATCTTGTTGACCATCAAATTCATTACCAAACAAAATTAAACCTGCCTCAATTCTTAATTTATCTAAAGCGGCAAATCCCGCAGGGATTAAACCATGATTTTTTCCAGCTTCCATAAGTTTATCCCATACCTCGGGTGCATGTTTTGGATGACACCAGACTTCGTAACCAAGTTCACCAGTATAACCTGTTCTTGAAACAATTAGTGGAATACCTTGAAGTTCTTCAATTCTACATATTGTAAACCTAAACCATTCTAACTCATCTATCGATGGCTGGGTAGGAGGAGTAAAAATTAATTTTTTTAAAATTTCTCTACTTTTAGGTCCTTGAATAGAAACATTGCTAATTTGATCTGTTGAGTTTTTTACATTTACCTTAAAGTTTTTTTTCTTAGCCACGTCTTTTAACCATTCACCAGCATATTCATCTCCACAAATCCATCTAAAACCAGTTTCACTTAATCTTAATAATGTTCCATCATCAAACATCATTCCATTTTCATAACACATTGCAGAATAAACAACTTGACCAACAGAAAGTTTTTTAATGTTTCTTGTTAAGGTATAATTCATTAATTCTTCAGCATCTGGTCCAATAATTTCAAATTTTCTTAAAGAAGATAAATCAATTAGGACAGCCTTTTCTCTGCATGCATTATATTCTTCTACTACACCATGTTTGGTGTAATCGTTGGGTAACCAAAATCCTCTTGCATCAATAAAGTTTCTAGTTAATTTTGATGTTCTTTCATAAAAACCAGAATTTCTTGTAAGTATTTTTTCAGAGTCTGTTTTCATTCTAAAAGCAAATGATTTCGAAAATTCTTTTTTTTTGTCGTAAGTTCTAACAAAAATATCAGTTGGATTCCATGAATTACATGCATCAATATCGCTTGGACATGCGGTAGTCCCAATGGTTAAATCTTTTAAAGCTCTAAACATCACATAATCACCAGGTCTTGCAAATGATTCATCTGAAATAACAGAGTTTAAGCCTGTAGATGAAGTATTAAAAAATAAGTTAATTGCTTGCCACCCTTTTTGTTTTTGAACACCGTATTTTTCCATTGAGTTGTTTAGATTGTCAGAACAATTTGGATGACCAAAATAACCTGCATCCTCATAATATTTCGAAGTACAAGCTAAGTTAAAAGTATCATGTTTGCCAACTGTATCTCTAATAACTTCTACTAATGGCTCATGATCAGTGTCATAAAATTTTGAGAACAATCCTGGTCCTGGGAAGGTATTACCCATAAAAGTTCTTGTTGTTTGCCAATCAAGACCTTTCTCAACTTTTTTATCAAGCTTTCTTGTATCAAATGCCACAAAATCAGAACATTGTCTTCCTGCTGGGCTAATGACCTGAATGTAATCACCTTCTTTTACTTGAAAAGAAATTGAAGTTTCTCTGTCAATATTTTTTTCGTAATTAGGCTCATAAACCGGATCAGGTATAATTGATAATTCTTTATCATTTACAATTTTTGCTCTTTTTATAAATATTGTTAAATCGCTTGAAGGATTTTGTTCACTGACCAACATATCATTTTGTGGAGCTGAAAAAATTACGTAGCATTTATCTTTTGATTTAATTTTTATTTTTTCACCACTCGGTGTGTTGTCATCAAATAAGATAGATGGTTTAGATTTGTCTAAATCCAAATTTCTTTTTTTTAATTGAAGATTAGTAATTAAAGAACTTTCGTCTTTTTTTTTTAATATTTCCTTTATAAAACTTTTTTTACTATTTTCTTTTAAACTTAGAATTCCAATTTCAGATTTTCCATTTTTATTAAAACAAATTATTTCACAAATTTGATTTCCTTCATCGTTTATGATTTCTATTTCATCGTCAGGAAAAATTTGCAAACCAGTCAAACCACCAGCATTTACAACATGTCTTTCAACTCCAGGTGGTAGTACATTCAGACCTGGTTCTTTAATATCTAAAGTAGTAAGCGGCATTTTTTAAAATCTATTGTTATATTATATAAATATCTAGTAGTTGACTATCATTTTACTTAAGCAGATACTATTAACACTTAATATTAAGAAAGGGGAAATAGTATGAAAAATAAAACTTTACCGCTAATTATTGCAGCGGTGATTATTATTGCAGGTGCTGTCTACTTTATGGGGTCTGGAGATAAATCTGCAAAAAAATCAGGTGACAGTAGTGCACCTATTGTTATCCCAACACACAATTGGTCAAGTCAAATTGTAATGGCTTACGTAATTGGTGGAATTTTTGAGAGCATGGGTAACAATGTAAGTTATGTAAATGCTGATTCACAAGCTGTTTATGAATCAATTAGAATTGGAGACGTAACTATCTCACACGAGGTATGGGAGTCTGCATTTGGAAAATCTTTTGATACAGCTAGAGATAAAGGCGGTTTATTAGATTGGGGTGACCATGAGGCAAGAACTCTTGAAGATATGGGTTATCCTAACTGGGTTGTAGATAAAGGATTATGCCCAGGTCTACCAGACTGGACAGCTTTAAAGAACCCAGACTGTGCTAAAAATTTTACGACACCAGATTCGCCAGATGGGAAAGGTAGAATGTTGGAAGGTCCTCAAACTTGGCACGGAGATTTGATTCCTCAGAGAGTTGACGCGTTAGGCTTAGGAGACCTTTGGTGGGTTAAATTTGCTGGAAGTGCTGATGCACTTTGGGCTGAGTTAGCAGCAGCTGAAAAAGAAGGAAGAGGAACTATAATTTTTAACTGGACACCAAACTTTACAGATGGTGCTGGTTTTACTTTTATTGACTTCCCCCCTTACACAGCGGGTTGCAGACCAGCGGATGGTGGAGATGGAAAATGTGGATCTCCAGATGGATATTTGAAAAAAGCAGTACATGAAGATTTTCCAAATACTCATCCAGCTGCAGCAGCAATGTTTAAAAAACTGTCATTCTCTACAAGTCAAATTGGTGCAATGGCAGCTTTAGTAGATATTGACAAAATGACTCATGAAGATGCGGCTAAAAAATGGCTAGCAGATAACGAGTCAGTTTGGAAAGCATTTACCAAATAAGGTAAACAATAATTAAATTAAATGATCTCTCCCAACATTGTTGGGGGAGATTTTTTTTAATTCAAACTTAATGAAATGACCAGATATTTTTTGATAATATTAATTACTTTCTTACTATCTAATCAGTCGTTAGCAAAAAATATAAATATTCAAGAAAATATAAGCTTAATCTTTAAATGTGAATTAGAAAAAAAAATTATAAAGAATTCAGATTACAATTATCAAGTTTTTTTAGCTAAGGATTTAGATAAAAAAGAATTAAATAAATTTGAAATTGAATCTTTACAACCAGATACACTTCATATTAAAGGCTTATCATCTTTCCTGTCAGCTGTAAAATTAGATGTCAAAGTTGTAAATAAAGATGTAGTATTATTCAAAAGGGTTGATAAAGGCTCAAGTTATTCGGAGTCAGGTATTATTGACAGAAAAACAGGTGAATTAGTTCACGAGGTTACTAAAAATATAAAAAGTGAAAATTCAGAAAAGGATATAACTTTTTATTCTTGCAGTAAATTGAGGGAAAAAGTCTGATTTTTTTTTAACTAATTTTTGTGTAAAGTATTAAAATGAAAAAATTTATTGTCAGTTTAATTTTGAGTTTATTATTTACATCTGTTGTTCTAGCACGTAGTACCGGATGTAAAGAAGGAAATTGTGAAAATGGTTATGGTAAATGGGTTTATACAGATAAAACTACCTATGAAGGAGAGTGGGTAGGAACAAAAAAAAATGGTCAAGGAGTTGAGACTTGGCCTAATGGATATATTTACAGAGGCCAGTTTAAGAATAGCGAGTGGAGTGGCATAGGTGTTTTAACTTTTCCAGATGGGTCTACCTATGAAGGGGAATGGGCCAAAGGATTTATGAATGGAAAAGGAACTTTTACATGGTCTGATGGAACTCAAAAAAAAGGAACCTGGAAAAATGGAGAGTTGCAGGAATAATGTTTAAGGAAATTTATTCAGAAAAAATCAAAGGGCTTCCGGAGTTTATTAGACAGATGATGGGTCTAGTAATTTTAATTATTGTTATAATTTCATCTTTTTTTGTTATGAATATAATGTTTGGTGAAGGTGATGACTTAGTGGAAAGAATGAAAATCGAGGAAGAAAGAATAGCAAATGAAAAAAAATTAAGTGAATTAATATCAAAACTTCCCTCTGGAATACTTGTAACTTTTGATGGAACTGATCATTATAAGTTAACTAATGAGGTGTATGAGCAAGTCTGTAAAGCTACAAAACTTATTCCTCAAAGAGCAATTATGGGAGCAAATTTTTTAAACTTTAGAGCACATGAAATTTATACAATCAATGGTAATAAAATTGATGACACATTTGTTAAGTGGGACAAAGAAAAAAATAAGTGTTTTGCGGGTTTTACAGTAAGTGGAAATAACGTTGGTGTTGATGAGTCAATTACTGTAATTGGCGAAGCTTTAAGTTTTTTAAGTACTGGTATTGATACAAGGGTTTATTTTATTAAAAATTTTTAAGGAGAAAACAATAATTATATGGATTTAATTTTATCTTAATATCATATAACCTGAATAATATTTATGTCTGACACAGTTATTAAATGTGAAAATGTTTTTAAAATTTTTGGTGCTAACGCTGAAAAAATGCTTAAAGATTCAAATGGAGTAGTTGACGCTAAAACTTTTCAAGAAAATGGATGTATTGTAGGTGTAAATAATGCTTCTTTTGAAGTTTCAAAAGGAGAGATGCTAGTTGTAATGGGTCTTTCCGGCTCAGGTAAGTCAACATTGTTGAGATGTATTTCAAGATTAACAGATGCTACAGGAGGAAAAATTTTTATCGAAGGTCAAGATTTATTAAAATTAAATAATAAAGAGCTTATCGATCTTAGAAGAAATAAAATGGGAATGGTTTTTCAAAGTTTTGCTTTGTTACCACATAAAACTGTTGTTGAAAATATAGCTTTCCCACTTCAAATCAAAGGAATAGAAATTGATGATAGTATTAGTAAAGCGATGGATATGGTTAAACTAGTAGGACTTGAGGGTAGAGAAAATTATTTTCCTAGAGAATTGTCTGGGGGACAACAACAAAGAGTTGGAATTGCTAGATCATTAGCTGTTGAACCAGATATATGGTTTCTTGATGAACCATTTTCTGCTTTAGACCCATTGATCAGAAAAGAAATGCAAGATGAATTTTTAAGACTTCAAGATAAACTTCAAAAAACAATCATGTTTATAACTCATGATTTTGACGAGGCTTTAAAACTTGCAGATCGTATCGCAATTATGAAAGATGGTGTAATTGAACAATTAGATACACCTGCAAATATTGTTTTAAATCCAGCAACTGAGTATGTAAGGAAATTTACTGAGGAGGTACCTAGAGAAAAAGTTTTATTAATAGAGGATGTAATGGACAAATCTGTCACCAATAATTTAAGTGATTTTAAAGTTTCAAAAGATGAAATTATTGAAAATGTTGCTGAAAAAATTCTCACTCAAGAAAAATCAGTCGCTGTAGTGGATAGTAATAATAAAGTAGTAGGCTCAATTAACCCAACAAAAATAATTAATACAGTTTTTGGAGGGAGAAAAAGTAGTAATTAAAGATGGAATTAATAAAAAAATATCCAAAAGTATTTCAATGGTTATTTTTGTTAGTTGTTTTTTTTGCTTTATGTTTTGCTATTGAAGTTCCAGAAACATATAAATTTATAAGAGGTCAAGCGGAGTTTGTTAAAGATCCTAATCAAAGCTTTTATGTCTTTCTTGGTAAAGAAGTAAGATATTATGCCTTTGATGTCTTTTGGAGACTACCTCCACTACTTGGTTGGTTACCTATTTGGATAAATGATTCATTGTTTTTTTTAATGAATGAATGGCTGCCTATGGAATTTTGGAATAGCGATACTCAAACCTACAAAACTCGACCATTAGTTCTTCAAATTACAAGAGAAATAACTTCAATTATGACATTTTTAATTGAATTGATTAGAGAAATTTTACTAGGAGGTCTTAAAACTATTGTAGCTTTTACTAGTTGGGATTGGGTAGGTTCAAATTCATGGGCAAAAATGCCAGGCCTACCATGGACTGTTGTTGCTGCGGGTTCAGCAATATTAGCTTACAAACTTAGTGGCAAGGGTTTAGCTGTATTTGCGGGTTTAGTTATGGTTTACATTTCTATATTTGGTCAATGGAAACCTTCAATGCAAACTCTATCTTTTATTTTAGTCGCAGCTCCACTATCTTTTATTTTTGGGATAGGTTTTGGTATTTTAGCATTTAAAAGTAAACGAGTTGAGAAAGCTTTGTATCCAATATTACTGGTGATGCAGACTATGCCTCAATATGCTGTCTTAGTGCCAGCACTTGTTCTTTTCGGAGTTGGTGATCATGCAGCCGTAATCATTACCATGATTGTTGCTGTTCCTCCAATGATATTATTGACACTACTAGGTTTAAGAGCTGTGCCACCAGAAGTTATTGAAGCTGGTAGAATGAGTGGATGTAATAATTGGCAACTAATGTTTAAAGTATTAATTCCAACAGCAAGAAGAGATATTTTAATTGGGGTAAACCAAGTAATTATGGTTTGTTTTTCAATGGCAGTTATATCGGCCTTTATTGGTGCAAAAGGTTTAGGGTTTAATTTATTGTTAGCTCTAAATCAGTTAAATATTGGACTAGCATTAGAGGCAGGTCTTTGCATAAGTTTAATTGCAATTTTATTAGATAAAATGTCTCTTGCATGGGCAAATAAGCAAGTAGATTATTTTGGTAATCTAACTTTTTATGAGCGTAACAAAAGTGTATTATATTTTGGTATTGCAGTTTTTATAGGAGTTGTACTGGCTTATTTAGGGTCTTTTTATTTCAAACAGGGATTTAATTATTTATTTGAAGTTCCACATAATAAAGGAATATCAACAGCTGACTTTTGGAACAGAGGAGTAGATTGGATTTTTGATACTTTTTTTGTTTATATAAAAGCTTTTAATACGTGGTTGATTGTAGAAGTTCTTCAACCAATGAGAGCTTTGTATTTAAGAATGCCAGCTGTTGCTACGTTAGTTTTAGTTGTTGGAGCAGGATATATAATTGGAGGAATTCGTTCGGCTTTAGTTGTTTGTGGATTAACTTTGTTCATTGCTTTAAGCCCATGGTGGGATAGAGCTTTGGTCACAACTTATATGGCAACTTTTGGTGTAATAGTCTCTTGTATAATTGGATTTACTGTTGGAACTTTATGTTTCCAGAATAAACATTCAGCTAATTTTATGTTAGGTGTGTGTGATATTTTTCAAACATTTCCATCTTTTGTTTATTTAATTCCAGTAATGATGCTTTTCGGTATTACGGACACATCAGTCTTAATAGCTGTTATTGTTTATGCAACAATTCCAGCAACAAGATATACTATTGAGGGACTTAGAAGTGTTCCAATGGCTTTACATGATGCAGCAACAATGTCTGGAGTAAATAAATTTCAAAGGTTAACTAAAATTGAATTTCCTCTAGCTTTTCCTCACATGATGCTTGGTTTAAATCAAACAATCGTATTTGCATTGTTTATGGTTATTATTGGAGCATTCATTGGTACTGAGGATTTAGGACAATATATTCTTAAGGCACTATCAGATAAAAACGGTGCAGGAATTGGATTAACACTTGGTATTTGTGTTGCGTTTATTGGTTTAATATTTGATAATTTGATTAGAACTTGGGTTGAAAAAAGAAAACAACATCTTGGTATAGCTTAATTTTTAAATTATTTATTTAAAAAAGTTTTAAGTGAGTCATCCATAGCACTAGCCCATGGCGTATGATGTATTGGAGCAACAGATCCTGTAACAGGTGAAGAAAAAGATTTGTTTCTATAAGTTAATATATCTTCAACTTTATGATGTTCCCATTCTTTAAAATGTTTTCTTATCAATTCAAAATCTATTTTTGGATAATCTGACATTTCATGTAGTTCTTTTGTATATTCTGTTTGAAAGTCTATCATTTGGTCTGGGTTTTCTAATTTTTCTTCCATAGTGACCCATTTATTAATATCACTCTCAATTTCTTTATCATTAGGGATTTTTATTTTATTCATTATTACATCTCTTGCATACCAAGCCTGACAGTCAAACATATTAAATGTATGAAATTGATCTTGCATACCAAGGTATAAAAGTTTGTGATTATCTTGCCAAACAACACCTTTGTATAGTTTTGGTGGGTAAAGCCTATTTCTAGTTTTTAATTGTAAATTTTCCTCTAAAAAAGGAAAATGATGAAGATAACCAGTACATAAAATTACAACATCTGCCTCCTGTTCTGTACCGTCTTTAAAAATTGCTTTTTTCCCCTCCAATCTATCTAAGTAATGAACTTCTTTCATTCCCTTTGGCCACTTAAATCCCATAGGATTATGTCTATATCCAATAGTTACACTTTTAGCTCCATATTTGTTACATTGAAGAGCCACATCTTCAGCAGAATAGCTACTTCCTAAAACAATTACATCTTTATTTCTAAATTCCTCTGCATCTCTAAAATCATGAGAGTGCATAATTCTTCCTGGAAAAGAATTCATTCCTTCATATTCTGGGATGAAAGGAACTGAAAAATGTCCTGTTGATACTACCACAAAATCAAAATTATCTTTTAGTACTTTGTCGTTAACTTTATCTTGATAACTAACTTCAAATTTATCATTTTTATAAATTGTATTTACTACTCTTGTATTAAATTTGATTTTACTTTTCATATTTCCTTTGTTTATTCTTCCAATAATATATTCATACAAAACTGCCCTAGGAGGAAAAGATGGTATAGGTTTTCCAAAATGTTCATCAAATGAATAATCTGCAAACTCTAAACATTCTTTTGGTCCGTTAGACCAAAGATATCTATACATGCTATTATGAACTGGATCTCCATATTGATCTGAACCAGTTCTCCAATTATAATTCCATAATCCTCCCCAATCTTCTTGTTTTTCAAAACAAACAATCTCTGGGATTTTCTCACCATTTTTTTCAGCTAATTCAAAAGATCTGAGCATAGACAAACCACATGGTCCAGCCCCAATTATTGCAACTTTTGTCATTTATTTATTAACAATTTTAAAATTTTATAAAAGCATTTTACTAACAAATTATTAAAAATTGCAATAAAATAAATTTTAATATGAAAAAATTTATAATTTCAATTGATCAAGGAACTACTTCTAGTAGAGCTGTATTATTTGATCTTAAGGGTAAACCAATATTTATTTCACAATTAGAATTTACACAATACTTCCCAAAGGACGGTTGGGTTGAACATAATCCAGAGGAAATTTGGTCAACAACAAAAAAAGTATTAATAAATGTAATTAAAAAAAGCAAAAGTTTAAAGGGTAAAATCTTAACAATAGGTATAACCAATCAAAGAGAAACAACCATTCTTTGGGATAAACATACAGGCAAACCAGTTTACAATGCAATCGTATGGCAAGATAGGAGAGCAGTTGAATATTGCAATAAACTTATCAAACAAAAAAAAGAGACAATTATTTACAATAAAACTGGCTTATTAATTGACGCTTACTTTTCAGCAACAAAAATTAAATGGATTATAGATAATGTTCCCAAAACAAAAAAGTTACTTAAACAAAAAAGACTCTTATTTGGTACAGTAGATTGTTTTTTATTATGGAGACTTACTGGAGGCACAAATCATTTTACTGATGCTACTAATGCAAGTCGAACAATGTTATTCAATATTGTAAATAACAGATGGGATAAACAAATCTTAGATATTCTAAAAATACCTGAACATATATTACCAGAAGTTAAGGATTGTTCAGATGATTTTGGTCATACTGATCCTAAGATCACAGGAGAGTCTTATTCGATTACTGGCATGGTAGGTGATCAACAATCTGCAACAATAGGACAGTGTTGTTTTGAGCCAGGATCATTAAAAAGCACTTATGGTACTGGAGCATTTGTTTTATTAAATACTGGTAATAAAGTTATTTATTCTAAAAATAGACTTTTAACTACAATTGGTTACAGAATAGATGGAAAAACCACTTATGCTTTGGAAGGTTCAATATTTGTTGCAGGAGCAGGGGTTCAATGGTTAAGAGATAAAATTAATTTTATTAAAAAAGCCTCTGATACAGAAAAAATTCTTAAAAGTCTTGAGACAAACAAAGGTATTTATTTGGTACCAGCGTTTACAGGTTTAGGAACTCCATATTGGAATGCAAAATCAAGAGGAGTTCTGAGTGGATTGACAAGAGATACAGGAATTAAAGAAATTGTAAGAGCAACAGTAGAGTCGGTTGCTTACCAAACTTATGATTTATTTGAGGCAATGAAAAATGATGGTTTGAGACCCAAGATAGTCAGAGTTGATGGTGGTATGGTAAAAAATAATTGGTTTTCTCAATTTCTAAGCGACATAGTTAATGTAAAAGTTTTGAGACCAAAAGTAGACGAAACAACTGCACTTGGAGCTGCTTTTATGGCAGGGCTTAAAATTGGAGTTTATAAATCTTTAAAAGATATTTCAAAAAATTGGTCATTAGATAAAAAATTTTCTCCACGAATGAAAAAATCAAAAAGAAAATTAAACATTCAAGGTTGGGGAAAGGCTATAAAACGAAGCTTAATAACTTAGTTCAACCAAAAAGCGAAAAAATTTTTACTCTTTACACTGGTATTAAATTCTTGTTAGACTTTATTTTTAACACAAAGAAGGGGAAATCAAATGTTTAAAAATATAAATAAGATCCTTGCTTTTGTTGTTACATTCTCAATATTTGTTACATCTTCTTATGCTGACGCAGTTAAGAAGTATGCAACAGGTGAGTTTAGTCTTTCTACTTTATCTGAGAAAGAAAGAATTAAGGAATTAAAATGGTTTCAAAAAGCTGCGAAGCCATTTAAAGGAATGGAAATAAATGTCCTTTCGGAAACAATTCCAACTCACGAATATGAGTCTAAGACACTTACAAAAGCATTTGAGGAAATTACGGGTATAAAAGTAAATCACCAACTTTTAGGAGAAGGTGAAGTTGTACAAGCTGTACAAACACAGATGCAAACAGGAAGAAACTTGTATGATGCGTACATCAACGACTCTGATTTGATTGGTACTCATTCAAGACTTCAACTAGCTGTAAATTTAACAGACTGGATGGCTGGTGAAGGTAAAGAAGTAACTTTACCAACACTTGATGTAGATGATTTTATTGGAAAATCATTTACTACAGGTCCAGATGGAAAACTTTATCAGTTACCTGATCAACAATTTGCTAACCTTTATTGGTTTAGAAAAGATTGGTTTGACAAACCTGAAATAAAAAAAGGTTTTAAAGCTAAATACGGTTACGATTTAGGTGTTCCGGTTAACTGGTCTGCTTATGAAGACATCGCTGAATATTTTACTAATGACGTAAAGAATATTGATGGCGTAAGAGTTTATGGACACATGGACTATGGTAAAAGAGCTCCTGACTTAGGTTGGAGAATGACTGATGCATGGTTATCTATGGCTGGTGCAGGTTCTGTTGGAAAACCAAATGGTGTTCCAGTAGATGAATGGGGTATCAGAATGGAGAAAGGTACATGTAATCCAGTTGGTGCTGATGTAGCTAGAGGCGGAGCTGCAAATGGTCCAGCAGCTGTATATGCAATCAGAAAATGGGATGAATGGTTAAGAGCTTATGCTCCTCCAGGTGCTGCAAGTATGGACTTCTATCAGTCTCTACCGGCATTATCATCTGGTAACGTTGCTCAACAGATATTCTGGTACACAGCGTTTACTGCATCTATGGTTGCTCCAAAGAGCTCAGGAAATAAAACAGTTGATGACAATGGAAATCCTTTATGGAGAATGGGTCCATCACCAAAAGGACCTTATTGGGATGAAGGTATGAAGCTTGGTTATCAAGATGCTGGTTCATGGACTTTATTTAAGTCTACTCCAGTTGATAGAAGAAAAGCTGCATGGTTATATGCTCAATTCGTTGTATCAAAAACTGTATCTCTTAAGAAAAGTCATGTTGGTTTAACTATTATTAGAGATAGTGATATCAATCATAAATCTTTCACTGAGAGAGCTCCAAAATTAGGTGGATTAGTAGAATTCTACAGATCTCCTAATAGAGTGTTGTGGTCACCGACAGGTATCAAC
>CACJNO010000016.1 GCA_902594825.1 uncultured Pelagibacteraceae bacterium | reverse complement strand
AATTTATTTTTTTTTTTCAAATACAATTTCTACGTGTAATTATTTAAGATATTTTTTTTTATTTAAAATTTTTTTTTATAAAGAATCATGTATTAAGCATTTAATAATTATGCCAAAAATTCTTATTTTAATATTTTTTTTATTTACACTTAATGGCTGTGCAACTTCTGGTACGGCTTTATTGGGCCCAATATTTACAGGAGCAAAAACAGGTAGTATTTATCAAGCATCTTTATCCTACAGCACCAATAAATTAATGGATGATTTCATTACTAATGAGATTTACAACTTAAGTATAATTAATGATGTTGGTCTTTCCAATAAATCTACTCGTTCTTTACCTGATATCCCATACACAGAAAAAGACCCAAAAATTCTTACTTCTTACAAAGTTGATAAAATTAAATTTTCTGAAGTTAGCGAACCTGAGCCTCTCCCATAAATATTTAAAAAATATTAGATTCAATTATTAAGAGATTTATTTTTTTTTGAGAATCATCTAATTTTGCATTAAGGGTGGTAGAGGGAGACTGAAGCCACCCCTTTTTTTTAAAGTCCTGAATACCTTAAAACAAAAATAGTTCCCACTACATACAAAAAAATTCCAAAAAATACTTGTAGTTTTGTTTTATCAATTTTATGAGCTGAATTTGCACCAATCTTTGCCATAAACATGGTTATTGGAATAAATATTAAAAACGCTGGAACATTTATGAATCCTAAACTTAAAGGTAATTTTGTATTTAAGACTATTCCTGAATACCAAAAACCAATTGCTCCACATAAAGCTATAATGAAACCAATAGTTGCCGCACTACCTATAGCTTTTTTGATTGGATAGCCAAAGTATTTTAAAATTGGCACATTCATTACCGCTCCGCCTATTCCCATAGGTGCAGAAATAAAACCTGAGAGAAGTCCAAAAATAATACGGAAATGTAATTTAAACTTATTCTTACTAATTTGTTGTTGATTGGAGTTTATCAATAAGTAGGTACCTAAAAAAAAAACAACTAATGTAAAAAATATAACTAATAACTTAGTTTTAGCCATTGCTGCAAAGGTAGTCCCAAGCAACACTCCAATAATAACAAAAAAGCCATATGTTTTTACAATACTTGCATCAACTGAGCCATGTTTATTATGTGTATAAACTGATACCATTGAAGTTGGTATAATAATTGCAAATGAAGTTCCAACTGCTAAATGCATCAAAAAATTTTTATCTACTCCTAACGCCTCAAATATAAAGAAAAGAAATGGAACTGTTATTAATCCGCCACCTATTCCAAATAAACCTGCAAAAAAACCAACGGGAAAAGCTGTTGCTATCATTAAAAAAATATAAATAGAGTACTGATTAGATAAAATTGAATTAAACAGATTGACCTACAATTCTATCAACATTGTTATATTTTATTTTATCAACAATATGATCAATCTTTTGAATATCTGCGTTACGGACACACATATTTTCACTTAAATACCTTTTCCATTGGCTCGAGCCACTTTGTCCATGAAAAAGACCTAATGTGTGTCTCATAATTTGATTTAATCTTGTGCCTTTTTTCAATTCCTCTTTTATGTATGGTATTAAATTTTCTATAATTTCTTGTCTAGTGGGTATTTTTTTATTTTTAAAAATTTCTTTTTCAATTTCTGCTAATAAATATGGTGTATGATATGCTGCTCTACCAATCATAACACCATCTACTTTTTTAAGATGTGATATAACTTCTTCAGGAGAGGAAATTCCACCATTGATAATTATTTCTTCATTGGGAAAATCTCTTTTAAGGTTGTAGACATAATCATATTTTAAAGGTGGTATATTCAAATTTTGTTTAGGAGTAAATTTACCTAACATAGCTTTTCTTGCATGAATGATAAAAGTTTTAACTCCCGTAGACTTTAAAATAGATATAAACTCGTGAAAGTTTTGGTAATCCTCAACATTATCATATCCAATTCTCGTTTTGATCGTTACTGGAAGTTTAGTAACAGCTTGCATTTTACTTAGACAATCTGCAACTAAATTTGGTTCTTTCATTAAACACGCACCAAATTTATTTTTCTCAACTTTTCTACTTGGACAACCTAAGTTTAAATTAATTTCATCATAACCAAAATCTTCTCCAATTTTTGTTGCTTCGGATAATAACTTAGGTGATGAACCACCTATTTGTAAGGCCACAGGTTTTTCATTAATATTAAATGATAATAATTTTTTTTTATCACCTCTACTGATTGCTTCATCTACAATCATTTCTGTATATAAAAGAGTATTTTTCGAAATTAATCTTAAAAAAAATCTCTCATGACGATCTGTACAATCCATCATAGGAGCTACTGATACTTTCCTAATCATGTCCTAATTTATAATATTTTTTTAAGTATTTGAAGTATCTGAATCTGGTGTATCGCTATTAATATCTGCATTTTCACTTTCAGAAACTTCTTCTAAAGAAACATCTGCCTGATCAGCTTGAGTTTCCTCATTAGGTGAAGCAGTTACGTCTGGTTGATTAGACTGCGATAGTTCAGCTAAATCTTCTTTGGACACTTGAATCTTTTCTGGTGTTTTTCTAGCTCTTTTAGAAGGTAAAATTGGCGTACCGCTTTTTGAGATTTCTCCCTTATATAAACTCTCAAAATCATCGCCTATATCTTCGTCGTTATCAGTGCCATCATCAACTTGCTCAATATGTTTTCTTAATTTAAAAACTGCACTCTCAGTCAAATCATGAACTTTTACATTTTCTTCTGCGATTTCTCTTAGCGCAATTACTGTATTTTTATCATTATCTTTGTTTAAAGTTGGTTCAATACCTGAGTTAAGCTGAGTTGTTCTTTCTTTAGCGACTAAAACCAATTCATATGGACTATCAACTTTATCAATACAGTCTTCAACAGTAACTCTTGCCATGCGGAGTATCTATACAGTGAGTATAAAAAAATCAAGGAGAATTTTTAAATATATTGAGGTTTTAGCTTATTTCTAACAAAAAATAGAAGTATTAAAGATATGAAAATGTAGATAAATGAAATTAATGCAATTATTTCAATAGAAAATCCTCTGTCTATCAAAAAACCAAACAAAGCTGTTCCAAATGCAGTTGAAAATACCATTAAAGCTGTAGTCAGAGCTTTGATTGAGCCAATATATTTTACTCCATAAATTTCTGCCCAAGTAGATGAACCTAATACGTTAGCTAATCCATTAGTAATACCAATCAATCCAAGAAAAATAAAAGATGTAATTGGATTATCAAAATAAAATAATAATAATGTGGAAAACAATAAAGGTATATTCATAAAGATTAAGAGTTTTCTACTGGTAAATTTATCAATTAAGAAACCAGATCCTAATAAAGTAAGTACAGACAATATTGAGTAAACCATAAATGATTGTGCAATAACAAATGAGCTCCATTCTTTAGATTCGGTAATAAATGATTGATAGATGAATACACCAGTTGCAATCCATGGCATAGCCAACATATTTAAACATACAACGTAAAATCTATAATCCTTGATAACTTCTAGTCTTTTCCACTGTTTAATTTTTTTTTCTTCAAAATCATCAGAATCTACTTGTTCTCTAGTGTGTAAATCTAATTTTTTAACCAAAAGAAATGAGGCTAAAGGTAAAAAAATTAATACCAAAATAGAAATAAATATCCAAATATTTTGCCATGAAATAATTGTAAGCAAATAAACAATTAAAACTGGTAGAATAAATTCTGCAGTTGAAAGACCAAACCACCCAGCGCTAAGAGCTTTTCCTCTCGATTTTGTAAAATATCTTGTAATAGTTGTTGTTGCAGTATGAGACATAAGTCCTTGACCAGAAAATCTCAATAAAAATATAGCAATAAATAAAAAAGTTATGGAAGATATCTTTGAAAAGAAAAAACAAGAAAAAGATAGAAGTAAAGTTACATAAAAAGCAAATTTAAAGATATTGATGTCATCAATTTTTTTTCCAACCCAAATTAAGAGAAAGCTACTTAGTAATGTTGCTGAAGCATAAATTGAGCCAAATTGTCCATGAGAGATTGAAAGTGTTTCCCTGATACTTGAATTAAACAAACCAAGAAAAAAACTCTGTCCAAAACTAGAAAAAAATGTAAAAATAAACCCAAATATAATTACTTTAAAACTTAAACTTTTAAACATATAAAATTATGAGTTGTAATGTTGCTTTCATAGGTCTTGGTGTCATGGGTTATCCAATGGCTGGTTATATATCAAAAGGTGGTCACAATGTAACTGTTTTTAATAGAACAAAATCAAAAGCAGAAAAATGGGTTAAAGAATATAAAGGTAAAATGGCAGAAACTCCTACTGAAGCCGCAAAAGATGCAGAGTATGTCTTTACATGTGTTGGAAACGATAATGATTTAAGAGAAGTTACTTTTGGTGACAATGGTGCATTTAAAACTATTAAAAAAGGTGCAATCTATATTGATAACACCACAGCATCAGCAACAATTGCTAGAGAAATTTATGAACATGCAAAGAAAAATGGATTTGGTGCATTAGATGCTCCTGTATCTGGTGGACAAGCCGGTGCAGAAAATGGTGCCCTAACAGTAATGATTGGTGGAGATCAAGCAGACTTTGATAAAGCAAAAGATAAAATTGATTGCTACAGTAAAAAAATGAAGCTACTTGGTAAAGCTGGTTGTGGACAATTAGCTAAAATGGTTAATCAAATTTGTATAGCAGGACTTGTTCAAGGATTGTCTGAAGGAATTAACTTTGGAATGAAAGCTGGATTAAACATGGAAGATGTTATTGAAGTAATTTCAAAAGGTGCTGCACAATCCTGGCAAATGGAAAATAGATACAAAACAATGATTGATGATAAATTTGATTTTGGTTTTGCAGTAGATTGGATGAGAAAAGATTTAAAGATTGCAATGGATGAAGCAAAAAATAATGGATCATTATTACCTGTTACAGAACTAGTAGATAAATTTTATGGAGAAGTTCAAGGTTTAGGTGGAAATCGTTGGGATACTTCAAGTTTAATAAAAAGATTTAGAAAGTAATGTATGCAGCCAGCATACTATGAAAATTTAGAGGAAATTCAGAATAAGTATTGGTCTATGCTAGATGATGCGGTAACCAATAGAGGTTCACCGTTTAGAATTCCTGTCTTTATTTGTGCTCACCAAGATGAAGTAGATGGCAGAATTGTTGTTTTACGTAAATCAGATAGAACAAATAATTTATTACAATTTCATACAGATTTAAGATCTCCAAAGGTAGATATTCTAAAAAGAAATAAGAATGCCTCTCTGGTTTTCTACGATAAAGAAGAAAAGATACAATTAAGAATAAAAGTAGAATGTGAAGTTAATAATCAAAATTCTACAACAGAAGAGTCATGGAAAAAAACCCAACATATAAGCAGACGTTGTTATTTAACTGATAGCCCACCAGGAACTGCTTCAGAAAATCCAACTTCTGGTATGATATCTCAATTAGAAGATTTTGATTACACCATGGAACAAAGTGAAGAAGGTTATAAAAACTTTACAGTTATAAAATGTAAAATTAAATCTATTGAATGGCTATATCTTGCAGCCAAAGGACATCGAAGAGCAAAGTTTGATTTAGAAACTAAAAAGAATGCTTGGTTAGTTCCTTAAAACTAACAATTTAGTATTGATCCTTGCCTTCATAATCGTTTATCTCTCCATTAGCATACGCTTTACAAACAGTCTCTTTAACTAAGATAGATTGAGATCTATTGCTCTGATGAAATCCACGTGCTTTATGTGCTTTAGTCATTTTACCATAACAGATTGCATACTTTGTACTATCATAAGAATACAATGGGGACGTAAAATTAATAAATAAAAGACTTAGCAAAAATGTAAAAATTAATTTCATAAATTTACTCTTAAATTAAAAAATTGATTTAGAATATCTCTTCCAATTTTCTTGATAATGTCTAGTATTTTCTGCTACTGCTTTTTTTTCTTCCTCAGTAACCTCTCTTACAACTTTACCGGGTGAACCTATCACTAAAGAGTTGTCAGGTATTTCTTTGTTTTCTGTAATTAAAGCTTTTGCACCTATGATGCAATTTTTTCCAATTTTAGCATTGTTAAGAATCACTGCACCAATTCCAATTAGACTATTGTCACCTATCGTACATCCATGAAGCATAACCATATGTCCAACAGTTACATTTTTTCCAATTTTTAATGGATAACCAGGATCAGTATGTAAAACACTTCCATCTTGCACATTTGATCCCTCACCAATGTGAATATTTTCAATATCTCCTCTTAGGGTTGCATTAAACCAAATACTAGAATTCTTATCTAAAGTAACATCACCTATTATAGTTGCATTAGGTGCTACCCAATTTTCGCCAGAGTTTTTTGGTTTTTTATCTTTTAAATCGTAAAACATAATTTATATATTATTACATTATGCCAATACAAACTCCAATATGTGATTTTGGCCAAAAGGCACACGACTTTAAGCTTAAATCAACCGATAATAAAATAATTTCATTGAACGATGTTAAAGGTGAAAATGGAACATTAATAATGTTTATTTGTAACCATTGTCCTTATGTTAAAGCAGTCACAAAAGATATTGTCGAAGATTGTAAAAAATTAAAAGATCTAGGTGTCAATTCAGTAGCTATATGTGCAAATGATGCTGAAAACTATCCTGAAGATTCATTTGATAACATGATCGTATTTGCTAAAAAAAATCAATTTGATTTTCCTTATTTAGTAGATGAAACACAAGAAATTGCTAGAACTTATGATGCAGTATGTACGCCAGATTTCTTTGGTTACAATAAAGAATTAGAGCTTCAGTATAGAGGAAGATTAAGAGAGCTAAAAAATTTAGTTCCGGTAAGAGATGGTGAAAGTGATTTATTTAAAGCGATGAAACAAATTTCAGAGACTAGTAAAGGGCCAGAAAAACAAACTCCAAGTGCTGGATGCAGTATTAAGTGGAAAAATAATTAATGTATTTAATCGCAACAAGATCTTTCCCACCTGAAGTAGGCGGTATGCAAAGTTTAATGTGGGGTTTAACTAAAGAAATGTCTAAAACCTTTATGATAAAAGTTTTTGCAGATTACCATGAAAACCACAAAGATTTTGATAAAGAGGTTAATTTTTCAATTGAGAGAGTTGGAGGAATTAAGTTTTTACGAAAAATAAGAAAAGCTCAATTAATAAATGAGTTTTTGAAAGAAAATAAAGTTCAAGGAATAATAGCAGACCATTGGAAAAGTTTGGAGCTAATTAAAACTACAAAGAAAAAATATTGCTTAATTCATGGAAAAGAAATCAACCATCCTAAAGGAAGCTTTCAAAATAAAAAAATAGTAAAAGTTTTAAATAATGTTGAAAAAGTAATTGCTAATTCAGAGTATACAAAAAACTTAGCAATTGATGTCGGTGTCGAACAAACAAAGATAGTAGTAATAAATCCTGGAGTTAATCCTGCTAAAGAACTGAATAAAAAATCATTAGATAAAGTTGAAAGTTTGTTAAAAATAAAAACACCTCGATTAATTACAGTTTCGAGGTTTGATAAGAGAAAAAATCATGAAAAAGTCTTAATGTCATTGAGAAATTTAAAACAGATATATCCAGATATTGTTTACATTTGTATTGGTTATGGTGATGAAGAAAATAACATTAGAGAGTTAGTTAAAGAACTTAATCTAGATACACAAGTCATGTTTTTCAAAGATATTGGTGAGGATTTAAAAAATGCCTTAGTAGCCAAATCCAATATTTTTGTTATGCCTTCAATCATACATAAGTCCTCTGTTGAGGGTTTTGGAATTGCTTATGTTGAAGCTGCTCAGTATGGTGTTAGCTCTCTTGGAGGCAAGGATGGAGGTGCATCTGATGCTATAAAACACGAAAAAACTGGTTTGATTTGTGATGGAAATAATCTTGAAGATATTTATTCCTCACTTAATTCAATGATAGAAAACAAAAAGTATTTAGAACTTGGAAAAAACGCAAAAGAATTATCTTCTAAATTTTATTGGTCCAGTATAATAGAAGAGTATAAGAAAATATTTATAACAAATTAGTCAATCTTTCAAAAACTTTTTCAGCACTTAAGTTGTTAAGATCGCTAACTTCGATTGCTCTAAAATTTTCTCTTTCAATGCTAACCTTATAAGCTGTAGTGTGTTTACCAAATAATGTAAGACCTTTTGTACCTGTATGAGCTGTAATATGTGCGGGACCAGTATCATTTGCAATTACGAAAGAACTGCCTTTTATTAAAGATGTTAATTGAGATATATCTAATACTCTTCCATTGTCTAACAAAGCTACTGCATTAATATTTTTTGACTCATTGATTTCAGATGGACCTGGTGCAGTTACAATTTTATAATCATCACCATATTTTGCAGAAATTAATTCTATAAGTTTATTATAATACGGCCATTTTTTATTAGTTAAATGTGGCGAACAAAAAGGAAATAACAATATATATTTATTTAACTTATAAAAATTTTTAATTTCGCTGATATCTGTAGAAGCCCAACTAAAATCAGGGTTTAAAGTGTTTGCGGTATTTACGCCTGATTCTTTTAATTGATGATCAAATCTTTCAAGTACTGATATTTTGTTAAATTCTTCCTCATTTTTATCTGATGGCAACGTTGTTACAGAACTTGACCAAACATTTTTGTTAGCTCTTGGAAAAAGAATACTTTTATAAAAATTAGTTCTTGAAGAATTTTGAAGATCAAAAACTTTGGAAAAACTACATTTTTTAATTTCTCTCATTAAAAAATATAGATAAATTAAATTATATTTTGGCAATCTTTTATCTAATATCACTTCATTTATAAAAGGATTTTTCTTAAATAGGTCAAAATAAGGTTTTGTTGTAAGTAAATAAATTTGATCATTTTTATAATTTTCAGATATATCTTGAATTGCACCACTTGCTTGAGCTATATCTCCTAATGATCCATGTTTAATAATTAAAATATTAGACATATTTACAACAAGATAACACAGTATAAAATTTTTATGAATAAAATTATAATAGAGGTTTCAATTGGTGAACTTTTAGACAAAATTTCTATTTTAGAGATCAAACAAGATAAAATAAAAGATCCACAAAAATTAAAATTTATAAATCATGAACACTCAATTTTGAAAAAAGAATTTGAAAATAATATAAAATCTGATGAAAAACTTAAAGAACTCTTCAAATCACTCAAGGAAATAAATTCGAAACTTTGGTTAATTGAAGACGATAAAAGACAATGTGAAAAAGATAAAGATTTTGGTGAAAAATTTATAAAACTTTCAAGAGATGTTCATTTTTTAAATGATAATAGAGCAAAAATAAAATTAGAAATTAATAATCATACTGGATCAAAGATTAAAGAAATAAAAGAATATACCAACTATTAATCATTTTATTAAAATGCCCTGACCTGAAGGAGTTGTTAAAATAAGTTTGTTAACTTTTTTTGCAAAATTATTCATTAACTTGTAAGACTTTTCAAAACCTTTGTATGCATAATCATCAAATAAAACAATTCCTCCTTTTGAAATTATTGGCCAAGCATACTCTAAGCATTCAAATTCTATTGTAGGAAAATTTAAATCAATATGTAAAAAAGAAATATTTTTAATTTTTTTATCTTCTAAGATATCTTTAAATGTATTTGGTAATTTTCCCTCAATAAAATTTACATTATTCCACTCCTCAAAATTTTTTTTAACTGACTGCAAATTTTCTGCATAAAATTTACATTTTTTTTCACCATCTTGCTTTCCATCCTGATCAACAATTTCTGGCTTGAAAGTATCAAATAACCATAATTTTTTTTCTGAGCTATTCCATTTTTTTAAAGATTCTAAAACACAGGTCATTGTAAAACCTTTTCCAGTACCAAACTCAACAAAGTCACCATCTAATTCGAATGTGTTATTTGCACACCATATTGATTGGTGAGCTCTAAATGGCATCTCATAATCCAAACCATGTGCTTTTTTTCCCCTATTATAAGATCTTAAAAAATTTTCATTATTAATAAATGAGCAATTATGGGTTGTTGCAATTCCATCATAATAATAAGGATAATACTTTGGATTAGATATCTTTTTTATATATTTGTTAAAAATATATCTGAATAAAAGATAGATTTTTTTTAAAATTTTATTTTGTTTGTCTATTTTAGAGTTTTTTATAATAATAGTTTTCATTTTTTAAAAGCTATATCGTTTTTCTAAATATTTAATAATATTATGAATAATAAATGTAATAAATAGATAAATTCCACCAGCCACAACAAATACTTCAATAGGTTTAAAAGTTGTTGATATTATGTATTTTGCAACTCCAGTTAAATCCATCAAGGTTACAGTGCTCGCTAAAGAAGTTCCCTTAAGCATTAAAATAATTTCATTTCCGTATGCGGGAAGCGATTGTCTTATAGCTATTGGAATTTGGATCTTATAAAAGATTATTTTAGTCGATATACCTAAACTCTGTCCTGCTTCTATGATTCCAGGTTTAATAGTTTGAAAGGCTGATCTTAAAATTTCAGATGTGTAAGCTCCAGTATTTAATGCAAAAGCAATAATTGCGCACCAATAAGGTTCTTTTAAAATTACCCATAAAAAAGAAGTTCTTAAAGACTCTATCTGACCCAGGCCAAAATAAATAATAAATATCTGTACTAATAATGGAGTTCCTCTAAATACATATGAATATCCATAAGCAAATTTATTAATAAATACATTTTTACTTAATCTTAAAATCGCAAATAATAATCCAATAAATAATCCTACAATTAAAGACACAGATAAAAGTTTTAAAGTTACAACAGCGGCATTTAATAATTTTGGAAAACTATTAATCATCAATTCAATATCCATTAATACCCCCTGCTATACTTAACTTCTAATTTATTAATCAATTTCATGCTTAAGAAAGTCAGCAAAAGATATAAAACTGCTGCAAAAGAATAAAAGAACAATGGATCTCTTGTAGATCCTGCTGCAATATAAGATTGTCTCATTATCTCCACTAAACCTGTCACAGAAATTAAAGATGTATCTTTAAGTGTAATTTGCCAAACATTACTTAGATTAGGTATTGCTAATCTTAACATCTGAGGAAAAATAATTTTGTAGAATTGTTTGAATTTACTAAAACCTAAAACTTTTGCAGCTTCAAATTGACCTTTGTCAATAGATTGGATTGCACCTCTAAATACTTCGGTGGAATAAGCACCAGAGATAATGCCAATAGCAAATGAACCAGTTACAAATGCATTTATTTCTATGTACTCATTGTAACCAAACATAGATGCAACAAACATTATCGCTCCACTTCCTCCAAAAAAGAATAGGTAGATTACTAAAAGTTCAGGCACTCCTCTGATAACAGTAGTATAAATATTTGCAATTAGGTTTAGAGATTTAAATTTAGATAATTTTAATGGAGTGAAAATTGCAGCAAAACTAAATCCAATTAACATTGCTGTAATTGATACAGCTATTGTCATCAGGGTAGCACGAAATAACTCATCTCCCCAACCAGTATCTCCAAATGCAAGAAGTTCCATACAGACTGGCGACTATACATGATAGTCGCCAAATCTAAAATTGAATTACATAGAAGCGTCGAAACCGAACCATTTAGTAGCAATTCTACTAATATCTCCGTTTTTTCTTGCCTTATTAATCGCAGCGTTAAACTTTTTCAAAAGTTCAGTATCATCTTTTCTAATACCGACTCCAACACCATTTCCGAATGCACCACCTGAAAAAGTTGGACCTGTTAACACAACAGGCTTACCAGATTTTTCAGCATAATCACTGAATGCTACCGCAGCAGCTAATGCAGCATCACATCTTCCTGATGCTAAATCCAAGTTAACTTCATCTTGTGTTTTATATGTTCTTACATTTACTTTTCCAACATCACCTGAATCTAAAAAGTTTTGGTGAATTGTAGCAGTTTGCACACAAACAGTTTTACCTGCTAAAGCTGCAGTAAGAGTTTTTAATGCTTTTTTTGCAGCTGCATTTGGTTTGGTTAGATTAATTCCAGCTGGAGTATCTAAACCTTCAAGACTAGAGCCTTTCATAACTGCTAAGGATGCAACTTCATCTGCATAACCTTGAGAAAAGCTAATTGCTTTTTGTCTTTCAGCTGTAATTGACATTCCTGCCATTATTGCATCAAACTTTCTCATGATTAATGCTGGTATCATTCCATCCCAGTCTTGCTCAACAATTGTACACTGTTGCCCGATATATCTACAAAGTGTGTAAGCCAACTCCACTTCAAATCCGATTAATTTACCAGATTCATCCTTTGAATTCCATGGAGGGTAAGCGCCTTCTGTTCCAATTCTAATTTTATCAGCATTTACATTCCCTATAACTAGTAAAGATAGCAAAACTGAAAAAATAGTTTTTTTGAATATATTCATCATTCTCTCCTTTAATAAAAAAATAGTATTTCATAAATTAGAGATTTAAAAAAGAAAAAATTAGTGATTTATTGATGAAGAAAAGTTCCACGAACAATCAAAACTAGGCACATAAACCCTTGATAATTTAGTATTTCCAAAATGGTGATGAAATACATTCAACCAATTTTCAACTTGGTGGGGTTTTTTATCTTGGCTACCAACTTGAGCTGTAATCACCCCTTTTGGTTTTAAAATTCTCACTAAAGAATCCATATTTTTTGCTGCAAGATCTATGCAGAACTGATCATCATTTAGGTCTACAAATATATGATCATAACTATCATCTTTAACTGATTTAATACTTTCAAATGCATCTCCCCAAACACATTTAACTGAATTTTTTTCTGTAGCTTTTTTTCCTATATCCCCTAAGTGTTTATTGCAAACTTCAACAACTTCAGGATCAAGTTCAAACCAATCTATGAAATTAAATTTTTTAGATATGCATTCTCTAGCAACGCCACCATCTCCACCACCAATAATAGCAGCTCTCTCGTTATCTTTATTTAGTTTCAACCCAGAACCAACAAAAGTTGAACTATATAAATGTTCATCTGACGCAGCGACTTGAATCTCACCATCAATAAACAAAGATTTACCAAATTGTTCAAGATCTAAAATTTCAATATGTTGACCAACTTTGGATTTAAAATCTTCCAAAACATCATTTACAACATAAGATTTTTGTAATCCTGGTGAACTGTAGATGTCATGATAAAGTAATCTGGTATCTCTGTTGAACTCTTTCTTAACTATTCTTTTATGTTTAAACTCTCTCTTTACAATATCAATAGCAATAGAAGGGCTTATCTTACCACAAGTAAAAAAATCAAAGCTGATTATTCCTTTTTCGGGAAATGTGTGAAAACTTATATGGCTTTCTGCCAATAATGCTAAAATTGTAAAACCTTGAGGTTCAAATTTATACTTTGAAATATTGAGAATTGTTACTTTTGCTGCTTTAGCAATTTCATTAATAACTCTTTCATAGACTGATGAATTATACTCTTTATCAGTCCCAATAATATCTAAAGTGATATGCTCCCCAACTTTTATCATAAAAATTATCCACTTTTATAATTTTTAACTTTTTCCAAAATTTTCTTCATTTCTGCAAATGAGAGATTCTTTGGCTCCCCCATCTTTAAAGCAATTACATATTGTTGGCAAATATTTTCTACCTCTTGTGCAAGTTCAAATGCTTTTGATAAATTTTCTCCGAATGCAACCTGACCGTGGTTTGACATCAGACATGCTTTTCTATCTTTTAATGCTTTAACAATATTAGTTGAAAGTTCATGTGTTCCAAAAGTTGCATATTCGGAACATCTAATATCCTCACCACCTGCAAGGGCTATCATGTAATGAAACGGTGGTATTGATTTACCATGAGTTGAAACCGCAGATGCATGAGGGGAATGCGCATGAACTATAGCTTTTGCCTCCCATTTATTTTTATAAATATCTTGATGAAATCTCCATTCTGATGAAGGATTTTTTCCAGAATTAAACCACGATAAAAAGTCTTTTTCCTCGGTCAAAGATAAAAAAACAATATCTTCTGGTTTTAGTGATTCGTATTTCTTTCCAGATGGGGTAATGAAAAAACCTTCAATACCATCTTCAATACCTCTGACTGAAATATTCCCTGATCTTAAAGGAGATAAATTTGTTGTATTTAGCTTTATTGAATATTCAATTACTTCTTCTCTTTCTTTTAAGTTTTTCATCTAAATAATTTCTTTAAACCTTCTGTTGAAGCATCACATACACCTTTTTCAGTAATCAAACCTGTAACATATTTTGCTGGTGTTACATCAAATGCTAAATTCATAGCTTTACTTTTTTTTGGGTAAATTTGTATTTTCTTAATACTTCCTTTTTCATCGAAACCCTCAATATGAGATAGCTCCTCAGAATTTCTCTCTTCAATTGGAATATCTTTATGATTTTTTATATTCCAGTCTATTGTTGAACTTGGAAGAGCTACATAAAAAGGAATATCGTTGTCATAAGCAGCTAAAGCTTTTAAATAAGTTCCAACTTTATTGCAAACATCCCCATTAGATAAAGTTCTATCTGTTCCAACAATACACATATCAACCTCACCTCTTTGCATTAAAATCCCACCAGTATTATCAGCAATAATTGTATTTTTAATTCCCTCCTCATTAAGCTCATATGAGGTAAGATTAGCACCTTGATTTCTTGGTCTAGTTTCATCAGCCCAAACATG
>CACJNO010000015.1 GCA_902594825.1 uncultured Pelagibacteraceae bacterium | reverse complement strand
AGATACTGCTGCAGGTGCTAGTGGAATAGCTTGTGGAGTAGTAAGAAATAATTACTTTCAACCAGCAATGAGAGAATTGATGGCTCATTCAGTTTCTGTTTGGGAAAGTGATCCAAAAGCATTTAAGTACAATCCAGTAGGTTATTTACAAATATCACCTGAAGTAATGCATGAAGATGTTGCAAGCATTTATAAACAACAAAAAGCAATTGGATACGAGTCTACATTTATAGAAGGTGAGAAAGATTGTGCTAACTATATGAAAGGTATTTTTGATGATTGGCAAGCACAAGGCATCACTTCTATTCTTCATGAGAAAAAAGGAGGATACGCATTTAATAAAGACTCAATAAAAGCTCTTGAAAACAAATCTACATCAAATGGTGTTCAAGTTATGAAGGGCGTTAAAGTTACAGGTTTTAAAAGAGGAAGTAATAGTAAAGCAGTAACGGGAGTAGAAACAGATAAAGGCACAATAGACTGTGAACAAGTAGTTATTGGCGCAGGACCATGGGCAAGAGATTTTTGGAATATGTTGGAATTGCCGAAAACTGCAAATATTAAAGGTAAAGATGGTAAAATGCACGTTACTGATATGTGGACCTACTGGATGTTGCAAGAAGGTGTGATAGGTGTTGAACCAGATTTTTTAAAAACAAACGATGGTAAACAACCGCCTGTAGTTCACGTTGACTCTACGGCTCCACTATATTCAGATAAAACAAAAAAATTAATTACAGATAAAATTTGGGGAATTTATTATAAACCTGATATAGAAGGTTTAGGAGTTCAAGGTGGAACTTCTCCTTACATTGTAAAAAAACATTTTGATGAAGTAAATGTTGATCCTTATGGTATTGAATCACCAGAGTATCAAACAACTGATGCATTTAGTGAAATGTGGTGTTCTGCCTTAGCACATTGTCAGAAAAGATTTGAAGGAAAATCTGATTTATATAGAAAAGGTCCGTCAGGAGGTCTTGGATGTATGACACCAGATTCATTTCCAATCTTTGATAGATTTTTTGAAAACGTATATATGATCGCCGATGCTAATCATGGATATAAAATGATTGGTGTTGGAGAACTTGTAGCAAAAGAAATTCTTGGTACTGAAAGCGATTTATTGAAACCGTTTAGATTCAACCGTTACGAGAAGGGAGAACTTCACCCTACTTCGAACAGTCCATTCCCTTGGAGTTAAACTTCAAGCCTAGACACTAATAAATTTTTCAGCTACGTTTGAATAAATTATAATTCATTGAGGGGAAAATGACTGATCTAGAAAAACATGTTAACCGTCCAGGTAGAGACAAGTTAGTAAAAAAAGTAAGAGAAAAAATTAATGAGTTAGGAATAACTTATATATATTATCAATTTATTTCAGTAACAGGTAGAGTTGTTGGTAAAGGAATTCCAGCAGATCATTGGGAAAGAACTGCTGAAAAAGGTTTTCAATTAGTTTACGGTGCAACGGCAAACTTATTTTTAGATCGTCACAATAACTATATTGGGTATGGCCCAGAAGCTATGGAGCTAGTTGGTATTCCAGATCCTGAAACTTTTTGTCAATTACCTTGGGATAAAAGAGTTGGAAGAGTATTTGTAACATGTTTTAGAAATAGAGAAGAAAGACAAAATCCAGGTGGACATTTAACTTCTGACTGTAGAGGTAATTTAAGAATTTTCATGGAAGAATTTGAAAAAAAACATGGACTTGAATTAAGAGTTGGAACAGAGCCTGAAATGATGTGGCTTACAAAAAATGAAGATGGAACACCTACTGGAAAAGGTTTTTCTAAACCATTCTGTTATCACATTGATCAATTTGAATCTTTAAGACCTGTTTTTATGAAAGTTATTGAGTATTCAAAAGCTATGGGTTTAGATATGATTCAAGGTGACCACGAAGACGCACCAGGTCAATTAGAATTAAACTGGACTTACGATAATGTTTTAAGAAATGCAGATAGATTATCAACTTATAGACAAATTTGTGCACAAGTTGCAAGAGAACATAACTTAATTGCATGTTTTATGACTAAACCTTTTATGGGTGTATCAGCGAGTGGTTGTCATACTAATATGTCTTTATGGAAAGGTGGAAAAGTAAAAACTAACAAACTTGGACATAAAACGTTACCTGCTGTTGAAGAGGTATTTGGTTATGTTGAAGGTGGAACTAATACTTTTATGCCTGACACAAAAGATATGCAGTTACCAGGTAAAATTGGTTTACAATCGATTGCTGGTATAATGGAGCACTTGCCAGCTTTAACAGCTTTAGGTTCTTCAACAGTCAACTCTTATAGAAGATTATGGGACCAAGGATTTTGGGCACCGGTATATGCTGACTGGGGTTATCAAAATAGAACGTGCGGGTTGAGGGTTTCTGCTCCTGGAAGATTTGAATATAGATCGGTAGACTCTATGCATAATCCATATTTATTGGGTGCAGCTTTATTAAAAGCTTGTGATCATGGAATAAGTAATAAAATGAAACCAGCAGATCCAGAGTCTAGAAATATTTATGAAGCTCAAAAAGCAGGTAAAGATGTTAAAAAACTTCCTTTAAGTTTGGGTGAAGCTTTAGAGAGATTGTCTGAGGATGAGGTTATTAAATCAGCAATGCCTGATGAGATGTATAAAGTTTTTCACTGGTATAAAAATGATGAGTGGGAAAGATTTTTAGGTGCAACAACTCAGTGGGATCTTGATACATATTTAGATTGCTTACCATAAAAATTACATAGAGAGGGAAAGTATATGTGCGGAATAGCGGGATTAATTCATAGAGGAAAATCTTCAAAAGTTGGTCATGAGCTACAAGGAATGTTGCAGGCTTTAAAACATAGAGGAGAGGACTCTACAGGTTATGCTTTATATGGCGATACCGATGGAAAAAATTTCATTATGAGATTTAAAGTTGGTGAAAACGTTGGTGAAGGAAGTACATCGGTTGCTGAAGATGTTTCTGTTTATGACGAAAGAAAAAAAATGGTAGATAGTTCCCTTTCTGAAATGGGAGCAAAAATTGTAAAAGAAGAAAGAACTCTTCCCTACTCTTTAAGATATGAAATTGACTATGATAAAAAAGATTTATTGGAATTCTCACAAAGAATTGAGAGTATTCCTGGTGTTGAGATACTTTCTATGGGTAAATCTTTAGAGGTAATAAAAGATCTTGGAAATGCTAAAATGGTTTGCGATAGATATAATTTAGATAAACTTGTTGGTACCCATGCAATTGGTCATGCTAGAATGGCAACGGAGTCTGGGGTAGATATTAAATCAGCTCATCCTTTTTGGGGATACCCTTTTAGCGACGTATCAGTAGTTCATAATGGTCAATTAACTAATTATTGGAATAATAGACGTGCTTTAGAAAATAAAGGAATGAGATTTATGTCTGAGTGTGACTCTGAACTTATTGCTGTTTATTTAGCAGAAAAAATGAGAGATGGTGCTTCGTTAGAAGAAGGAATGAAAGAATCTCTTACAGGTCTAGATGGAGTCTTCACTTACTTTGTGGCAACAAAAGACTCATTAGGTATGGCAAAAGATACTATGGCAGCTAAACCATTAGTTTTATATGAGTCAGATGATTTAGTAGCAATGGGGTCAGAAGAGATAGCAATTAGATCAATTTTACCACAAGAGATTGATACTTATGATCCATTTGATGGAGAGGTAAAAGTATGGCAAATTTAAAAAATGTTACAAAAAAAACTAAAGCCCAAGCAATGGGTATGCACACAGAAGTTTTAACTGGTAGAACACAACAGAAGTTTTTTAATCCAGATGAAGCAGAAAATTTTTATTACTTTGGAACTTACGACGTAGACTTTAACAAAAGAACTGATTTGGATGTTAAAGACATGACGGCCGCAGATGCAAACAAAGAAATAGATAATTTAATGAGCCAAGGTTATGGAACTATAGTCATTAAAAACCCACAGGGTAAACATAGTATAGGTGTTGGAATTTTAAATAAACTAAATTTGATTTTTGAGGGTAGCTTGGGATATTTTGGAATAGGTTCTTGTGATGGACCTACAGTACGAATCAATGGAAGAGTTGGTTGGTCTTGTGCTGAAAATTTAATGGCTGGTAAAGTGGTAATTGAAAAAAATGCAGGATCGTGTTTTGGAGCTGCAATTAGAGGTGGAGATCTAATTTGTAAAGGTAGTGTCGGTGCCAGAACTGGTATTGATATGAAAGGTGGAACCATAATTATTGGTGGAGATGCTGGTGCTTTTACTGGTTTTATGATGCAAAGAGGCAGAATAATTATATTAGGAGACGTTGGGATTAATTTAGGTGACTCTATGTATGATGGGACAATTTTCGTAGGTGGAGAAATTGGCTCTTATGGTAGTGATGCTGTAGACGCCGAATTGACAAAAAGTGACCAAGATTGGTTAAAACGGAAATTAAAGGTTGCTGAAATCGGTGAAAACTTTGACGTAAGTAAAATGAAAAAAATAGTAGCTGGTAAAAAACTTTGGAATTACGATAATTTAGAACCTACTGAGAAAAAAGGAGCAATTTAATGGCGAAGAAAAAAAAGAAAAAAAATGGTAAGATAAAAAAGAATGGTAATGTTGGTGGAAAAGCTGATGTTCATTTAAGTTCAAATGGTGGAAGAAACAAAAGCCTCTTAGGACATAATGCTATTTTTACTCCTGATGTAATTGATGACATTCATATAAAATCACAATTGGGAAGATACAGAATGCGTGGAATGGCATTAATGAAAAAAATTCCAACATTTGATGATTTGGTTTTCTTGCCAGGAACACTTACAAGATTTGTAATCGAAGGATACAGAGAAAAATGTGAAACAAAAACTGTAATCGGTCCAAGATGTGAAAATCCGATTGAATTAGACATACCTGTTTATATTACTGGTATGAGTTTTGGAGCATTATCTTACGAAGCTAAAACTGCTCTTGCAAGAGGAGCAACTATGGCTGGTAGTGCAACATGTTCAGGTGAAGGTGGAATGATACCTGATGAAAGAAGATATTCAGAAAAATGGTTTTACCAATGTATTCAATCAAGATATGGATTTAACCCACATCATGCGCAACTTGCAGATGGAATAGAAGTTTTTATTGGACAAGGACAAAAAGTGGGAATGGGTGGTCACTTAATGGGTCAAAAAGTTACTGACCAAGTAGCTGAGATGAGATCACTACCGTCTGGTATTGACCAAAGATCTCCAGCAAGACATCCTGATTGGTTAGGTCCAGATGATTTAGCTTTAAAAGTTGAAGAGTTAAGACAATTAACAAAAAATAAAGTTCCAATTCAATTAAAATTAGGTGCATCAAAAGTTTATGATGATGTTCGTATGGCAGCGAAATGTGATCCAGACTCAATTTATCTTGATGGTATGGAAGGATCAACAGGAGCTGGACCACACATTGCAGCAGCAAATACTGGTATTCCTGGTATCGCAGCAATTAGAGAAGCTAGAAGAGCATTAGATGATGTAGGTAAAACTGGAAAAGTAACTTTAATTTATGCAGGTGGTGTTAGAGATGGTGCTGACATGGCAAAAGCTTTAGCTTTAGGAGCTGATGCGATTGCAATCGGAACAGGTTCTATGATCGCACTTAACTGTAATAAAGATATTCCAGAAGCGAACTTTGAAAAAGAAATGGGTGTAAAAGCAGGTGAATGTTACCATTGTCACACTGGAAGATGCCCAGTTGGTGTTGCAACTCAAGATCCTAAGCTAAGAGCTAGATTAAATCCTGATGATGCAGCTTTAAGAGTTTATAATTATCTTCATTCAATGACACTTGAAGCTCAATTATTAGCTAGGGCTTGTGGAAAAACAAATATTCACTCTCTAGAGCCTGAGGATTTAGCAGCATTAACTTCTGAAGCATCAGCTTTAGCTAAAGTTCCTTTAGCAGGTACTAATTATACAGTAGGGGTTGATAACTTCCATAAAATTTAGAGGTAACTATGGCTAAGAAAAAAAATAAAAAGAAAGTTTCAAAATCAGTTGCTGTAAAAGACCAACAGTTGGGAAAGAAAAAAGAGACAGCTAGAGAAAAGATGATTGGTCAGTCTATTGGTTATAGATATGATGTTAATCTTCTTCCAGACTACAGTAAGATAACTCCTTTTCTAAAAAAATATATTGAAGCAATGGGATGGGACGATTTAAATTGGTTAGAAGATGTGCATATGGGATATGAAGAAGGTAGACCTGCTGTATTCTGTAGAAATGCTAACGGTTGGGTAACTATACCTAAATCAATTAAGCTACCAAATAATCAACAAGACAGAGACATGATAGCTAGAGAGCTTTTAGTAAAATTCCAAATGTCTCCAAAACATCCTCTTGTTGATTTGAAAAAAGCTTACTTAAAATTTTAATCACACAATCTAAAGTTGATTTTTTTTTAAAACCTAGTGTCAATACTAGGTTTTAGAGGATTGTTTTATTTGTCACATCTTTACAAATTTTATAGGCTTTCGAAAACTAATATGGAGAGAGGATATGACTGATCAGTTAGGTGCTCTTACTACTATATTTACAGAATTTTACTACTGGGTAACAGTGGTGCTGATGTTCTTGATTCACGTCGGTTTCTGTATGTATGAGGTTGGAGCTTCTCGATACAAACATCACCAACATACTCTTATGAAAAACACGATGCTTATACCTTTGGTAACAGTGACTTGGTTTTTATTTGGTTGGTGGATATACTGGGCTTTCCCAACGGGACCGGGATTAGCACCATCAATAATGAACGAAAGTACAGCTCTAATTACAGATGACTCTGCATTTAGTGCTACTTGGTATAAAGCAACAAGTGATTTAATGGCTGTAAACTTAGGAGACCACATTTCAGGTGTTTTCTGGGCTGCATTCCTTTTATTTTCTTGGACAGCTGCTTCTATTGTTTCCGGAGCAATAATTGAAAGAATAACAACTTTCGCATTTGGAATTTTAGCAATTGCAATAGGTTCTGTTTTTTGGACAATTGATGCTGCTTGGGGATGGCACTTTGATGGCTGGATGCTTAAACTATTAGGATACCATGATGCTTATGCATCAGGTGTAATTCACGCGATTGCGGGTGGATTTGCTTTAGGTGTTCTTATGGTTTTAGGACCAAGAATTGGAAAATTTTCATCTAGCGGAGAGCCAAGAAACATTGGACCAAGAAATCCTTGGTTAGTTACAATTGGATTATTTCTAATTTATACTGGTTTCTGGGGCTTCTACGCAGCTTGTAATATACCAATCTTTGATCTTGGACCTGAGTACGGTATGGAAGGCATAAGTTATTGGACAGCTACAAACATTTACGTAACACCTACTACACTTAGTGGTATTACTTTTAACTTCTTGATGTCATTATCAGGAGGTTTATTAGCCGGTTATTGGATTGCTAAAGGTGATCCTTTCTGGACATACTCAAGTGGACTTGCGGGTGTTATCTGTGCTTCTGCTGGAAATGATTTGTATCATCCAATTCAAGCAATGATAATTGGTATGATCGGTGTTGTAATTGCATATAAACTGCATTATTGGGTAGAACGTAAGTTCAAAATTGATGACGCAGTTGGTGCAGTAGCAGTACATGGTTATGCTGGATTTGTTGGTCTAGTAATATGTGGTTTTGTCTTAAATGGTTATCCATCATCTGGTTACAGTGTTGGTGCAATGTGGGATGGAACAACTTATGCAACAATTAACCCATTAGGACAGTTCATAGGAGCATTAATAATGTTCGTAGTTCTTGGACTAATACCAGGTTATGTCTTAGCTAGAATACTTCATGGAATGGGCAAACTAAGAATCCCACGTGAAGTTGAAATAGCTGGACTTGACTATGAAATGATGGAAGATGCTAAAAAAGATGAAAGAGCAGTTTCATCTGCAACCAGGTAAAGGAGATAAAATATGGCTACAGTTACAAACTGGATCGATCACCTAAATAAACCTGCAGAAGAAGTAGCAGGCGCTATTTATCCTGGTGCCGGTTCAAGTGAAACACTACTAGTTATCCTTGGTTTTATAGTTTGGATTGGCTGGACTTTTTTGACTGCAAGATCTGAAAGTGAAGAGCTTGATAGATTAGCACGAAAAAGACATGGGGCTAACGACCATAAAAGCAATATTGCTGAGTGGTAATTTAAAATAAAAATTTGGGCGCTGCTTAATTGTAGCGCCCTTTTTTACTTTATCATAAAATGTCAGAAGAAAATAATAACGAAGAATTAAGGCCAAGCAAGATGCGTGGAGTTGCTTTTCCAAAAGCAAAATATGGAGTCATACTTGCAGTAATAGTAATTATTGTAGTTAACCTAATTTATTATAAGGAAACTATTTTTTCATTTTTTTAATAACTATGTTAACTTAATTTATGTCAAAAAATTTATTCAAAATAGCTAAAGAAAAAAAAATCAAATATTTTTTAATCAGTTTTGTGGATTTATTTGGAGTATTAAGATCAAAATTAGTTCCAGCTCATGCAATCAAAGAGATGCAAGAAACAGGTGCAGGATTTGCTGGATTTGCAGCATGGTTAGATATGTCTCCGGCTGATGCTGATATGTTTGGTGTTCCAGATCCAGATAGTTTAATTCAATTACCATGGAATAAAGAGATTGGATGGTTGGCATCTGATCTTTGGATGAATGGAAAACCAGTTGATGCATCTCCAAGAGTTATGCTTAAAAAACAAATAAAAAAACTTGAAAAAAAAAGTTTAACAATGAAATCAGGTGTTGAATGTGAATATTTTCTTATTTCTCCTGATGGAAACTCAATAGCAGACCCAAGGGATACACAATCAAAACCTTGTTATGATCAATCAGCTTTAATGAGAAGATATGATTTAATTAAAGAGATTTGTGATTGTATGATTGAAATGGGATGGGGTCCTTATCAAAATGATCATGAAGATGCGAATGGTCAGTTTGAAATGAATTGGGATTATGCAGATTGCTTAGTAACTGCAGATAGACATGCTTTTTTCAAATTTATGGTTAAAACGATTGCGGAAAAACATGGATTAAGAGCAACATTTATGCCTAAACCATTTGAAAATTTGACAGGAAATGGATGTCACGCACACATCTCGGTATGGGATGGTAAAAAAAATAAATTTTTAGATAAATCAAATAATTTAGGATTAAGTAAAATGGCATATAATTTTCTGGGTGGAGTGATAAATAATGCATCATCACTTTCAGCTTTTTTTAATCCAACAATAAATAGTTATAGACGAATTAATGCTCCACCTACCAAATCTGGAGCATCATGGTCACCAAGCAGTATTTCATACACAGGAAACAATAGAACACACATGATTAGAATTCCTGATCCAGGAAGATTTGAATTAAGATTAATGGATGGATCAGCTAATCCATATTTATTACAAGCGAGTGTTCTTGCAGCAGGTTTATATGGTTTAAAAAATAAAATTAATCCTGGAAAACCTTTAAATTGTAATATGTATGAGGATTATGAAAAATATCCTAATCTTCCAAAACTTCCTGATGAACTTACACAATCACTTAATAAATTAAAAAATAACAAAGATATGAATGAAGCATTTGGACAAGAAGTTATAAATAGTTACATAAAACTAAGAACTTCTGAAATTAAAGAATTTAATCAAAAAGAAAGTTTTGATAAAACAAAAGCTATTACTAGGTGGGAAAGAGATAATACATTAGACTGTTAGATCATGACAATTTTATCTAATGGTCATCTTTGGAAATATTCTGAATTTCTTCTTAATAAGAATTATTCTTTTAAAAAAGAAAAAATATTAAGATCACTTTCAAAAAAAGAAATTGATGATGCTTATTCAAGTATAAAGAAATGGGATGGTTATTCACCTACTCCTTTGATTAATCTAAATAAATTATCTAAAGAATTGAAATTAAAAAATATATTTTATAAAGATGAAAGTAAAAGATTTGATCTAAAATCATTTAAAGCTTTAGGTGGTGCGTACGCGGTAGAAAAAATATCAAAAGGCAATAGGGACATAATAGTTTCAACAGCAACTGCAGGTAATCATGGAAGATCAGTTGCTTGGGGTGCAAAAAGACTTGGTCTTAAATGTAAAATTTTTATTAGTGAATTTGTAAGTGATGCTAGAGGACAAGCAATGGCAAATCTAGGAGCTGAAGTAATAAAAGTTAAAGGAAATTATGAAAACTCACTGATTGAATGTATCAAACAATCAACAAAAAATGGTTGGCATATAGTTCAGGATGTTGCATGGGATAACTATTTATTAGTTCCAAAATATACAATGGCTGGATATTCAGTAATGATGAAAGAAATAGTTGATCAGCTAGATAATAATGAAATCACTCATATAATCTTACAAGCTGGAGTTGGAGGAATGGCTGGAGCAATGATTGCTGGAATTGCAAGATACTTGAGAAGTATGCCAATAACAATTGTGGTGGAACCAAATAGCGCTGCTTGTGTTTTAGAAAGTATCAGATCAGGAAAGATAGAAAAAATTGATATAATTAGAGAAAGTTTGATGGGTGGTATGTCTTGTGGAGAAGTATCATTGGTCCCATGGGAAATTCTTAAAAATTCAGTTAAGTATTGTATTAGTCTACCTGATGATGATATTGCGAAAACTATGAAATTTCTTGGAAACGGAAGCTTTAGTAATGAAAAAATTATAGCAGGGGAAAATTCTGCACCTGGAGTTATTAGCTTAATTGCCAGTTGTGAAGATCAAAAGATTAAAAAGGAACTTAATCTAAATTCAAATTCAAACGTTTTGGTTATTGGATGTGAGGGTGATACCGATGAAGAAATGTATAAAAAGTTAGTTAATCAAATATAAATTATGTCAGATATCGGTTTAGTTTGGATAAGAGAAGATTTTAGAATAGAGAATAACGCTGCTCTTTCATATGCAACACAAAATCATAAAAATGTAATAGCTTTTTATATCTATAACAATAATGATTACGACAATAAAAGAGAAGCTCAGAAGTGGTGGTTGTCAAAATCTTTAGAGAATTTTAAAAAAGATTTATCAAATTATAAAATTAATCTTCAAATCAAAAAAGGAGATGAATTAGAAATTTTTTCAAAAATAAAAAAAAGTGACAATGTTTCGATATACTGGAATAAGATTTATGAGCCTGACGTTATTTCTAAAGGAAAAAAAATAAGAGATCTATTTATTAAGAATAAAATTAATTTCAAATACTTTAAGGGTAATATATTGAATGAATTTCAAGAAGTAACTAAAAATGACAAAACTCCATTTAAAGTTTTCACTCCTTTTTGGAGAACTGCTGAAAAGATTTATTTAAGTCTTCCTCCCTCAAAAAACTATATTGTTAAGAAACAATCCCAGATTAGATCATTTTTTAAAAATTGTATTAATCCAAACGACATACTACCAAAAAAAAATTGGCATAAAAAATTTGAAAATTATTGGATAGTTTCAGAAAATAACTCAAAAAAAATACTTAAAAATTTAATTGATGATAAAATTAAAGATTATGGTACTTCAAGAGATATTCCATCAGTAGAGGGGACTTCAAAATTATCACCTTATATAAAATTTGGTCAAATACATGTTGGAGCAATATGGAAAAAATGTAATGAAATTAAATCAAAAGGTATTGGTTATCGTAAATATATAAATGAGTTAGGATGGAGAGAATTTTCACACAGCTTAATCAATTATTTCCCAGAATTTCTAAAAGGTAATTTCCGAAAAGAATTTGATAGATTTCCTTGGGTGAAAAATGAAAAGTTTCTTAAAGCTTGGAAAAATGGAATGACAGGTTATCCAATTGTTGATGCTGGCATGAGAGAACTTTATGAAACTGGGTGGATGCATAACAGAATAAGAATGGTTGTAGGATCTTTTTTAGTTAAACATCTAAGAATTAATTGGACTGAAGGAGAAAAACATTTTAGAAATTGTTTATTAGATTTCAATAAAGCAAATAATATAGCACAATGGCAATGGGTTGCTGGTTGTGGTGCTGATGCTGCTCCTTATTTTAGAATATTCAATCCAATTCTTCAGGGTGAAAAATTTGATAAAGAAGGATCATATGTAAAAAAATGGGTACCAGAATTAAACAAAGTGCCCTCAAAATTTATTCATAAACCTTGGGAAATGGAATTAAAATATCAACAAATAATTAATACCTTTATTGGAAAAGATTATCCAAAACCAATTGTAATACATGAGGAAGCAAGAGCTTCAGCTTTAAAAGCTTTTCAAAGTTTAAAAAAAAATTAAATATTACCTATAAAATGATGAATGACTATTCGAGTCTGCGGATTTAATCTATGTTCAAAAAGATATATCCCCTGCCAAGTTCCAAGTAATAATTTATTATTCTTAATACTTAAAGAAATTTGATTATTAGTTAATGCCGATTTGATATGAGCGGGCATGTCATCTTTTCCTTCGGTAGTATGAGTATATAATTTGTTATTCATAGGAGCCAAATTATCAAAATAATTTAATAAATCATTTTGAACATCGGGGTCTGCATTTTCTTGTACAATTAGAGATGCGCTAGTGTGTTGGATACTTAAGTTTAGCATGCCGTCCTTAAATCTATTTTTTTTTATCCATTCAATTGTTTGATTAGTAAATTCATACAATTTTTGTCCATTTGTGTTAATTTGAAGATTATGAAATTCTTGAATCATTACTTATGACTAATGGATGTTAGCTCATGCAAACGGCTTATGGTACGTTTAAATTGATTTTCTAAAGATTGAGACGAAGTAAATTGACATAAATTTTGATTAGCCGTGACTGCGATTGGTATATTTCTATCGTATATAACATCAAGTAATGTAATAAATCTGTGTTGTTGATTTGAATTAATTTCATTAAATTGAGGTATATTTTCAATGACAATAAATTCTGAGACTTTTGTGATTTCTAAATAATCCTCTGCCCCTAAATTTTGATCACATAAATCTTTAAAATCAAATCTAGAAATTCCTTCATAATAATTCTTAATTTCAAAATCTCTTCCTTTTATGTTTAAAGTTTTACTAATTTTTTTTTTATCTCTTGTAATAATTCTAAAAAATTTATTTATTTTAAAATTTGTCTCCTGGTTCAATGGAAAAAAATATCTTTGTTTTTGATTTTCTTTTGATTTTCGATAATCATCCTCAATTTTAAGTTCATGCTCAAAAGATCTTTCCTCCATATTTATAATAAATGGTTTAAATTGATCTCTTTGTAGACCATCTTTATATAATTCTGAAATTTTAGTGTTTGAAGTTAAAATTATCTTTATATTTTCTTTAAATATCTCATCAAATAATTTCCCTAAAATCATAGCATCTACAATATTGGTTACTTGAAATTCATCGAAATATAATAAAGAAGCTTTAGATTTTAAGTCCTTCACAAACAAATTTATTATATTTTGTTCATTTTCATTTTTTCTCTCATGAACAAAATTATGAAAGTTTAGCATAAATTCGTTAAAGTGAAGTCTTTTTTTCCTCTCTTTAATTTGATTAAAAAAAAAATCTAAAATCATTGTTTTCCCAACTCCTACATCACCATAGAGATAAAAACTTTTCTTTAAGTTTTCTTTAGAAAAAAAATTATGAATAAATGATTTAAAATTTTTTTTGTAATATTCTTGCAATTTATTAACAACTAAAAGTTGATTATGATTAACTTCTAAATTTTCAGAATTACAATAAAGGTTAAACTTTTCTTCAAGATTTTTTAACATTAATTTTTTTTAGTTTTAAAATCAATTCCATATTCTGATCTTGGACCTTTTCTTAATCCAAACGGCCCAGGTATAAAGATTGTCATTGGTCTTGTCCCCTCTTTCAAGTCAACTCTGTGATAAGTGTTTGCAGACCTAAATCCTATGTATCCAGGATTTCTCCAAAACTTACCTTTTATTGTTGTCTCCCAATAACCTCCTCTTAAAATAATGGTTATGTAAGGACATAGATGATTATGGACACCATCACCATGATCATCAGCTAACATTTCATGTATTAATATATTAAAAGGAAACCATTTTGGTCTGTGTCTAAACAGAACATAATATCTGTTCATCCATGGTTTTGCTAAATTAAATCTAGGATGTGAAGGTCCTCGATCTAAAACAATTTTTTTCCTTCCTATTTTTTCTAAAAATTTAAGAAACATCTTAATTTAATCTTATAATTGAGTTATCTCTTATCAAATAAATATTTTTACCATAAACAAATCCTCTAGATATTCTGCTATTGTCAATTTTGAGAACATCAACAGTTTTTCCACTTATAATATCGACTATTAAAAAATTACCCCTTGATGTTGAAACATATAAATTTTTTGAGTTTAAAATAAATCCTGTAGGAACAATAAAATTTTGTTTCTTTAATTTGGTTTTATAATTTAAGTTTGTAATTCTTATTATGTTGCCTTTATTCTTTTCAATTATAAATAAAAAACCATCTGAAGAAATTGTAAAAACTATATTATCTATAATAGCAGGCTTTATGTCTGCATTTATTTCTTGAGTCCAATTAATTGAACCAGATTCTAAATCGATAGAGTAAAATTTACCTAAATTATTTGAAAAATAAATAGAATTTTCATTTTCTACTAGACTTGACATCTTTAAATTCATTACATCTTCGAGACTTTTAGAATCCAATACTGATATTTGCCATAACAATTTTCCATCATTAATATCTAATGCAGTAATATCTCCAATAGAGTTTGAAAAAATTATTTTTTCATTTTTGACTATCATTGACAATTGTGTTGATGAATTAATAAAAGCATCTTCAGTTGAATGGGACCATAATTTATTTCCATCTTTAATAGAAAAACAATTTAAATTATTATTCACATCTAGAACAAAAAATAAATTTTTGTATATTTTTAATTGGGAATTAAAAGAGGAATTATTTTTTTTAGACCATAATACTTTTCCATCTAAAGCGCTTAATGCATAAAAGTTAGTTAAACTATCAGCTACAATAATAATGTTATCTTTAATTGAAAAAGATAGTAAAGGACCAATTTTTTTTTCTTCTTTAGAATAATTATTTGATTTCCACTTTAATTTTGAGTCATCATCATAACTAAAAATTGTGCCTTTATTATCAAAAAAAATGATGTTTTTTTTAAAAAAAATTAAATTTGGTTCTAACTTGTAAAAGTTTTTTATTTTAGAAAATGAATATTTTTTAATTTTTTTTAAATCACCTCTAAATTGATTGAAACCATCATTGTTATCAAAATAAGAATTGTCGTTAACTTTTAATGAATTCTTATCTATTGATAATTTTAAATTTGGATTAAATTCTTTTAAAATTTTTTTTTCTTTTTTTAAGAAAGAGATAAATTGAATTTTATCTTTGCTTATTTTTTTTTCTTCGCTCCAAAAGCCTCCACTAT
>CACJNO010000014.1 GCA_902594825.1 uncultured Pelagibacteraceae bacterium | reverse complement strand
TATCGAGACTGGTTTAAAAGATGTCGATATAATGCCATTACTTCATTTACTTAAAATAAATAATATTGATTATTTAAATTGGTCTAGAAATAAAAAGATTTATAAAAAAAATAATTCACTTATTTTTTTTTATGATAATGAAAAAAATAGAAGAATCGTAAAGTCTTTTTTAAATACAATTAAATCTTAATGTTGTTTAAAGCATTATTTTTGAATAAATTTGCTTCTTGAATGTACCTTCTTACCATTTGTGTAGTTTTATGTCCTGTCATAGCCATAATATTTCTCTCTTCTGCACCAAATTCCGCAGCAGTTGTAGCAAAACCTGATCTTAAACTATGTCCTGAGTATCTTGAAGAATCTAATCCTGCTTTTTGTGCATATTTTTTAAGTATGAGAGCTACTGATTTATCTGAAATTTCAAAAACTTTACCCTCATTGTTTTTTGATGATTTTTGGTTAATAAAATTTTTAAGTGTAATAACTGGACAATATTCCTTATTATCGAAGTAGGGGATTGCTTTAACAATTCCTTCTCCTGATTGATCTGTTTTTGATCTTTTAATTAAAATTTTTACTCCTTCATGTACAAATTCTATATCTTCATGAAGTATACTAACTAGTTCAGATCGTCTGAATCCTCCTGCAAAACCTAACAAAATTAATGCTTTATCTCTTATTTTATCTTGATCTATTGCTTTAATTATTAATTTTAAATCATTGATTAATATAGGTTTTTTTGCTTTCTGTCTTGAGCCTAAGGTTCTTTTAATACCGTGTAAATTTTCCATTATTATTGGATGTTTGGTATCAAGATAGTGACCTTTTAGTTTATGAATAACGCTTATAGATGCTATTCTTCTTTTTAGAGTGCTAAATTTTGATGATTTAGAAAGATGAGTTATATAAAGTGCAATTATTTTAGGCTGAGTTGGAATTGGAGAGAAACTATTTTTTGCACAAAATGCAGAAAAATCCCTAAAATCAGATTGATAAGCTCTTAAGGTATTATTAGCTTTTGAATTTTTTAAATTATTTAAAGTTTCAATTTCTAAGCTTTTAACATCAGTTATTAATTTATTCATAAATTTTTCCGATAACCATTAATTATCGGAAGTTATATAATAGGTGATTTTTAATGTCAATAGTTTAAATTAAAATAATTATGGGTTCAATTGATGGAGAAATTCCTGCAGTATGGTTTTTAATCAGTTCGATTGGTTTTGTTATATTAACTTTTATTCAATATCGAAATACTGGCAAGAGTTTTAACACTATATTTCTTTCTACAATGGCTATTATTTTCTTTGTAAGTTACGTAATTTTGTTAATTCCACGCTAAAAATCAGTGCAGGGAACAAAATTTCAGTTAAAAGTCTGGAAATACCTTAAAACAATACCAAAAGGTAAGGTAAAAACCTATAAACAGGTGGCTATTGCTATAAAAAGCCCTAAATCAGCTCGTGCAGTGGCTAATGCTTGTGCTAAAAACCCATATGCTCCGAAAATACCCTGCCATAGAGTGATTAGATCTGATGGAGCTCTTGGAGGCTACTCTGGTAGAGGTGGAATTAAGCAAAAGCTCAAATTACTTAGATCTGAAAAGGTAGAGATTTAGTCCTATTTTTAGGCTTTTTTACATAAAAAAAGTCATTAAAATCAACGTTTTTTGATCTTTTTAATTGATTTCTTGTAAATTAGCAAAGTTCACCCTTCAGTTGTACCATATAATAAGCTACACTTAAAATAGACCCCTCTATGGCCGTTTAAATGGTATATTCTATTAGTGCATCGCTCTACTATTCAACTATATCAACACTTTTAGACCACCCTATTTTTCAATCAATTTAATATTTCGTATAGTTAAAAAACCTTAATTTTGTTGGTTTTTTTAACATTTTCCATTATTTAGCAAAAACCAAGAGCCTATTAAATCAATTATGTGCGTTTATATTCAAGATAAGTCTAAATATTGTTATATTTAACATTATAAAAAATATAATAAAAACAATAGTTTATATATAAAACTTAATGTAATACTTTAGATATTAGTAAATAAATAATACCTATTATTTTACTTTTTTGACTAAGCTCTCTCTTCTGGAGATATAAATACCACTTAATACAATAATAAATAATCCTAAGAAAGTCCAATTATCAGGGAAATCACTAAAGAAATAATAACCTATAATAATGTTAGTAATGATCTCAAAATAACTAAATGGAGCTAATTTAGAAGCGTCAGCATATTTGAGAGACAATATTAAGAATAAATGCCCTATACAGGCAAAAATACCTATGGCAGCCATCATAGACCACTGATTTAAGGTTGGTTTAACCCATACAAATGGCATCACAGTGGATATAATTATGGCCCCTACTAAACCAGTTAACAATAAAGTTAATAAAGGATTGTCTGAGGTACTTAGTTTACGAGTAATAATTAAATAAAACCCATACATTACGCCTGTTCCAAGAGCGGCTATACTTGCTAAGTTAATTTCAACAAATCCTGGTCTTATAACTACTAAAGAACCAATAAAACCAATAATTACTGCAGACCATCTTCTAAATCCTACCTTCTCACCTAAAAAAACTGGAGAAAAAGCAGTAACGATTAAAGGTGCAACAAAAGCTAAGGTTAATGCTTTTGCTAAAGAAATAACCGAAATTGCATAAAAAAAACAAATATTAGCAGTTAAAAGAATTAAACCTCTAATGAATTGTAATTTTGGTTTATCAGTCCATACAAGATTTTTTCGAAAAAAGAAAAACATAATCGGAAAAGTGAAAGCCACAGTAAAAAAATATCTTGCCCAAGTAATTTGTAATACAGGAAGATCTGCACTTAAATATTTCGCAAAACCATCCATAATTGGAAGCATTACCCATGCTAAAAGATTAAAAATAATAGCCTTCATATATGAAGAATATATATTAAATAAAGTATTTTAAAGCAAAGAATACAACTAAAGGAACAGTTATAAAGGATAAAATTGTTGTGACAACTATCATGCTTGCAATTTCATCAACAACTTTTTTTGGAGAATACATTGATCCTACTAAATATGTTAAAACAGCACTAGGCATAGAACTTTGAATTAAAATAATTCCAGCTGAATATCCAGATAAATTGAATATATCTATAACTATAAAACCAATAATTGGACCTAAAATTAATCTTGCTATAGAGCCAATAATTGACTCTTTTAACGAAAAAATCTTTAACCTCGTTAAAGCAATTCCAAGTGACATCAATACTAGAAAAATTGTAGTATATGTTAATAGCATAGTGGTATTAAGAATAAAATTAGGTGTTTCAAATTCAAAATAAATCCAAAATGCAGAAAATAAAACTGCATAAAATGGTATGCTTTTTAAAATTACTGAAAAATCAAATTTTTTTTGTGCAAGAAAAATATTTAACGTAAAGTGACCCAAAATAACACAGGCACCTATTGATGAGGCTAAACCAAAACCATGATTTCCATAAGCAAATAAACAAATTGGGAGACCCATATTTCCAGTATTTGGTAATATATATGGTGGAAGATTTCTAATTAAATCTTTTTTTAAAAAAAAAAGAAAGGCTATTCCAATTAATGAAAATGAAGAAATCAAAATAATTCCATAAACAAAAAAATTTTGAAATTCATTAAATGTTAGACCAGTACCTGTTAGTGAGTAAAAAACTAACCCTGGGAAACCTATATTTGCAGTAAATTTAGTAATGAAATTGGTGTTTATTTTTGGGTCTTTTTTACCTAAGAAATAACCAATACCAATTATAAAGAAAACTGGAAATAAAACCTCAAAAAGTTTTATATAGATATCCATTAATTATATAATCTTATTAATGTTAAGAATTTAAGTATTTTGTGATTTTTCCTAAATACTGAAAGACAATTTTTTGCATTAATTTCAGTAGTTTTATGAGTAATTATGACAATTGTCGCTTTCTTATTTTTCTTATCTGGTGTTTGAATTATTCTTTTTACAGAAATTTTATATTTTGCTAAACGATTAGTAATAAGTGAAAGAACACCTTGTTTATCCTTAACTTGAAATCTAAGATATAAAGAGTTTGCATAATGATCATTATTAAAAGATTTAATTGATTTTCTTTTTATGGATGAAATACCAAATGGATATTTAATATTTCCTCTTAAAATAGATAATAAATCTGATAATAAAGAAGAAGAAGTGGGTCCTGGACCAGCTCCTTCACCTTGTAAAATACTTTCACCTACAGGATTACCTTCAGTAATAACAGCATTCATAACACCATTTACATTACCAATATAAGTGTTTTTACTTACCAAACATGGATGAACAGTTTCAAATAATTGACCACTAATAATTTGAGAAATACCAAGTAATTTCACTCTTAAACCTAGTTGACTTGCAATTTTGATATCTTCTAATTTTATATTTTCAATGCCTTCCATAATACAATTTGCCTTTGAAATTTTCGTATTAAATGAAAGTGCAGATAAAATTCTTATTTTTGCGAAAGCGTCAAAACCATTTAAATCTAGTTTTGGATTACCAGGTTCAGCATAACCAAGTTTTTGAGCTTTTTGTAAAACTTTTTCAAAAGTTTCATTATTATTTTCCATTTCTGACAATATATAATTTGTTGTACCATTGAGAATTCCATAAACTTTATTTATTCTATTCGTCGCTAAACCCTCTTTTATTGTTCTTAATATTGGTATGCCTCCACCGACAGATGCCTCAAATTCTAAATTAACTTTATTTTTTTCAGCTAGTTTTGCTAAATGGTCTCCATGTTTTGCAATTAAAGCTTTGTTTGGAGTAATTACATTAATTTTATTTCTCAAAGCAGTTTCCACTATTTTTTTTGAGATACCATCAGACAATCCAATGCATTCAAATAAAATATCAATTCTTCTATTTTTAAAAATTTTGAAAGGATCAGTATAAAAAATCTTTTTTGAAATATTAAAGCGTCTTTTTTTATTTTTATTTTTAGCTGATATAGCAACTATCCTTATTTTTTTTCCAGTTTTTTTTTCAATTTCATTTTTTTTAATATTTAATTCATTGTATAAATAAATACCTACTTGACCCAAACCAACTATTGCAATTTCAATTGTTCTATTTATTTTAGTCATCTATATTTGGAAAAGGATTGTTTTTAGCATAGTCATTTAATTTAAGTTTAAATTCATCAAAACTCATATTTTCGAAAGACTTAAAGTCAATTTTAGTATTTTTTTCATTAAATTTTAGAGAACAAGAACTCAATAAAATTATAATTAAAAAAAAGAATTTTATCATTTTAAACCCTCAGTTTGTTTAAAATTGAATCTAATATTCATGTTTTGAATCGCTTGACCTGCTCCACCTTTAATCAAATTATCGATCGCAGATAAAATAACTATCTTATTTTTATATTTTGTTTCACAAGCAGAAATTTTACACATATTTGAATTAATTACATCATTAGTACTAACTAAAGAATTTTTTTTCATTATTTTTACAAATATATGTTTTTTATAAAATTTTTTTAAGATGCTTAAAACATCATTGATAGAATTACCTTTTTTTAAATCAACATAAATTGTACTTAAAATTCCTCTAAACATAGGACTTAAATGAGGTGTAAAAACAAATTTGATATCAGATTTACTGAAGTTATTTAACTCCTGTGATATTTCAGAATTATGCCTATGAAAACCTACACCATAAGCACTTAATGATTCGTATAAATTTTTTTTTTTATATTTTTTATGTACTCCCCTACCCGCACCTGAATATCCAGACTTTGAGTCGATTAATATATTGTCTTTTTTAATAACATTCATTTTAATAATAGGAATTAAAGGTAATAGTACAGATGTTGGATAACAACCTGGACATCCAATTATATCAAATTCTTTAATCTTTTTTCCTGTAATTTCTGGCAAAGCGTAAATACTTTTCTTGATATTTTTTGGTGCAATATGTTTTTTTTTATACCATTTAAAATATTCTGAAACTTTTTTAAGTCTAAAATCTGCAGCTAGATCAACTAAAACATTTTTCTTTAATAGATATTTTGAAATTTTCTGAGCTTCTCCATTTGGTAATGCTGTAAAGATTATATCTACATTTGTTAAATATTTTCTGTTAAATTTAACAATCCTTGGTAACTTTTTTAGATTTAATGATTTATCATAGAAAGTAAGTTTCTTTCCAATAGATGTATTTCCACACAAATATTTTATATCTATATATTTGTGTTTAACTAATAATTTTATTAGTTCAATACCTATATATCCAGTTGAACCAGCAATTAAAGCAGTCAGCTTGCGCATTCTTTATTATAACAGTTATAAATTAAAATTAAATTATCTTTTAGAAAATTGAAAGCTCCTTCTAGCTTTCCTTCTACCAGGTTTTTTTCTCTCAACTGCTCTAGAATCCCTGGTTGTTAATTTTTCGGTTTTTAAAGTTGATTTAAAATTTTCGTCAAACATTACTAGTGCTTTTGAAATACCATGAACCATTGCTCCGGCTTGTCCCGTAGGTCCTCCTCCTTTTACACTACATTTAACATCATATTCAGTTGATTGATTAATTATTTGAAAGGGTCGAGTTATTTGCATTTGGTGATTATCATTAACAAAGTATTCATTATAAAGTTTTCCATTAACATATATCTTTCCTGATCCTTTTTTTAACCATACTTTTGCAATTGAAGTTTTTCTTCTCCCGGTAGCATATTTACTATCTTTAAAATCTAATTTAAGTTTTGTTTTTTTTATATCAGAATCAATATTTTCCATTTTAATTTCTTGCTATATTTTTGCTATTTAACTTGGCTAATTCTATTATTTTTGGATTTTGAGCTGTATGTGGATGTTCATTACCTGAATAGATTTTCAATTTTGTAAGTTGTTTTTTTCCTAAAACACCCCCAGGTAACATTCTTTTTACTGCTAATCTTAAAACTTCACCAGGTTTTTTTTCGTATAATTTTTCAGGAGTAGTTTCTTTTATTCCACCGGGATGACCTGTATGTTTAAAATATTTTTTATTCTGAAACTTTTTTCCAGTAAATTTAATTTTTTCAATATTTTTGACTACAACGAAATCTCCATCATCCATATGAGGTGTAAAAGTAGTTTTATTTTTGCCTCTTATAATTTTTGAGATTACGGTTGCTAATCTACCAACTACAGCATTTTTAGCGTCAATTTCATACCAAGATGAATTGATTTGATCTTTTTTTAAGAATTTTGACATTGTGCTGGGATTAATACTGGTTAAATATATAAAGTCAAATTTATAATTATATTGAATTATCTAAATTTTTTGATATAAAGAAGTTGCCGATTTGTACCTTATTGCTGGCTTTAAACGCTAAAAAGGATTTCCAATAAAATCGGCAGGTATTTGAACTGTATTGTACACCTTGCATTAAGCAAAAGTACTAAAAAAGGAGTAACATGACTAAAAAAAGAAACAACCCTGAAACTATCGCTATTCACGGTGGTGATTATAGAAGCGATCCTACTACAAATGCAGTAGCTGTTCCTATCTACAGAACTACATCCTATCAATTCCATAGTACTGAACATGCAGCTAATCTGTTTGCACTTAAGGAGTTTGGAAATATTTATACAAGAATAATGAATCCAACAAATGATGTTCTTGAAAAAAGAGTTGCTGCTTTAGAAGGTGGATTATCTTGTTTAACTGTTTCATCAGGTCAAACAGCTTCCACTTTTTCCATATTAAATGTGGCACAAGCTGGTGATAATATTATTAGTTCTACTGATCTATATGGAGGAACAGTATCACTATTTACTCATACATTAAGTAAACTAGGTATTGAAATAAGATATGCAGATCCTGCAAATCCGCAAAATTTTGAAAAAATGATTGATGATAAAACTAGAGCGTTTTATGGTGAAACTTTACCTAATCCATATTTGAGAGTTTTTCCAATCCAAGAAGTATCAGATATTGGTAGAAAATATAATATACCTTTAATAATGGACAACACAGCATCACCTGTTATTTGTAAACCAATTGAATATGGTGCAGCAATAGTAATTCATTCCTTAACTAAGTATATAGGTGGACATGGCACTGCTGTAGCCGGAAGTATAGTTGATAGTGGTAATTTTGATTGGACTGCTGATCCAAAAAGACAACCGTTGTTTAACGAACCTGATGCTAGTTACGGAGGTGTTATTTGGGGTAAAGCAGTACCAGAATTAACTGGAGCTAATGTTCCTTTCGCTGTAAGAGCAAGGGTATGTTTACTTAGAGATCTTGGTTCAGCCTTATCACCTGATAATGCATTCGCCATCATTCAAGGTTTAGAGACAGTTGCTTTAAGAATGAAACAACATTGTAATAATGCTGAAAAAGTTGTGAATTTTTTAAAAAAACATAAAGAAATTACAAAAGTAATTTATTCTACAGAACATGATAAACATTTAGCAGATAGAGCAAAAAAATATCTTAAAAATGGAAACGGACCAATGGTTGGTATTGAATTAAAAGGTGGGATCGAAGCTGGTAAAAGATTTATCGAATCTTTAAAGATGTTTTATCACGTAGCAAATATTGGTGATGTGAGAAGTCTAGCAATACACCCTGCTAGCACTACACATAGTCAACTTAATGACGAAGAACTAGCTGCTTCAGGAGTTACTCAAAGTTATGTTAGATTATGTATAGGATTGGAACATATTGACGATATTATTGAAGATTTAGATCAAGCTTTAAATAAATCCTCTAAAGGAAATTTAAAGGCTGTTAGTTAGTAGAAGTATTTAAATAGTAAAAATAAACTGAAGAACTAACTAAAAAAATTGAACTTATCTGGTGCATAGATGCAATGTAAATTTGTGCACCATATAAGATAGTAAAAATTCCTAAAATAATTTGCAAAAAAATAAAAAAACCCAAAATATTTATAGAATTATATAGATCAAACAATTTATTTTTATAAATTTTATAAAACATGATTACATAAAATAAAAAAATTAAATAAGCCAGATTTCTATGTATAAATTGTACTAAAGAAGGGTCACTAAAAGCTGATAATTTAAATAGATTTAAAAAATTATTATCATTAGGAAAATAAGTATTTCCCATAAATGGCCAGGAATTATAAATCTTACCTGCATCCATACCTGATACAAATGCTCCTAATACAATTTGGGTAAAGATTAATATTAAAAAAATTAATGGTATTAGCGAGTTTATCTTATTGTTATTATTATTAATCTTTTTAATCTTTAAGTAATTCCATAAAATTAAAGATAATATAAAAAAAGCAATCAATAAATGAATTGAGAGTCTAAAATGACTTACATCAATTCTATTCACTAATCCACTACTTACCATATACCAACCTATAAAACCTTGAAAACAAATTAAGATAAAAATCAAATATAGATTTAATAATTTTATAAATTTTAATTTGAAAGAAAAATAAATTAAAGGGAGCAAAAATCCAATACCAATTAATCTTCCAAGAAAACGATGTACCCATTCCCACCAGAAAATTATTTTAAACTCATCAATAGTCATATTGTAATTTTGTAATTTGAACTCAGGAATTTCTTTATAAAGATCAAAATATAATAACCAATCGCTTTGATTTAATGGTGGTAGTATTCCAGAAAATAATTGCCACTTCGTAATTGAAAGTCCTGAATCTGTTAATCTTGTTAAGCCACCTACGATTATCATAATGGAAATAATCCAAAACATTACAATTAACCATAGTGAAAGTTGATTATTAATTTTAGTATTTGTTGTATACATACATGGATAAATATAATAATTTTTTATATATCCAAATATATAAATGTCGCCTCTAAAAAGAAAAAAACTAAGCAAAATAAGATTTGAATTAGATAAATTAGATAATTCATTTATTAAATTGATTAAAAAAAGAACCAACTTAGTAAAAAAAGTATTAGCCCTTAAAGAAAAAAAAAATCAAATTGTAGATCAAAAAAGAATTAATATAATATTAAAAAATATTAAGAAAAAATCATTAAAAAATAATATTGATCCAAAAATTACTAATAGAATATGGAGAAATATGATTTCAGCTTACATAGATTTTGAAAAAAGAAATTTTAAAAAAAAATAATTATTTACTATGTGGAGGAAGTTTTTTTTCTACAAAAACTTCATGTTTTCTAGTCGCTGGATTATATTTTTTTGCTTTCAACTTTACTTTTGCTTTTTCACCACCAGCGGGCTTTTTAACATAATAAAAAAAAGAACTATCAGGTTTAGACTCTGGAACTAATCTTACTTTTATGTGAGTTTTTTTTGCCATTTTATTTTTTTAAACTTTTTAAAATATTAGAAATTTTTACAATTTTATTTTTTAAATTCTCAGTCTTTATAGATTTATTTAGAGTTTCGTCAAGTTTTAAAGTTTGATTATTATTCAAAATTTTTTTAACACCATTTAATGTCATACCTTGATCTTTTAATAAAAAATGAATTTTTTTTAAGAGTTCAATATTATGCTTGTCATAATATCTTCTATTACCAGTTAAAATTATTGGTTTAATTTGTTTGAATTCTTTTTCCCAAAAACGAATAGTGTGTGTGGGTATTGAATTTCCTTTTTTTGATTTAAGACCTAAAATTTTGACCACTTCACTTATAGTTTTGTATGCACTGAGGTCTTTATTCATTATAATTTACAAAATTTTTAAACTCTTTAGAGGGTTTGAACGAAATAACTTTTCTTTCAGAAATAATCTTTGTTTCTTTAGTTTTAGGATTTCGACCTATTCTTGATTTTTTTAGTCTTACAGAAAATGTTCCAAATTTTGAGATTTTCAAAATTTTTTCTTTTATTAGATTTGACATCATCGAGGAAAAAAATTCTTCTATCAAATTTTCAGAAATATTTTTTGAAAATCCAACTTGCATGTAAACTAGGTTAACTAAATCTTTTTTAGTTAGATTTGTTCTCATTTATAGAATATTTTCTTTAATCTTATTTATCAAATTACCTTTAATAATTCTATTACAAACATCTAAGGAATTTGAAAAACCAATGTAATCTGTTCCACCGTGACTTTTAACAACTGGAGCATCCAAACCAATAAATATTGCTCCATTATATAATCTTGGATCTAATCTTTTTTTAAATTTTTTTAAATTTGAAATATTTAAAATAGATGAAATTTTACCTAATAATGTTCCAGATAAAGCTTTCTTTAATTCCTCTGTTATAAAGTTTGCAGTTCCTTCAGCAGTTTTTAAAGCAACATTACCTGTAAAACCATCTGAAACTACTACATTAACTTCCCCATTCATCAATTCATTTCCCTCTATAAATCCTGAGAAATTAAAATTAATATTTTTTTTCTCATTCAATTTTTGAAAAGTTTCTTTTATTATTTCATTTCCTTTAAGTTCCTCTGATCCTATATTTAAAAGAGCTACATTTGCATCTTCATTTGGATATAAAGATTTGTATAAAGATGATCCCATTATAGAAAAATCAATTAAATTTTTTGAACTACATTCAATATTAGCTCCAAGATCAAGAACAACACTCATACCTTTTTTATTTGGCCATAATGCAGATAAGGCTGGTTTGTCTATATTTTCAATCATTTCTAAATTTAATTTAGCGATTACAAGTAATGCTCCAGTGTTACCAGCTGAAATAACTATGTCTGACTCTTTTTTTTTTACACTTTCTATAGCCAACCACATACTAGTATCCTTTCCTTTTTTTGCGGCTTCAAGAGGACTATCAGTGCTTTTAACTGAATTAGATGTGTGAATTATCTCATAAAAATTTTTATCAATTTTATTATTTATTAAATCATAAATCTGATTGTTATTACCAAAAATCTTAAAAAAATTTTCCTTATTATTCTTATGATTATAAATTATTCCATCTATAATTTTCTTAGGTGAACCATCCCCACCCATTGCATCTACTGCAATATTAATTAATTCTGACATTATTATTATTGTTGTTAAGTTACTATTCTTTTGGGTCCAATACTTGTCGACCTTTGTACATTCCTGTTTTCAAATCTAAATGATGAGATAGTCTATATTCACCAGATTTTTTATCCTCAACTACATTTTTTGTTGAAAATTTCATATTCTGTGATCTTCTCATCCCAGTCCTTGATGGAGTTTGTTTTCGTTTTGGTACAGCCATATTTAGTTTAAATACACTTTTCTAAAAAGAATTCAAATTTTTTTTTGATATTTTAATATTAAAATCATCAAAATATTCAACTATATTATCAATTTTATCAAAATCATGAAGAAAAATAGAAAATTTTTTAATTTTTTCTGATTTATCTATTTTATCCCAAAAATGAATCTCCGAAATTATTGAATGTAATAAGTTAACATAATCTTTCATCTTTTTGTTTATTGATTGATCTCCATAACCAATTTCACGAATACTAAGTTCTATTTGTCTGAAATTAAAATCATATATTTCTTGTAAAAGTACTTTATTTTTCTCATTTTTAAAATTCTTTAAAAAAAAGGCAAAATGAAGTAAAAAAAAAGTTAAACGATCTGAAAAATTATCTTCACGATTTAAAGTAATATACAAATCTTTATTTCTGGAATATTCAATCAAATTATTATAAATATTAAGATAATTATTATTCATGCATAAATTACTATACATTATTCTTTTTTCTTTAATAGTATCAAATTGCTCCTTTCAACAAGTTGTTAAAAAACATGGAGTAAGGAATCTTGAAGAAAAACAAAAAAAATTAACAATTAATAAATCAAACAAAAATGATATACAAAAAATTTTGGGCCCACCTTCAAGCAAAAGTACTTTTGATAATGATTTATGGATTTTCATTGAAAGAGAAATTAGAAATGAAAAGCTTTTTAAATTAAGTAAACAAAAAATAACTACAAACAATGTTTTGATAATTGAAATTGACAATAGAGGTTTAATAGTTGATAAACTTTTTTATGACATTAATGAGATAAATGATATTAAGTTTTCCTCACTTAATACAAAAAAAAAATATAAAAGAAATACATTTATATATGATTTTTTATCTAGTATGAGGCAAAAAATTAATGATCCTCTTGGCAAAAGAAAAAAAACTGACTAGTTAAATATAAATTTAACCAGCAATTACAGCCAAGAGTAACAACGCCACTATATTAGTTATCTTAATCATAGGGTTCACTGCTGGACCAGCTGTATCTTTATAAGGATCGCCAACTGTATCACCTGTAACGGCAGCTTTGTGTGCTTCAGAACCTTTACCTCCATGATTTCCATCTTCAATATATTTCTTGGCATTATCCCAAGCTCCTCCGCCTGCTGTCATTGATACAGCTACGAAAAGTCCAGTTATAATAACTCCAAGTAACATAGCTCCAACAGATGCCAAAGCGGCTACTTGACCCCCAATAGCAAAAATTACAAAATACAAAACTATTGGAGACAAAACTGGTAACAAAGAAGGTATAATCATTTCCTTAATTGCAGCAACTGTCAGTAAATCTACTAACTTAGCGTAATCAGGTTTTTGTTTTCTTTTCATGATACCAGGATATTTTTTAAATTGTCTTCTAACCTCAACAACAACAGCACCACCTGCTCTACCAACTGCTTGCATTCCCATTGAACCAAATAGATACGGAAGCATACCACCTATAAGTAAACCAACTACAACGTATGGATTTGATAAGTCAAACGTTACTACAATACCTTCCAATTTTGAGCCAACTTCTTTAGAAAAATGTTTTATATCTTCAGTATAAGCTGCAAAGAGCACTAAAGCTCCTAATCCAGCTGAACCTATTGCATAACCTTTTGTTACTGCTTTTGTGGTATTACCAACTGCATCTAATGCGTCTGTTGTTTTTCTTACATTGTTAGGTAACTTCGACATTTCAGCTATACCACCAGCGTTATCTGTAACTGGTCCATATGCGTCAAGAGCTACTACCATTCCCGCTAAAGCCAACATAGTTGTCACTGCGATTGCAATACCAAATAATCCTGCAATATGATTTGTTAATAAAATACCAGCAACAATTATTAAAGCTGGTACAGCTGTCGCCTCTAGTGATATAGCTAAACCTTGAATTACATTTGTGCCATGACCAGTAGTTGATGAGCTAGCTACACTTCTTACCGGTCTATAATTTGTTCCTGTATAATATTCAGTAACCCAAATCAATAATCCAGTTATTATTAATCCAATAACTCCACAATAATAAAGGCTAATACCAGTAAACAATTTATTGTTAAGATTGTATGAATTTTCCAAACCTAATACATAATCAGTAACTGGATATAATATAGCTAGTGAAGTTAAAGCGGAAACAACAAAACCCTTATATAATGCTCCCATTACATTTTTACTTTTACCAAGTTTTACAAAGTAAGTTCCTAAAATTGATGTTAAAATACAAGCACCACCAATAGTTAAAGGATAGATCATCATAGACAAATCACCTGGAAAAAAAATTGATGCTAAAACCATAGTAGCTACAATGGTCACTGCATAGGTCTCAAATAAATCTGCTGCCATGCCTGCACAATCACCAACATTGTCACCAACGTTATCTGCTATTACCGCTGGGTTTCTTGGATCATCTTCTGGAATTCCTGCCTCAACTTTTCCCACAAGATCAGCACCGACATCAGCACCTTTGGTAAAAATACCTCCACCAAGTCTAGCAAAAATTGAAATCAATGAAGCTCCAAAACCTAGGGCAACTAATGCATTTACAATTTCTCTTTCATCGATATTAAATTTTAATAATAAATAGTAATAGACAGTAATTGCTAATAAAGCTAGTCCAGCAACTAACATTCCTGTTACAGCCCCTGATTTGAAAGCAACAGAAAGTCCACTCGCTAAACCTTTTCTTGATGCTTCAGCTGTTCTAACATTTGCCTCAACAGAAACTAGCATACCCACATAACCAGCTATGCCTGATAATGCTGCACCAATTAAATATCCCAAACCAACTAACATACTAAAAGAAAAACTAACAATTATTAAAACAACAATTCCAACTATTGCTATAGTTTTATACTGTCTTGCTAAATAAGCCTTAGCTCCAATTTGAATAGCAGATGCAATTTCTTGCATTTTATTATTACCTGCGCTTGAATTTAAAATATTCTTTCCAGTAAAATATCCATAAATAATTGATAAAAAACCAGCAGCAATTGTGTATAAAAGTATTGTTTCAACAGTTGTATTCATATAACCCTTAATTAAGTTGTGTTGTTAATTATTAAAAATCGGACAATACAAAAAAAGGTATAAAAGGCAATAATTAACTTTTAAAATCTGTGTAAATAACCTTTGTTTTTAATAGCAATTTTCTCGCCTTTTTTATCAATTATTTGAGGTTTTTTTATATTTGAACAAATTTTTCCAATTTTAGAAATCTTAATACCTAAAAATTTAGATAAATTTTTAATGATTCTTGACTTTGATTTTGGAGCTGTAAATAAAATTTCATAATCATCTCCGCGTGAGATATAGTCTATTTTCTTCTTTTTTTTTAATTTAATTAATTTATTTAAATTACTTGAAATAGGAATTTTATCCAATTCTATTTTATATGATAAATTTTGATTGTATATTAATTTATCTAAATCACTAATTAAACCATCCGAAATATCAATTGAGGTTCTTGCAAAAGAAAAAAGTTTTTTTGTAATTCTAAACTTTAAATCTGGTAGAAAATATTTTTTTTCGAAATATTTTTTTTGTTTTATGTTTAAAGATATCTTTTTTTTTAAAACTTGTAAGCCAGCAAAACTATCACCCAAATTTCCAGTAACATAGATATCATCATTTAAAACAGC
>CACJNO010000013.1 GCA_902594825.1 uncultured Pelagibacteraceae bacterium | reverse complement strand
AAAAAAATTCCTGAAATAAAATAATTTGCTAATTTTATTTCATCATTTTTGATGATGAAAATTATACTTAAAATAACAAACAAAAGACTTAAATTTTCTGATCTAAGTGAAAAAAAAGACAACATGTACCAACTTGAAAATAAAAAAATAAAACTACTAAATAAAATTACCTTCTTTTGAAATTTTAAAAGATTAATCAATTTCAAAAAACATAAAAATAATAATGAATTGATGAGAAAATTTGTTATTCTTGAAATTTTAAAATAGAACTGAAAAGTTTCATTAATTCTACCTGAATTTAGTATTACATCAATATTTGAACTAAAATCATTTTGAATAATACTAACAATTTTGAAAATATAACCATGTACTAAAAAAGTAATAAATGCAGGATGATCTCTTCCCTCTTGTTCGGCTCCTGAACTTATTAATAAAGAATTATATAGAATATAAAAATCATGATCCATCATTGAGGACCAATACTGATAATTAATTTGATAAATACCCGAGAAAAAATAAAGTATTAAAATAAAATAGAATAAATAATTTTCTTTTAAACTTATATTTTTAAATAGCATTGATAAGTTTGTTTAAAATTTAACTAAATAATTTTATCCATTAGACCAAAAGCTTCCATTAATTCATTCCACTCTCTTTTAGAAAGACCTGAGTCTTCGATAGAAACTTTTTGTCCTTTAATCAATTTTTGAATAATCAATTTTCCTTTAGCTGATACTTCAGTGCCACCGACTCTATAATCCATAAAAGCTTCATAAGTAGTTGGAACCCATTTTTTTAAAGTATCTAACATTATATCAGCATAAACTCTTATTTCATATTGTGCGTGTCTATCAGCTCGTAATCTTAAGAAATTCATTAGATTTAATAAATCTGTTTTCCAATACCATTGAGTATATGTATTCAAAGTTAAATTCATTCTAGCAAGTTCTCTGGCTAAACCTTTTTTATTTTCATCTATTTTAGAACCATCATATCTTTCATTAAGCATTGTTTCATAATTTAAATATGTTCTCTCAGCATCATTCTTGAGAAGCTTAAGAACCTCTTTTGCTTGCTCACCCTCTAAAACATCGCCTCTACCCTGTCTGTTACTTGTTGATTGAGCAGCAAGATTATCTGTTGTGGGTAAGTAAAATTCTTTATCTAAGATTGAATATCTTGCAGAATATTCATTAACATTAGCTGTTCTATGTCTAATCCACTGTCTAGCAATAAATATTGGTAACTTTATATGGTATTTTATTTCACACATTTCAAAAGGAGTGCTATGCCAATGTCTCATTAAATATTTTATCAATCCAGCGTCTGTTGAAACTTGTTTTGTGCCTTTTCCGTATGAAACTCTTGCAGATTGAACAATTGAAGTATCATCTCCCATATAATCAACCACTCTAACAAAACCATGGTCAAGAGCTTGTATTGCTTCGTAAAGAATTTTTTCTAATTCAGGTGCTATTACCCTTTTTGTAGAATTATTTTGTGATTGTTGACTCTTTATTTCTTCTGATTGTTCTTTTGTTAATTTCATGATTGTTATTGAATCTCTTGTAATTCCTTTTATATTAATAAGGTTGGTTTTCCAACTATGACGATAAACGAATTTCGTAATAACCATCGCGGACGTGGGGGCAGTACCCACCACCTCCACCATTTACAACTTATGGGGGTGAAATAGATTCGACGGGTGACTAAAGGCTATTTTTTCGTTCGGAATTGTTCCTCCGTAAAGGGCTAATTTATAATTGCTAACGAAAGTTACGCACTTGCTGCTTAATTAACTTTGTTAATTAGGTAAACGGGGTCCGGGGCACCTGGCAACAGAACGCCCCTTAGATTTATTAAACTAATTAAATTTAATTATAAAATTTGTTAAAAATAACGAATGAAATTTATTATAAAGTTAATATATACTTTAGTCTCCCGAATTCCATATCGGGATTTCTTTGCTATATTGCTTTATAAAGTAAATCTTATCCCAGATGAGTACAAAGATAAAGTTCATGCAATGATCAAATCAAAACAATATGAAAAAAAATTTTTAAAACTTAATTTGTTATACAATGAGTTAGGTTTTCATTTTTTAGATCCAATGCCTAGTAAAGATTTTTTAAAAAAATATTATAAAGAAACATATTGGCAAAAAAGAAATGATAAAAATCAACTTGTACGCCTAAGAGATGTTGAGCACTACAATCTTCTTAAAAGGGTATATCCTGATTTTGATAAAGATACTAAAAAAATTTTAAATTTTGGTGCTGGTCATGGAGGTTTATCTTTCTTATTACATGCTGCTAACCATGAAATTCATAACTTTGAATTAGCTGAAACAAATAACTTATTTAATGAAAGATGGAATTATATTAATGAATTAGAAAAAATAACTGGTAAATTTGACCTTATATATGGCAGTCATAGTCTTGAACATGTTCAAAATATCAAAGAAATCATGAAAAAATTCAATGAAATTTCACATGAAAATACGATTTATTTTTTTGAAGTACCGAACGATCTAAATAAAAAAAAAATTGAACCTCCACATACTTATTATTTTACTAGAAAATTTTTTTATAATTGCTTTGAAAAATATGATTATTGTCAAACTGTAGATGCTTTAGGGTTTGAAAAAGATGATGAAGGAATTTCAATAAGATTTTTAAGTAAACATAAAATAAGTGATACTTTTTTAAAATGATATAAAGATAATACAAATACTTGGCAACAGAACGCCTCTATAGAGTTTAGAGTTTATCATTTGTATTTTTAAGATAACTTCAAATTTAATTATTTATTAAAATTATTTAGTTAACTTATATATTGCATTAGCAACTTTTTTATAACCATTCTGATTATAATGACCATCTAAACCAAAAGGAAAAAGTTCAAGTGGATTTTTTTCTTTTAAAAAAACTTCCTTATGAATATCAATTAATGGAATATCTAATTCATTTAAAATATTTCTAACAAGATTATAACTGGTATCATCATATTTGAAATTATAACGACTATATTCAGGCATATAGACAAAATAAAGCTTTGAATTATTTTTATTTGATAAATCTTTTACTAATTTAAGTATATGTTTAAATTCAGGTTGTGGATTTAATTTTTTTAAAGTCTGCGTTGATTTTATATATTTTACGTTGGGATCAAATTTGTAAAAAATTGAGGCTCTTAACCTATTTATTTTAAGAAAATTAATAAATCTGACTATTAAATATTCTTTTTCTTTTTTTTCTGCTTTTAATTTTTCTTTTTTTTCTGCTTTTAATTTTTCTTTTTTTTCTGCTTTTAGTTTTTCTTTTTCGATCATATCATTTGCTAAATCATCAATTTCTTTTTGTTTGAACTTTAGTTTTTGAGTAAAATTAGGTTTTTCTAAATACTTTTTTAGAGTTAAATTTTTAATTTCATTATTTAAATCATAAATATCATTTAGTTCAGTAAATACCCATAAAATTTTTTTAACATTCGGACTCAAATATTCTCTCAAACTTGCAAAACTTAATAAAGGTCCATTGTCACTGTAACTTATATTCAAAACTGACTTTTTTGAAAGAGTTCTTAAAATAGATGAAATGTCGTATGGTCGATTTACACAATCTCCAAAGGCAAAGGAGTCACCCACTAACAGATACTCAATTTCTTTGCTATCCCATTCTTGATCTGGATTGTTAAATCCATATCTATCACTTTTAAAAATAGAAAAATATCCATTTTCTTGACAATTTACTGTCTTAGAATGAGAAACACCAGATAAAGGATAAATTTTATTATTTTGATTTAAATAAATACTTGGAAAAATTGATACTGAAGTTTTTACACTAATTTTTTTTAAATCTTCATAAACTTTGAATTTAGACCTATGATCCCATTTTTTTCCTGTTTGAGATTCATAAAATTTTTCTTTGGAAAATTTTACTTTTTTATAATCTTTGTATGTTAAATAACCCTCAAATAAATAAATTGATAAAAATATACTCAAACTAGAAATGATCAAATATTCTTTTATTTTTTGAGTAATGAAAAATGTAATTATTGAAAAAAAAATTAAAATTGTCGAAGTGATATATCTAATAATATAATCATCTCTTTTTATACCTTCCCAATAAATTTCAGATCTGTAGTATGTATAAAATAAGATTAATAATGAGATAGTTAAACAAATATGTGAAAATATTTTTTTGAAAAAATCCATCAAAATATTATAAAAGTATTTTATGGCAAATATAATAGAAAAAAAATTAATAAGTTATATTGATAAAACAGATGAAAATAAATCTTCCCATTGGAAAAAATATTTAGATAAAAATTCAAGTTTTAGAGATAAAGCTTCTCATTTAGGTTTTGGAACTTATACATCAAAAAGTTACAAAGATATATTCCATAAAATTTTACAAAAATTAATTTTTGGAAATAAAGTTTTCAAATCTGAAATTTTTCAAAAATATAAAAAAATATTTGATCTACAGAACAGATTAATTGATACAGATACAATTAGACACATTTTAACATTTGAAAAACTTAAAAATAAAGTTAACCCAAAAAAAATATGTATAATTGGAGATGGTAAGATAAATGGTATATTGGGAGCTCATTTAACTTTCCCTGACGCAAAAATTTTTAGTGTAAATTTGAGTGAAACGTTAATAAATGATTACGTTATTTTAAAAGATTTAGATATAAAATTAGCTGAGTCAGTTGAATTAGTTGACAAAATAGAATTTAAAACTTCAAATAAGATACTTCATATAATTCCATCTCATTTAAAGAATTTTTTATTAAATAGAAATATAGATTTATTTATTAATATCGCTTCGTTTCAAGAAATGAATGTAAATGAAATTAATAAATATTTTTTTATTATTAAGAATAATAAATCAAAAATATATTGTTGTAACAGAGAGTATAAAAAGTTATTTGGAAATGAAGAAATATACTTTAACAAATACCCTTGGGGAAATCCCAAAAAATTATTTTGGGAGGACTGCCCGTGGCACAAAAAATTTTACTCACTAAAACCACCTTTTATTCGAAATTATAACGGTAACTGTATTCACTGTTTAGTTGATTATAAGTAATAATTTTATCAAAAATTATTTTGGTGCGGCCAGAGAGACTCGAACTCTCATAGACTAAGTCCACACGGCCCTCAACCGTGCCTGTCTACCAATTTCAGCATGGCCGCAAATATGACCCACATTAAATCAATGACAAGTAGGTTTCAAATTGATAAATTTAAATTATGGAATTTAATCAAGAAGTAAAATTGGCAACTGATCAAATATATCAAAAAATTTCAAAGGTTATGCCTGAAATAGAGTGGGCAGTCCATGCTCCTTATATCCATAAAATTAATGAATTAAAAAAAAAGAAGAATGCTGTAATACTTGCTCATAACTATCAAACTCCTGAAATTTATCATGGTATTGCAGATTTTTCCGCAGACTCTTTAGCTCTTGCTGTTGAGGCATCAAAGACATCAGCAGATATAATTATTATGGCTGGAGTTCACTTTATGGCAGAGACTGCAAAATTAATGAGTCCAAATAAAAAAGTTTTGTTGCCAGATATGGAAGCAGGTTGCTCATTATCTTCTTCCATAACAGGTAAAGATGTCAGATTGTTAAAAGAAAAGTATCCGGGAGTTCCTGTCGTCTCATATGTAAATACATCCGCTGATGTTAAAGCTGAAACAGATGTGTGTTGTACTTCTGCTAATGCTGTAAAAATTGTAAAATCTTTGGGAGTTAAAAAGGTAATTTTCTTACCAGATGATTATTTAGCAAAATACGTTGCATCACAAACAGATGTGGAAATTATTTCTTGGAAAGGAATTTGTATAGTTCATGATCAATTTAATGAGAATGAAATAAATGATATAAGAAAAAATAACCCAGGAATAAAAATTATAGCTCACCCTGAGTGTCCGCCTGAGGTAATTAAAGCTAGTGACTTTGCTGGATCAACTTCAGGTATGATTAAGTATGTTAAAGATAATCAACCTAAAAAAGTTATGATGGTAACAGAATGTTCTATGAGTGATAATATTCAAATTGAAAATCCCAATGTTAAATTTATCAAACCATGTAATATGTGTCCTCATATGAAAAAAATTACTTTACCTAAAATTCTTGATTGTCTAGAAAATGAAACGGGCGAAATTATTATGGCCCAAGAGACTATTGATAAGGCCAGATTATCAGTAGAAAAAATGGTTGCTATTGGTAGATAACACTTCGTGTCAAAAATAAAATTAAGTGAACCTTTTATCAAAGATAGAGTAAAATTCGCTCTAGCCGAAGACTTGTATCCTTATGGGGACATTACATCAAACTTGTTAAAAAAGAGTGAGATTATTGAAGCAAAATTAGTTTCAAATCAAAAAGCGATTGTTGCAGGTTTATTGTTTGCAAAACACTCTTTTAATCAAGTAGATAAAAAGATTAAATTTATATTAAAAAAAAAAGATGGATCTTCAGTCAAAAAAAATTCTGTGATAGCAATCGTAAAAGGTAAGGCAAGTTCGATATTGATTGCAGAGAGAGTTGCTTTAAATTTTTTATCTCATATATCTGGTATAGCTACAAAAACAAATCAATTTGTAAAGCTAGCTGGAAAAAAATGTAAAATTTGTTGCACTAGAAAAACTATTCCAAATTATAGAGTTATTCAAAAATACGCAGTCAAATTGGGAGGTGGTACTAATCACAGATTTAATTTAAGTGATGAATTTTTGATTAAAGATAATCATATTGCGAGTTCGAATTTAAAAGAATTAGTTTCACTAGCTATTAAAAATAAGAGAGGAAAAAAAATTACAGTCGAAGTAGATAATTTAAAACAACTAAAAGAAATAATTGGCCTAAAATTTGATACTGTTTTATTTGACAATATGAATATAAAAAACTTAAAAGCAGGTATTAAGCTAACAAAAAAATATTATGAAACAGAAGCTTCTGGAAATATTAGTTTTAAAACTATCAAATCAGTTGCTGCAACTGGTGTAGATAGAATCTCTATTGGAAGTATCACTCATAGTGCTCCAGCTGTGGATTTCAAATTAGAAATTTAAGATATTAAGTTCTATAAATTAATTAATTTTTTTTTTAAGTTCTGCTTGAGCAGCTGCCAATCTTGCAATTGGAACTCTATATGGAGAACAAGATACATAGTTTAATCCTACTTTTGAGCAGAAATGAATACTTTTTGGATCACCTCCATGCTCACCACAAATCCCTAATTTAAGTTTTTTGTTTTGTTTTTTTCCTTTTTCCACAGCTATTGCCACTAAATCTTTTACTCCATCATCAATTGATACAAAAGGATCCACTGTAAAAATTTTATTTTCAATATAATCATTTAAAAATTTACCACTATCATCCCTACTGATTCCAAAAGTAGTTTGTGTCAAATCGTTAGTACCAAAACTAAAAAATTCAGCATGTTTAGCAATATCTTTCGCTTTTATTGCTGCTCTAGGTAATTCTATCATTGTACCAACTAAGAATTCTATTTTTACTTTATTTTCATTTTGAACTTTTCTGGCAGTATTAATAACTAGATCTTTCATAATTTTTATCTCTGCTTCTGTTGATACAAGTGGTATCATTATTTCTGGGAAAGCTGATTTTTGTTTATTTTTTTTAAGATCAGATAAAGCTTCAAAAATTGCTCTACACTGCATCTCATAAATTTCTGGAAAAGAAATACCTAATCTACAACCTCTATGACCCAACATAGGATTTTGTTCATGTAATTCCTCAATTCTTGAATCAATATCTTTTTTATCTGCACCAATCGCAACTGCAACTTCATTGATCTCTTTATTTGATCTAGGCAAAAATTCATGTAATGGTGGATCTAGTAATCTCACTGTGACAGGAAGACCGTACATAATCTTAAATATTTCCATAAAGTCTTTTTTTTGATGGGGTAAAAGTTTTTCTAAAGCTCTGGCTCTATCTTCTTGAGTTTTTGATAAAATCATTTCTCTAACATTTAAAATCCTTTCCTCATCAAAGAACATATGTTCTGTTCTACAAAGACCTATTCCTTCAGCTCCAAAATCTCGTGCTGTCTTAGTGTCAAGTGGTGTTTCAGAATTAGTTCTAATTTTTAATTTTCTTATCTTGTCAGCCCAATTCATTAATTTTGAAAAATCTCCTGAAATTTCTGGTTTTACTGTAGGGACTGTACCTAAAATTACTCTTCCAGAGGAGCCATCTATAGTAATTGTATCACCTTCTTTAACTTCGATTGATGATGTTTTAAATATTTTTTGATCATAATTAACATCAATTTCACTTGAACCAGAAACACAAGGTCTACCCATACCCCTTGCAACAACTGCTGCATGACTAGTCATACCACCTCTAGATGTTAAAATTCCTTTTGCTGCATGCATTCCTTGAATATCTTCTGGAGATGTTTCAATTCTTACTAAAATTGTATCTTGCATCATATCATTTAATCTTTCTGCCTCTTCAGAAGTAAAAACTACTTTACCACTTGCTGCACCTGGAGATGCTGGAAGACCACTAGCAATCACTTCAATTGAGCTTTTCTCATCTAAAGTAGGATGCAATAAAGTATCTAAAGAATTTGGATCAATTCTTAAAATCGCTTCGTTTTTAGAAATTAGTTTTTCTTTAACCATATCAACAGCAATTTTTACTGCTGATTTGGAAGTTCTTTTACCTGAACGAGTTTGTAATATCCAAAGTTTATTATTTTCAACTGTAAATTCTACATCCTGCATATCCTTATAATGTTTCTCTAGTTTCTTTAAAATTTTATGCAATTCAGAATAAACTTTTGGCATCGACTCTTCCATTGATGGCTCTTTTACTTTTGCCTCTTTTTTTGCTTTTTTAGTTATGTACTGTGGTGTTCTTGTTCCAGCAACAACATCTTCTCCTTGAGCATTAATAAGATACTCTCCATATATATCGTTTGATCCATCTGAAGGGTTTCTTGTAAATACAACGCCTGTTGCACAATCATTTCCCATGTTTCCAAAAACCATAGATTGTACATTTACAGCTGTTCCCCATTCAGAAGGAATCTGATTCAATTTTCTATAAACTTTTGCACGATTGCTTTCCCAAGATAAGAATACAGCTCTAATAGCACCAAATAATTGCTGATAAACATCTTGAGGAAATTCTTTTTTAGATTTTTCTTTAACAGTGTTTTTAAAATCTTTAATTAATCCGTCCCAATCTTGCTCATCTAGATCAGTATCTAAAAGAACACCTTTGGTTAATTTATAATTTTCAATCAATTCCTCAAAATAGTAGCTCTCTACACCCATAACTACATTTCCATACATTTGAATAAATCTTCTATAGCTATCTTTAGCAAATCTTCCATTAGAAGTTTTTTTTGCAAGAGCAACTACTGTTTTATCATTAAGACCAAGGTTCAAAATTGTATCCATCATTCCCGGCATTGATACTCTTGCACCAGATCTTACAGATAATAGAAGTGGATTCTTTAAATCCCCAAATTTTTTAGATACATCTCTTTCTATAACCTTTAATTCTTTTTTTATTTGATTAACTAATTTTAAATTTAACTTTTTTTTATCTTTATAAAATATTTCACAAACTTTTGTAGATATAGTAAATCCAGGGGGTACAGGTAAACCTAATCTGCCCATTTCAGATAAGTTAGCACCTTTGCCACCTAAAAAATTTTTTGGATTCTTAATCTTTTTTGTATCTTTTGACTGAAAATTTAAAATTAACTTATTCATTACTAGTTTTTAACATTTGAAAATTTGTAAAATTTTGAAACGTTTTACATAACATATTTATAAGTTCCAATCGATTTTTTCTTAAAGTTTCGTTTTCCTCATTTACTTTAACATTATCAAAGAATTCAAAAACTTCTTTTTTAGCATCAGCTAGAATTGACAATGATTTTTCATAATTTTCATCATTATTGATTGTAGAATAGTACTTTTGAATTTCATTTACTTTTTTATACAAATTTTTTTCAAAATCACTTTTAAAAATTCCAGGATCGGTCGTATTATCTATTTCAATTTTATTATTTTTCATTTCATTTTCTAAAATATTTGAGGCTCTTTTAAAGCTAGAAATAATATCTAGACCAATTTGGTTGTTTATAATTTTATTAAGACACCGTGCTTTTTCATAAGATGAAAATATTTTATTTAGAGAAAATGATGAAATTACGGCTTCAGTTATGTCGTACCTTACTTTTTTTTCTTTTAAGTAATATTTAAATCTATCTTTTAAAAATTCATTTAATTCTTTTTGCAAATTTATATTTTCAAGTCTGTAACCTTGATCTTGAAATAGACTTGAAGAATAAATCAACAAATCATTTATCTTTAAATTCTTTTTATTCTCTATTAAAATTCTAATTATACCAAGCGCTACCCTTCTAAGTGCTAAAGGATCTTTGGAACTAGTCGGTTTTTCATTAATACCAAAAAAACCAACTATAGTATCTATTTTATCAGTAATCGATAATGCTACACTAAATGGTTTTTTAGGAACTTTAGAATTTAATCCAATCGGCAAATATTGCTCAGTCAAAGCTAATGAAATATCTTTATCAAATCCTTGATAAGCTGAAAAATATCCTCCCATCAGACCTTGAAGTTCAGGAAATTCACCAACCAATTCAGATGTTAAATCGGTTTTACAAATTGAAGCTGATAGCTCAACTTTTTCTTTGCTAATTAATAATTCGTCTGAAATCATGCCACCAAGTTTTCTCATTCGTTGAACTTTGTCAAAATAATTTCCCAAACCTTTGAAAAAATTCATGGATTTTAAATTTGATACTTTCTTAACCAAATTTTGAACTTTGTCTTTATTCCAAAAAAATTCTGCATCACTTAATCTTGCTTCTACCACTCTTTCATTTCCTATTTTGATGAGACCTTTATGATCTTTTCGATTAGTAACAATCAAAAATTGATTAGTAATCTCATTTTTATCATTAAAAGTAGGAAAATATTTCTGATGTGTCTCCATTGTTAAAGTTAAAATCTCTTTAGGAACAGATAAAAACTTTTTATCAAAATTACATAATAATACATTTGGGCTATCTACTAAATTTACAACTTCATCGATTAGTTTTGGATTATCATTAATTTTTAATCCTTTTTTACTTAAAATTTTTGAAAAATTGTTGTTTATTATCTTTAATCTTTTATTTTGATCGATAAATATTCTTTGTTTTTCAAAAAACTTCTCATAATCTTTAAAATTATCAAAATTTTTTTTCTTATCTTCAAGGTCTTTATCTATAAATGTTGAGTTTGAAGAAACAAGATGATGAAAGTTAAAACTAACAATTTTTTTATCAAATATTGACAAAATTGACTTTAATGGTCTTCCCCAATTCAAATCAAATTCACCCCATTTCATTGATTTTTTCCATTGATAATTTGCTAAAATTTTTGGAATAAATTCAATTAAAAAATCATATGTTTTTAAAGACTTTGCTTCTGTTTGATAAAAATAAAACTCTCCTTTCTCTGTTTTTTTTTTAAATAAATTCTTTCTTTCTATTTTATTAGATCTAGCAAAACCTTCAATTGCTTGCTCGGGAGCTTCAGTTTTAGGTCCTCTAATCTCTTCTGATTTAGTGCTAATCAACTTATCCAAGTCTTCAAAAACTATAACAACTCTATTAGGTGAAGATAAAGAAAAACTTTTTTTTGATTTAATTAAATTTTTGTCGAACAAATTTTTGAAATCATCTAGAATTTTTTCTCTTAAACTTTTTTGAAGACCAGACGGAATTTCCTCACTAAAAAGCTCTAAAAAAAATTCTGACATCTTATATTTGTGTATCAATCCAAATCGTTGCCACAGATTTTGTTATTTCTCTTATTCTGCTAATATATTCAGCTCTTTGTGCTACACTAATTGCTCCTCGTGCATCTAACACATTAAAAATATGACTTGCTTTTAAACATTGATCATATGCTGGTAAAGATATTTTTTTTTCAACTAATGATTTTGCTTCATTTTCAAACATATCAAAAATCTTAAAAAGATTTTCTGTATTTGCATGTTCAAAATTGTATGCTGAAAACTCTTTTTCAGCTTGATGAAAAACTTCTCTGTATTTTACATCTTCACTATTCCAAATCAAGTCATAAACATTTTCTTTTTGTTGAGTAAACATACAAATTCTCTCCAAACCATAAGTTATTTCTACAGAAACAGGTTTACATTCAAAACTTGCCATTTGCTGAAAATAGGTAAACTGGGTAATTTCCATTCCATCGCACCATACTTCCCATCCAAGTCCTGCAGCTCCAAGGGTTGGGCTTTCCCAATCATCTTCTACAAACCTAATATCATGATCTTTGTGATTAATGCCTATGACTGACAAACTATTTAAATAAAGTTTTTTAATATTTGATGGAGATGGTTTTATTATAACTTGAAACTGATAATAATGTTGAAGTCTATTTGGATTATCTCCATACCTGCCATCCGTTGGTCTTCTTGAAGGTTGAACATAAGCAGCTTTCCATGGTTTAGGTCCAAGAGATCTTAATGTAGTAGCTGGGTGAAATGTTCCAGCACCAACTTCCATGTCATAAGGTTGTAAAATTACACAACCATGTTTGCTCCAAAATTTTTGTAAATTAAAAATTGTGTCTTGAAAAGTTTGAAACTTTGGAGTTTTTTTATTTTTTTTAGAGGCCATATCTTTGCCAGACAGATTTTTCATCCAATATATTTGCTAGCTGATCAACATGATCGTTTGATGATGATAATTTTTTACTTAACCAGCTTTTTGATTTTTCAAATTTTTTGATTACTACATCTTCTCCATATTTTTCTCTTAATATTTGATTGGCATCTCCAACTTCATCAATTAAACCAAGATCTTTTGCTTTTCTACCTGACCAAAACTCACCCGAAAATAACTCTACTTCAATTTTTTTTAATTTAGAACCTCTGCTCTTTTCAACAACTTCAATAAAATCTTTATGCAAGTCTAACTGAATATTTTTAAGTCTTTCTATATCTTCCTTTTTTTCTTCTTGAAAGGGATCTAATGTACTTTTGTTTTTACCAGCAGTATGAACTCTTCTTTCAACACCAATTTTCTTTATTAGCTCAGTAAAACCGAATGAAGAATAGATAACTCCAATAGAACCAATAATAGAACTTGAGTTTGCATATATTTCATCTCCAGCACATGCAATTAAATAACCACCTGAAGCCGCTACATCTTCGGCAAAAACTATCACTTTTTTCTTATTTTTTTTAGCTTGTTGTCTTATAAAATTATAAATCAAATGAGATTGAACTGGAGATCCTCCAGGAGAATTAATTGTAATTGCAACACATGGTGCTTTTTTTAAAGCAAAAGCTTTTGAGATAATCTCCTCTTGACCTGAAAAATCTATTCCCTGCTTGAACTTTCCTACATTTCCAATAACTCCACTTAATTTAATATGTGGAATAATTTTTTTCTTTCTAAAAAAAGAGAACATTTTTAATCTTTATAGAATTTTTAATTGAATATAAAGACACCTTATAATTGAAGATTTAGGTGCGTCAATTGATAAGTAATAAATATAAACTTATTATATTAGTTTGTTCACATATATGGGAACTGTAATACAGCTCAAAAATCAAATTAATAATTCCTATTTTCAGCTAAAAGATTCAGTTGAAAATAGATTGTTGTTAGTTGAGGAAAAAATTAAACAAAAATTAACAAGTGAAGTTGAATTAGTTCAAAAAATGACTGACTACCATCTTGATTCTGGTGGAAAAAGATTAAGAGCGTTACTCACTTTAGGTTCTGCAAAGTTATGCAATTACTCAAAAGGTACTAGAGATGTAAATTTAGCAGCTTGCGTTGAACTAATTCACTCTGCAACTTTAATGCATGACGATGTTATAGATAATGGCACTATAAGGAGAGGAAAAAAAACTTTAAATAAAGTTTGGGATAATCATTCATCAGTATTAGTCGGAGATTATTTATTAAGTAGATGTTTTGAAATGATGGTGGAGGACGGAAACTTAGAAGTTTTAAAATTACTATCCTCGACATCTTCAAAGATTGCTCAAGGGGAAGTATTACAACTTCAGCACCAAGGTGAGGTTGATATGTTAGAAGAAACATACCTTAAAATTATATCTGCTAAGACCGCAGAATTATTTGCGGCATCAACAAAAGTTGGAGCAATCTTATCTGAAAGGAATAATAAAGAAAAAGAAGCATTAGAATTTTATGGAAGAAACCTTGGCTTAACTTTTCAAATTGCTGATGATACTTTAGATTATAATTCAGAATTAAAGTTATTTGGAAAAAAAATTGGTAAAGATTTCTATGAAGGTAAAGTTACTCTTCCTATAATCTTATTATTTCAAAAAGCTAATTATGAAGAAAAGAAAAAATTAAAAGATATTTTTTCAAGAAATACTAGAGATGAAAGAGATTTAAATTATTCATTATCATTAATAAAAAGATATAATATCATCAATTCGTGCTATCAAAAAGCTCAACACTATATTAATCTATCCTCTAACTCACTTTCGGTTTTTAATGATTGTGAGGAAAAAAATATTCTTGAAAATTTAACTTCTTTCAGTTTATCAAGAAATTTTTAAGGACTTAAAAGTTTTTTAACCCAATTGTTATTTTCATCTAAAAAATATTTTAATCTTTCATGTATTCTATTATCTCCATCTAACCAAAATTCAATACTTGATGGTTTTAAATTCCAGCCAGACCAGTGATCAGGTCTCGGTACATTATCTTTATCTTTATATTTTTTTTTATAAATTTCTAAAGTGTCTAAAAGTTCATCTCTATTTTTTAAAATACTGCTTTGTTTAGATGCCCATGCACCTATTCTACTTTCATAAGCTCTGGTATTATAATAATCATCAGCTGTTTTATCATCTACTAACTTTAAAGTGCCAACAATTCTAATTTGCCTTAGTAAACTTTTCCAATGAAAACACATTGTTGCATTTGGATTATCTCTTAACTCATTTCCTTTTTGGCTATTTAAATTAGTATAAAAAACAAATCCATTATTATCAAAACTTTTTAAAAGAACCATTCGTACAGATGGAATGCCAGTCTTACTAGCTGTTCCTAAGGCTAGAGCGTTGGGATCATTAATCTCTTTCTTTTTAGCCTCATCAAACCATTTTTCAAATAATTTAAATGGATCATCAAGATCTAAAAAGCATTTATTAAGCCCTAATGAGTTTTTTTGATTCATAATTTAAACAAAATAATCTATACAATATAAATAATGTCATTTAATACTTTTGGAAAGTTTTTTCGTTTCACTACTTGGGGAGAGTCTCATGGGCCAGCTATTGGCTGTATAATTGATGGTTGTCCCCCATTAATTCAGCTAAAAGAGCAAGATATTCAAAAAGAATTAGACAAAAGAAAACCAGGGCAATCAAAATTTACAACTCAAAGAAAAGAGAGCGATAAGGTTCAAATTTTATCTGGGGTCTTTGAAGGTAAGACAACTGGTACACCAATATCCTTAATAATTTATAACGAAGATATGAGATCAAAAGATTATAAAAATATTAAAGATAAATTTAGACCTGGGCATGCTGATTTTACTTATTTCAAAAAATATGGAATTAGAGATTATAGAGGTGGAGGACGATCTTCTGCAAGAGAAACAGCTGCAAGAGTTGCTGCAGGTGCTATCGCAAAAAAAGTTTTAGAAAAAAAATTAGGTAAAAAATTTAAAATTTCTGCTGCAGTTACTCAGCTTGGTATTCTTGGATGTGATACTACAAAATGGAATGATAAAATAATTTACAAAAATCCATTTTTTTGTCCAGATAAATCAATGTTAAAAATTTGGGAAAAATATTTATTAAGTATTCGAAAAGCTGGATCTTCCTGTGGAGCGGTGATTGAAGTTAGAGCCAATGGAGTTCCCGCAGGTTTAGGTGCGCCTATTTATTCAAAGCTGGACTCTGATATTGCATCTGCAATGATGAGTATTAATGCTGTTAAAGGAGTAAATATTGGATCAGGTATGAATTCTGCTCAGTTATCTGGTGAAGAAAATTCGGACGAAATTTCACAAAATAATAAAAAGATGAAATTTAGTTCAAATAATGCAGGTGGAATACTTGGAGGTATCTCTTCTGGACAAGAAATAGTTGTTTCTTTTGCTGTAAAGCCTACATCTTCAATTTTAAAAAGCAGAAAAACGATAAATAAATTTGGAAAAAATACTACAATATCTGTATCTGGTAGACATGATCCATGTGTTGGTATTAGAGCAGTTCCAGTTGGCGAAGCTATGCTTTCATGTGTTTTGTTAGATCATTACTTAATGAATAAAGCACAGTGTGGTTAAGTAAATCTATTTTTGTTTTTGTAAAACAATATTTGAATTTAAAACATCCAAAATTTTTTCCTCAATTGAGCTGGAGTCTAAATTAGCAATTTTATACATATTTTCAGGTGTATCTTGATCTATAAAAATATCAGGAAGTGTCATTGATCTAAATTTTAAATTTGAATCAATCAAACCTTTTTTAGATAAAAAATTAACTACATGAGAACCAAAACCTCCGATGGAACCTTCTTCAATAGTCACAATTGCTTCATGAGTAGTGGCCAATTGCCAAATTAGATTTTCATCTAGGGGTTTCGCAAATCTTGCATCAACAATTGTAATGTTGATTCCTTTTTTTTTTAAATTCTCAGATGCCTTAAATGTTTCATTGAGCCTTGCACCAAAATTTAGAATAGCTACTTTATTTCCCTCTTTAATAATTTTAGATTTACCTATTTCGATTTTTTCATTTATATTTGGCAGAACTGCTCCTAATCCTGAGCCTCTTGGGTATCTAAATGCACTAGGTCGGTCATTTATTTCAGTTGAAGTATTAATCATTCTTACTAGTTCAGCTTCGTCACTAGCAGCCATTACTACAAAATTTGGCAATGTTGATAAATATGTCGTATCAAAACTTCCAGCATGTGTTGGTCCGTCAGCACCAACCAATCCTGCTCTATCTATTGCAAATCTTACTGGTAAGCTTTGTATTGCTACATCATGCACCACTTGATCATAAGCCCTCTGAAGAAATGTAGAATAAATAGCAGCATATGGTTTGAAGTTTTCAGTGGCTAAACCAGCTGCAAAAGTAACAGCATGTTGTTCAGCGATACCAACATCAAAAGTTCTATCTGGAAATTCTTTACGAAAAGCATCTAGGCCAGTTCCATCAGGCATAGCTGCGGTAATAGCCACAATTTTACTGTCTTTTTTAGCATGTTGAATTAAAGTGTTAGCAAAAACTTTGGTATACGATGGTGTTTTACTTGAGCCTTTAAATTGTTCACCAGTCTTTATATTAAATTTTGATACTCCATGGTAATTATCTTTTGCTTCCTCCGCAAAAGAATAACCTTTTCCTTTTTTTGTTTTAATATGAATTAAAATTGGCCCATCGTGTTTTGAGTCCCTTGCATTTTTTAGTATTGGTAATAAAGAATTTAAATCATGCCCATCTATAGGACCTATATAATAAAAACCTAGTGAACTAAATAAAGTTCCGCCAGTTACAGCTGATCTAAGTAAATCTTCTGCTTTGCCAGCTTTCGCACTAAATCTTTTCGAAAAAGCCGAGGTAATTAATTTTATTGTCTCTCTTAAACTGAAGTAAATTTTACCAGAAAAAATTTTTGCTAGGTAAGTGCTCATAGCTCCTACTGGTCGAGCAATCGACATGTCATTATCATTTAAAATAACAATCATTTTTGTTTTTGAGGCACCAGCATTATTCATGGCCTCATAAGCCATACCTGCACTAATGGCTCCATCACCTATGACTGCAACAACGTTATCTGATTTATTTGCCAGTTTATTCGCTTCTGCGATACCTAAGGCTGATGAAATTGAAGTTGAACTATGTGCAGCACCAAAAGGATCATATTCACTCTCTAATCTTTTTGTAAAACCAGAGAGACCATTTCCTTGTCTTAATGTTCTAATCTTATCTTTTCTTCCAGTTAAGATTTTATGGGGATAACATTGATGACCTACATCCCAAATTAATTTATCATTTGGTGTATTAAAAATATAATGAAGAGCCACACTTAACTCTACAACACCTAGACTTGCTCCTAAATGTCCACCAGTAACCGAAACTGCATCAATCAATTCTTCTCTTAATTCATCAGCTACTTTTTGTAATTTTGATT
>CACJNO010000012.1 GCA_902594825.1 uncultured Pelagibacteraceae bacterium | reverse complement strand
TTCATATTCTTTATATTAACCGTATTTAGAAAAGTGAAATCTATATTAATTTTACCTAATAAATATTCATTTAACTTTTTAATAATAAATAAATCAACTCCTAATCCATAATGTTGATAGGCTATTGTTGAGTCAATAAATCTATCAATTAAAATTAATTTTTTTTTTTTATTTTTAATTAGATATTCAATATTTTCACTTCTTGCAGATAGATAGAGTAAAAGATCTGTATTCTTATTAAAATTTGATTTGTTGTTGAGGATTAATTTTCTAATCTTTTCTGAATTTTTTGTACCTCCTGGTTCTCTTATCTTTAGGTGTGGTATCTTTCTTTTTTTTAAATATTTAGAAACAAAATTTATATGAGATGTTTTTCCACTTCCTTCAATACCTTCAAAAACAATAATTTTATTTTTATACATCGCCCCAGATTAAATAATTTAATGATTTAAATAATCTAGAAAATATATTTACTTCACGAACATTATTTAATGCCAATAGATCATATTCGCCGACCAAATCTTGATCATATACTATTACCAATTTGGCTACTTTTTGATCTTTTTTGATTGGTGCCTCAATAGGTCCGTTATAATTGATTTTGATTTTTAAAAGTTTTTTCTTTCCTTTTTTAATTGTTTTATAGATATTTTCTTTTGTATATACTTTTAATTTGTCTTGTTTACCTAGCCACACATCAACACTATAAATAGGAGTATCTGATTTAGAAATTTCTACTAAATCAAAGTTTGTGATACCATAAGTGAGTAATTTATAGCTTTCTCTTGATCTAGAATTTTTTGTTTCAAAACCACTGCCGACGGCAATTAATCTTCGACCATTTCTCTCAAGTGATGATGCTAAAGAATATCTTTCTACAGCTAGATAACCAGTTTTTATACCGTCAACTCCCATATTTTTATATAAAAGTGGATTTCTATTGCCTTGAGTAATCGGGTCACCTCCTGTTCGGTCCCAAGTAAATTCTTTTTCTTTAAACCACTCATAATATTCAGGAAATTCTTTAATCAAATATCTAGACATAATCATTATATCTCTAACTGTGGAATAATTGTCTGGATCATTAATTCCTGATGAGTTAGCAAAATTAGTATTTAACATTCCTAGTTCTTTTGCTTTCATAGTCATCATTATTGCAAACTCTTCTTCAGTCCCTGCAATACCTTCAGCTAATGCAATACAAGCATCATTGCCTGATGCAACAATTATACCTTTAAGTAAATTTTCTACAGAAACTTCATCACCAACCATAACAAACATCGACGAATATCCAGCAGTTGATAATCTCCAAGCTTTTTCAGAAATAATAAATTTATCCTCTAAACTTAAATCACCAGACTTAATTAATTCAAAAGCTATAATGCTAGTCATAATTTTTGTCATCGATGCAGGATAAATAGATCTGTCAGGCTCTTTTTCATATAAAATTTCACCTGATAAAAAATCTTGAAGTATTGCTGTTCTTGCTTTAATTTCAATATTTGCAAAAGCGAATTGAATTAAAAATGCATTGGTAATAGAAAAAATTAAAATTTTTTTAAACATTATTTAATATCTCCAAATTTTCAAAATTTAAAGTATTCATTTTTTCAAATGAAGTTTTTAAGCTTTTTATATCATTAAACGGACCTATTAATACCCTATATTTCGTTTTTGATAATTTAACTATACTTATAGAATCAATTGATATTTGACTATTAATTTTTTTAATCATTATTTCAGCTGACTCTTTATAATAAAAGTCTGCAACTTTTATTGAATATGAAAACTTTTTATTTTCAACTGTCTTTATTTTTGTTTTTTTATTTTTTAAATCTTTAATTTGAATTCCATCTATCGGTGCTTTTTCTGCAACTGATCTTTCCTCTTCAAAAGTTTTTGTTTTTTTAGCCACAAAAGTAGAATTTTTTGACATTAGTAATAATTCTACAAAAGGTTCATTAGAGTCTAGTTCTAATTCCTCTGCAATTCTCGAACTTATGATTGAATTGTAAAAATCAGAAAATTTAATTCTATTTGATTTCACCTCAGCAATTAGATATTTACCATTCTTTGGATTCATTATTTTTACAACTGATCTTTTTTTTAATGACTTATGGTAAATATTTAAAGATCTAGTATCTAATTTTTTTATATCTTTTAGATTTTCATTGTAGATTAAAGCAAAACCAGAATTATTATATTTCTTTTCAAATATTGAATTATCAATTTTTGAAAAATTGTTAACTTTTTTTTCACAACTAAACAAAAAAAAACCTAATGCAATAATTAAAATAATCTTATAATTCATTTTTTAATTTATCTTTTAATGTGCATACAGCTAATGCAAATCTAAGCGATCTATTCCATTTTAATATTATTTCATAGTTATCAAAAACGACATATGCTGGACTTAATATATCGGCGTTTTCTACAATATCTTTATCGGGTGTAATAATAGCAACAATTAAATTTTTATTAACGTTATTTAATTTGTCATAATTTAAAATATATTTTTGAAAATCTTTTAGTTTTTTTTTATTAACTAATTTTTTTGCTGAAACATTAAGATGTTTTTTTGGAATATCTTTACTTAATTTTATTCTATAAAAACAATGACTATTCTCTTTCCAACCCATATTTTTCAAATAATTACCCGCAGACGCATATGAATCTTCTGTATTTTTCAGATCAATATAATTATCTTTATTAAAATCTATAGCATGATTCTTTATTGTTGACGGCATAAATTGAAAATAACCGAAAGCGCCAGCCCAAGAACCAAATAAAGTCTCGTAATCAATTTTTTTTTGGTCAATTAATTTTAATAAAATTAATAATTCATTTGTAAAAAATTGGGATCTTCTTTTGTCATAACTTAATGTTGCTAGTGATGATATAATATCCATTTTTCCAACATAAGAACCAAAATTTGTTTCTATGCCCATCAAAGATAAAAGTAATTCCTTTTCAATATCAAATTCTTTTTCTATTTGATTAATTAAATTTAAATTCTCATTATAAAAATTAATTCCTTTATTAACCTTTTTGTTTGAAGTTCTTTTTGACACATAAGTTTTAGTATCCTCATAAAATTCAGGTTGATATCGATCATACTCTATAACTTTTGATAAATATCTAGCGTTATTCATAACTAAATCAAAAGTCATTTCAGAAATATCATTTTTTATAGCCAAATCTTTAAAATTTTTTTTCCATTCTAAAAATTTTAATTCATTTTCAGCAAATAATTTTGAATAAGAAAAAAACAATATAAGGATAATAAGACTAATTTTTTTCATAAAGATCTTTTAGATATATAATTACAGCAATCCAAATAATAATAAAACTTACAAATTTTACTAATGAAAAATCTTCATCATAATAAAAATAACCTAAAATAAACTGTAAAGTAGGTGTAATATAAAAAATCATCCCAGTTGGACCTAAGCCAATAAGCTCTACCCCACGGACATAAAGAAATAAAGGAATCACTGTCATAGGTCCAGCTAAAAGTAAAAAAATACTTAACCCAGGATTTTCTAAATTAAAATCATTTAGACCATTTTTTGAAATTAGGTAAAACACAAATAATGCAAAAGGGAAAATAAATAAACTTTCAATTAACAATCCTATATCAGTATCTATTTCAATCTTTTTTCTAACCAAATTATAAAACGCCCAACTAAAAGCAACAATTAAACCAACCCATGGAAGAGATTTTAGATTATAGATAATCAAAATTGCTATAGAAAATAAAACTAGAAAAACAGAAAAAGATCTTTTTTTATTTAATTTTTCTTTAAAAAAAATAAAACCTAACAAAACACTAATTATTGGCATTATAAAATAGCCAAAACTAGCATCGATAATTCTTTCTGTGGAAACAGCATAAATCCAAATTGACCAATTAATGAAAATTAAAAAACCAGATATGAATAATGCAAATATTTTTATCTTATTTTTTATTTCAGTAAAAAAAATTCTCCATTTAGAAAAAAAAGATGTAGTAATAATTAACATCACTGCTGTCCATAAACATCTATGAACCACAAGTTCTATGTGACCAATAAATGAAACAGCTTCAAAGTATATAACTCCTATAAATCCCCACCAAAAGGATCCTAAAGATGTAAGTATTAATCCTTTATTGAAATCAGGGTTCATAGATAATTTATAGAATTAAGTAATAAATAGATTTAATAGACTATTTTATAGTTGAATTAAATATTTTTAATTATAAAAGCTTTTTAAAGGAGAGATGGCTGAGTGGTTGAAAGCACCGGTCTTGAAAACCGGCAAAGGGGCAACTCTTTCCTGGGTTCGAATCCCAGTCTCTCCGCCATTTATTCATCGTATTTAAAATCTTTAAATAATTTAATAATATATTCATCATTAAATTTGAGTTTATTTTCAATATTATTATAAAATTTATATAGATCATCATCATCATTGTTTAAAAAATTTTCTAAACTTAAAAGTTTTGTCTCTTCAATTGTATCAATATATTTCGAAACAAATGAATATAAAAGTTTATCCATTTCACGTGTACCCCTATATTGAGATCTATAAAGAATTCTTTTTTTTAAATTTTCTATATCGATTTTCATTAATAGATTATAATAAATATTTATGAATAATAAAAAGGATTATAATTATTTACTATCAGACTTAACAAAATTAAAAGGGGTTGGAAATAAAATTGCTAATTTACTAAAAAGAAAAAAGATTAATACTATTTTTGACTTATTATGGAAATTACCTAAATCTTACACAGATAGAAGTATTTCTTCAAAAATTAAAGATCTTAAAATTGGTGATATTCAAACAATTAATGTAGTTCCATATAGATATAATTTTCCAAGAATTAGAAATTTACCCAATAAAGTTGTTTGTAAAGATGAGACAGGAAATTTAGATTGTATTTTTTTTAACAGTTACGAGGGCTATATCAAAAAAATTTTACCTATTGGCAAACAAGTTACTATTAGTGGGAAAATTAGTTTTTTTAGAAATAAATATCAAATAACAAATCCAAAATATATTTCTAAAGAATCTTCACTTATCAAAACAAAACATAATAAATATTCATTGACAGAAGGTATTTCGGAAAAATTATATAATAAAATAATAAAACAAATAATTTCTAACTTACCTAAACTTGAAGAATGGCATAATAAAAAAATACTAAAAAATTTTAATTATATTTCATGGTATGAGTCTATTAATGAATTACATAAACCTGAAAATATTGGGAAATATAAGACATCTTTTTATGAAAGATTGGCTTTTGATGAAATTTTTTCATCATATTTAGTACATTCAGAAATAAGAAAAAAAATTAGAAAATTTAAAAAAAAAAGTAAAAAATTTGACTTGAATAAACAAAAAGATTTCATATCAAAATTAAATTTCAAATTAACGAATGATCAAAGATTTACGTTAGAAGAAATTAATAAAGACTTAATTTCAAACCAAAAAATGTTTAGATTACTTCAAGGAGATGTTGGTAGCGGAAAAACTATTGTGGCTTTAATTTCAGCTTTCAATGTTATAAATTCAGGTTTTCAAGTTGCTTTCATGGCGCCTACAGAAATATTAGCTAGGCAACATTTTTTTTTAGCAAAAAAATTATTTTCTTCACTAATAAATATAGAATTTTTATCAAGTAAGTCAGAATATAAAGATAGAAAAAAGACTCTAAACAATCTTAAAAATAATAAATTAGATATTATTTTTGGAACGCATTCAATTTTTCAAAAAAAAGTTGAATTTTCAAATCTTGGTTTAATTATAATTGATGAACAACATAAATTTGGCGTTAATCAAAGAAAAAAATTGTCTGATAAAGGAGGTAATAATTGTGACGTATTATTAATGTCAGCTACCCCTATACCTCGAACTTTAACAATGACTATTTATGGTGATATGGATCTCTCAATAATTAAAGAAAAACCAAAATCTCGAAAAGAAGTAAAAACATATACAAAATTAGAGTCTAAAGTTGATGATGTAATTAATTTTATTAAAAAAGAAATTAAAGTTGGAAACCAAGTTTTTTGGGTTTGTCCATTAATAGACGAGTCTAAAAAAATTGATAATGCTTCTGCAATTTTGAAATATAATTTTCTTAAAAAGATTTTTCCTAATAAAGTTGCTCTCCTTCATGGTAAAACTGATACAAGTGAAAAAGAATTGATATTAGATGATTTTCTTAAAAAAAAATATGATATTATGGTTTCAACAACAATAATTGAAGTTGGTATAGATTTTCCAAACGCAAATATAATAATAATTGAAAATGCTAATAAATTTGGATTATCTCAACTGCATCAACTCAGAGGAAGAGTCGGAAGAGGAAATAAGCAATCCACTTGTATATTAATGTTTAAGTCTTCTTTAACAGAAAATGCAAAACAAAGATTAAGAATATTGAAAAATTCAAACGACGGTTTTAAGATTTCTGAAGAAGATATGAAACTTAGAGGTTATGGTGACATTTTAGGTTTTAAACAAAGTGGATTAAAAACCTTTAGACTTGCTGATCCTGTTATGAATGAAAAACTATTTAATTTGGCAGAAAATGAAATAAAAAGAATTGAAAATAACAATGAAGATATAAGTAAATTTAAAACATTAATGAAGTTGTATGATCAAGCCGATATAATAAACGATATAGTTTAACTTTTACCTGAAGAGGTGCCCGCAGAAACTATAAATTTAGAAGCTTCTTCAAAACTCATATCTAAATAAATTACATCATCAATTGGAAACATTAATAAAAAACCACTAGTGGGATTAGGTGTCGTTGGAACAAAAACATTTATCAATTTTTGATTAGTTTTTTTTGCCATTTCATCTTTATTTTCTTTTGTAGCAAAACCAACAGCCCAAACACCCTTTCGAGGATATTCTACTAATACTACACTTTTTTTATCATTGTCCTTGTTGGAAAATGACTCAGTCATTTGTAATATTGCTGAATAAATTGTTCTTAAAAAAGGTATTCTTTTAAAAAGATCATCAATTAATTTTAAAATTCTTTTTCCTAAAAACGATAATGATAAACCACCAACAATTGTTATCAAAATTACTGAAATCAGAATTTCAATACCCGGTATTGCATAAGGTAAATAACTATTAGGATTTATATTTTCAGGAATAATTTTTGATGATAATCCTATTAAAATTTTACTTAGATATAATGTAAAGCCTATAGGAATTAATACAACTACACCTGTAATAAAGTAATTTCTTAATATTAAAGTTAATGATTTTTTTTTTTTATTTTTAGACATAAATTCAATTAAAACTTGAGTAAATTACAAAAGAAATAGCAGTTATAAAAAGAATTATCAAAATTTTATTATTTAGATTCATTAATATATATATATTATCAATGTTATAAAATGAATAGAAGAAAATTTTTAACTTATGTTGGTTGTGGATGTTGTGGTTTTTTTCTCAACTCATGCGCAACAACCCCTATAACAGATAGAAAACAACTAAAGATAATATCCGAAGCTAAGTTAAATGCACAAGCTGCTCAAATTTATGAAAAAATTAAGAAAAATGAAAAACTTAGCTCAGATTTAAATAAACTTAATGAAATAAAAGAAATTGGTAAAAGAATGGAAAATTCAATTAGTGAATACTTTTACAGGGCAAATATAGCAGATCCAACAACAAATTTTGAATGGGAATATATATTAATTGATAATAAAAAAATTAAAAATGCATGGTGTATGCCAGGTGGTAAAATAGCAGTTTACTCAGGTATGTTAGATGTTACAAAAAATTTAGATGGACTGGCTGCAGTAATGGGTCATGAAGTGGCACATGCAGTTGCTAAACATTCTGTTGAAAGGGCTAGTCGAGGAATAATATTAAATACTGGAGCAAAGATAATAGATATAGCTAGTGGAGGTGTTCTTTCTGAGATTAATAGAACAACTGGAATGGATACTGTTGGATTATTGGCTCAATTAGGAATAATGAACCCATTTAATAGAAAACAAGAGAGTGAAGCAGATTATTTAGGTTTAATTTTTTCATCTTTATCTGGTTACGATATAAGAGAAACTGTTAAAATTTGGGAAAGAATGAAAAAATTTAACAAAGGAAAAGCTCAACCAGAATTTCTAAGCACACATCCATCTGCTGATAACAGAATAAAGAAAATAAGTGAGTGGACAAATCAAATTATATTAGATTTTCCACCAATTAACATTTCTTAAATGAAAATGGTGAGCCGTGATGGACTCGAACCATCGACCCATTCCTTAAAAGGGAATTGCTCTACCAACTGAGCTAACGGCCCAAAATTACACTGTGTATACATAAATATTCAAATAATTCAAATAGGAATTTGTGAGACAAATAGTTTGCTCCTTACAACTTATTTATGTATTTATCGTGAAATTGATCAAAAGTACCTTTCTTAATGTTATCTCTAATTTTACTCATTAATTCTTGATAAAAATTTATATTATTTAGCGTTAATAGCATAGAGCCTAATATCTCATTAGTGTTAAAAAGATGATTCAAATAATTTTTTGAGTATTTATTAAGACTAAAATTATTACAATTTTCATCAAGAGGTGAATTATCATTTTTATATTTGTTGTTTTTTATATTTATTCTTCCGTTCCAGGTGAAAGCTAAGCCAGTTCTTCCTGATCTTGTTGGCATTACACAATCAAACATATCAATACCTCTTTTAACTGCACCTAAGATATCAGAAGGAGTTCCTACACCCATTAAATAGTGAGGTTTATCATATGGTAATTTATCCTTTAAAAAATCTAATACTTTAAACATTTCTTTTTGAGACTCACCGACCGCTAAACCACCTATAGCATAACCATCAAAACCTATTTCTAATAATCCATTCAAAGAATGCTTTCTAAGATCATTAAAAAGACCTCCTTGTATAATTCCAAATAAAGCTTTTTGTGGATTATAACCATAAGCTACTTTAGATCGCTTAGCCCAATGTAATGATAGTTCCATTGATTTCTTTATTAAATTGTAATTGTCTGTTTTTTTAGGACATTCGTCCATAATCATTACAATATCTGAATTTAAGCCTAGTTGAATTTTAATACTTTCTTCAGGGCTTAGATAAAATTTTTTTCCATCAATATGTGAATTAAAAATGGCACCTTTTTCACGATCTATTTTATTAAGTTTAGAAAGAGACATAACTTGAAAGCCACCAGAGTCGGTTAAAATTGGTAAATCACAATTCATAAATTTATGTAACCCACCAGCATCTTGAATTCGATTTATGCCGGGTCTAATCATTAGATGATAAGTATTTCCCAAGATTATTTCTGATCCAGTTTTTTTAATATCATCAATAGTACAAGCTTTTACTGTAGCTTGTGTCCCAACAGGCATAAAGGCTGGAGTATTTATATTTCCTCTATGGGTCTCGATTAACCCAATTCTTGCCTCTTTATCTTTTTTTAAAACTTTGAAGGCAAAATTTTTTAATGCCATTCAAAAATTATAAAGATTTGAAGCTAAGAATTTTGTCAGGATCAGAAACAGCACCATTATTATTTTCATCACCTCTTTTAATTTTATCAACAAATTCCATTCCTTCAGTAACTTTTCCAAAAACTGTGTATTGTCTATCTAGAAAAGGTGCTGCCTTAAAACAAATAAAAAATTGACTGTTTGCACTATTGGGATCTGAAGATCTAGCCATTGATAATGTTCCTCTTTCATGAGGAAGACTGTTAAATTCTTGATTCAAATCTGGTAGATCAGAACCTCCCATACCTGCCATTCTAAGATTAAAATCTTTTGTGGCAGAGTTTCCAAATTTTACATCGCCAGTTTGAGCCATAAATCCATCAATTACTCTATGAAATACTACATTGTCATATTTTCCCGAATTAGCTAATTCTTTTATTCTTTTAACGTGATTTGGAGCTACATCTTCAAATAATTCAATTTTTACTTCACCGTCTTTTAACTTTAAAATCATAATATTTTCCTCCGACATTGTTTGGTTGGTTATTAAAAAAAACAAAAAAATTAAAGTATATAAAAATTTATTCATACTTATCTTTTAAGGATTTAATAGTACTTTTAGTAGTAAATTTTTTAATATCACCTTTTAATTTAACGATTTCTTTAACGAATTTAGATGAAATAATTTGATTTTCAACGTCAGACATCAAAAATAATGTTTCAATATTACTATTTAATTTTCTATTCATCCCTGCTAATTGAAATTCATATTCGAAATCTGAAACAGCTCTTAAGCCTCTTAAAATTATATTAGATTTATATTTTCTACACAAATCTGTCGTTAATGATGTAAAAGAAATTATTTCAATTTTTTTTTTTTTTAATTTTAGATCTGAAAATAGCGCTTTATAAATAATTTCAATTCTTTCATCTTTGCTAAAAAGATAATCTTTGTTTTCTCCATCAGAAACAGCAACAACTAATTTATCAAATAATTTTAAACCTTTTTTGATCACATCTATATGTCCAAAAGTTATAGGATCAAATGTACCAGGATATATAGCTATTTTTTTCATCAAATTAAATTATCATCAATTTTATTAGCAGAAACAACTTTTTCATCACCTGATAATTTTTGAATTCTGTGACCTTGAGTAGCTCTACCAACAGTTCGAATATCTGAAGCGGCTATTCTTATTACTCTTCCCTTATTTGTGGAAATCAATATTTCATTTCCATCAAAAACTGGAAAAGAAGATGAAACATTGCCATTTCTTGGTGAGTTTTTAATATCTATAATGCCCTTTCCACCTCTATTGGTCACTCTATAATCGTAATGAGATGTTTTTTTTCCATAACCATTTTCTGTTATAGTAAAAATAAATTTTTCCTTAGCTTTTAATTCAGTTTTTTCATCCTTAGATTTTGCTGATTTCCGAGATTGTTTGTCGTTATCAATTATTGATAATGAAACTATTTGATCATTTGGAGCCAAAACTATACCTTTAATACCTTTTGACGAACGTCCTTTGAAAACTCTTAATTTTTTTGACTCAAATCTTATACATTTACCAAATTTGGTGCTTAAAATTATATCTTGATCATCTTTGCAAATTTTTACTCCAACAATTTTATCATTGTTGTCTAATTTCATTGCAATTTTACCTGCAGAATTTATAGAAGCAAAATCTTCAAGGCTATTTTTTCTTATTTTTCCTTGTGCAGTAGCAAAAACAATTTGATAATTCTTTAATTCTGCTTCATTTTCTGGAAAAGGCATTATCGAGCTGATTGACTGATGATTTTTAAGAGGAAGAATATTGAATAATGATTTTCCTTTAGACGCGGTTGAACCTACTGGTATTTTCCAAGCTTTAAGTCTGTAAACTAACCCTTCAGTGGAAAAAAATAATACTGAAGTATGTGTATTTACCGAAAGTGTTTGAACAACTGAATCTTCGTTTCTTGTAGTTATACCTGATTTTCCTTTTCCGCCTCTTTTTTGTTGTTTAACATTATTAAGTGAACCTCTTTTAATATATCCTTGTAAAGTGACAGTGATAATTACAGATTCTTTTTGAATAGTTTCTTCAATATCGTAATTCAAAACAGCATCAATAATTTCAGTTCGTCTGCTTATTTTAAATTTTTCTTTTATATTTTTTAATTCATTACTAATTACTTTTAACAATTCTTTTTTAGATGAAATAATTTTTTTATATTTAATAATTAACTCTGAAAGTCGTTTAATTTCTAATTCAATTTCATGAATTCCAAGTGCCGTAAGTTTTTGTAATCTTAATTCTAAAATCGCAATTACTTGTGGTTCAGACAAGCTATAAAAACCTTTTATCTTTTTATTTTCAATTAAAGAAATCATTTTTTGTGATTTATTTATCTTCCATTTAGTTTTTAAGATTAATTTTTTTGCATCATCAGGTGTTTTAGAAGAACGAATTATTTTTATAATCTTGTCTAAATTTTCAACTGAAACTGATAATCCAATAAGTATATGTGCTTTTTCTTCAGCTTTTTTTAAATCAAATTTTGTTTTTTTGGTTACAACATCTTCTCTAAAATTTAAAAAGTTTGATAAAAATTTTTTTAAATCACAGGTTTCTGGTTTTCCATCAACAATAGCTAAAGTATTAAAACCGAAAGAACTTTCTATTTGTGTATTTTTATATAACTGTCTTTTAATAGTTTCTGGCTCAACACCACTTCTCAAATCAATAGCAACTCTTATACCTTCTCTATTAGATTCATCACGTATATCTCTAATTCCCTCAATTTTTTTTTCTCGAACTAATTGTGCAATTTTTTCATTTAATACTGACTTGTTAACTTGATATGGTATGGAGGTGATTATTAATCTTTCTCTTCCATTTTTACCTTGTTCAATTGATATGTTTCCTCTGACTTTGAAAGATCCTCTACCTTTTTTATAACCTTCTTTAATCACATCTTTACCAATAATTATTCCTCCTGTAGGGAAGTCAGGGCCAGGTATAAATTTCATTAATTGTGAAACTGTTATATCTTTATTTTCTATTAAAGCTAAAGTTCCATCTATAACCTCACCCAAATTATGAGGTGGAATACTTGTAGCCATTCCTACAGCAATACCCCCTGCTCCATTGACCAATAAATTGGGATATTGAGCTGGTAACACAGTTGGTTCTTTTTCTGTTTCATCATAATTGCTTTTAAAAGAAACTGTATCTTTTTCAATGTCATCAATTAAAAACTGTGAAACTTTAGATAATCTTGTTTCTGTATACCGCATCGCTGCAGCTGGATCACCGTCTATTGATCCAAAGTTTCCTTGACCATCTACTAACGGTAAGCTCATTGAAAAATCTTGAACCATTCTAACTAATGCATCATAAACTGATTGATCTCCATGTGGGTGGTATTTACCAATAACATCTCCAACTATTCTTGCAGATTTTCTAAATTGTTTAGACCAATCATAACCACCTTTATACATAGCATATAAAATTCTTCTATGTACTGGTTTGAGTCCATCTCTAATATCTGGTAATGCTCTGCTTACTATAACGCTCATAGCATAAGATAGATAAGATGAATGCATCTCATCATGCATTGAAATTAATTTTATGTTTTTATCTTCTGAAATTTCAGTTTTTTGCATAAACTCTAGAAAGGAATTTCGTCATCCATATCATTTGATATTTGAGACATATCATCATTGTTTGTAGAAGTTTTAGATTGATCATTTGAAATATTATTGGCAGAACTTGCTCCGCCAAGCATAGTTAATGATGAATTGTAACCTTGTATTAATATTTCAGTTGAATATTTGTCTTGTCCTGATTGTTCATCTTTCCATTTTCGTGTTGATAATTGACCTTCAACATAAATTTGGGCTCCCTTTTTTAGATATTGTTGTACTACATTTACCAATCCTTCATTAAATACAACTATACGGTGCCATTCGGTTTTTTCTTTTTTTTCACCAGTGTTTTTATCTTTCCAAGATTGACTTGTTGCTAGGCTAAGCCTTGCAACACTCTTTCCATTTACCATTTGTTTGATCTCTGGGTCTGCGCCCAAACGACCAATTAAAAGTACTTTATTTAAACTTCCAGCCATAATATTTTATTTATTTGTTAAATTAATTAATTAGAACTATATCACAATTTACTCTGAATATTAATTTTATTAACTCAAAGCAACAAAAATTATGATTAAAAAGATAGTTATTAAGGGAGCTAAAGAACATAATTTGAAGAATATTTCTTTGGAAATACCTAAAGATAAATTTGTTGTTATTACAGGGTTATCTGGGTCTGGAAAATCATCATTGGCCTTTGATACAGTTTACGCAGAAGGTCAAAGAAGATATGTGGAAAGTTTATCTGCATATGCAAGACAGTTTTTGGATAAAATGAAAAAACCTAATGTTGATTTAATTGAAGGATTAAGTCCCGCTATATCTATAGAACAAAAAAATACCTCTAAAAATCCGAGATCCACTGTTGCAACTGTTACTGAAATTTATGACTACATGAGGGTTTTATACGCACGAGCAGGGATTCCATATTCGCCTTTCACAGGCAAGCCAATTACTTCTCAAACGATTACACAAATAGTTGATAAAGTTAAGGAACTACCAAAAAAATCAACTATATACATTTATGCACCTGTCGTAAGAGGACGTAAAGGTGAATATAAAAAAGAAATATTAAGTTATAAAAAAAGAGGATTTAGAAAAATTAAAATTGATAATGTTTTATATGAAATTGATAAAATTCCTGAATTAAATAAAAAGATAAAACACGATATTTATATTCTTGTTGATAGAATAGTTTTAAACTCTTCCTTAGGTAATAGATTAGCCGAAAGTATAGAGTCATCTATTAATTTAGCCAATGGATTGGTCTTTGTCGAATACGAAGATGAAACTTTGCCAAAGAAGTTTAGAAAGTTAGAAAAATTGATATTTTCTACTAAATTTGCTTGCCCAGAAAGTGGTTTTACAATTGAAGAAATTGAACCAAGACTTTTTTCATTTAATAGTCCATTTGGTGCTTGTGAAGAATGTGATGGTATTGGCGTTAAGTTAAATGTAGATCCAAATTTAGTTATCCCCAATGAGAAAAAAACTATTGCAAATGGGGCTATAGAACCTTGGGCTAAAACTACAACATTATATTATGCACAAACTCTTTCCTCATTAGCAAAGCACTATGGATTTTCATTAGATGATAAATGGTCTAAACTTTCAAAAAAAATTAAAGATATTATACTTTATGGGTCAGATGATGAAGAAATCAAGTTTTCATACGATGACGGTTATGAAAAATATTCACACAAAAAAACTTTTGAAGGGGTAATAAATAATCTTGAAAGAAGATATTTAGAGACAGATAGTGATTGGAAAAGAGAAGAAATTGCTCAATATCAATCAGATACTAAATGCGAAAGATGTAATGGACACAGATTAAAAGATGAGGCTCTTTGTGTTAAGATTGATGGTCTGCATATCAGTGAAGTTACTGAAAAATCTATACTAGATGCGTCGAAATGGTTTGAAAATCTTAAAAATAATTTAGATAAACGACAAATTAAAATTGCTGAACATATTTTAAAAGAAATAAATGAAAGATTAAATTTTTTATTAAATGTTGGGCTTGATTATCTTACTTTGTCAAGAGAGTCTGGAACATTATCAGGTGGTGAAGCTCAAAGAATACGTTTAGCTTCGCAAATAGGTTCAGGTTTAACAGGAGTTTTATATGTATTAGATGAGCCTTCTATAGGTCTTCATCAAAAAGATAATGTTAAATTAATCAATGCACTTAAAAGATTGAGAGATTTAGGAAATACAGTCGTTGTTGTAGAACATGATACAGAAACTATGGAGAACGCAGATCATATAATAGATCTTGGACCTGAAGCAGGAAATAATGGTGGACAAGTAGTTGCTCAAGGAAGTTATAAAGATATAAGTCAAAATAAAGAAAGTATAACAGGAAAATATCTCTCAAATAAGTTTAAAATAGATATCCCAAAAAAAAGAAGGTTAGCAAAGAATGGAAGATTTTTAGAGATTACAGGAGCTACTGGAAATAATTTAGATAATGTAAATTTAAGAATACCATTAGGAAGTCTAACGTGTGTTACTGGTGTTTCTGGTAGTGGAAAATCGACATTAGTTTTACAAACTTTATACAACGCTTTAAATTTAACTTTAAATAATAATAAATCTAGAAAAATTCCAAAACCATTTAAAGGTTTTAAAGGTACAGAATTAATTGATAAGATAATTGATATAGATCAGTCTCCTATCGGTAGAACTCCAAGATCTAATCCAGCAACTTACACTGGAGCCTTTGGGCCTATTAGAGATTGGTTCACTGGATTACCAGAGTCAAAAACCAGAGGATATAAACCAGGAAGATTTTCATTTAATGTAAAAGGTGGAAGATGTGAAGCTTGTGAGGGAGATGGTGTTATTACATATGAAATGCATTTTTTACCAGATGTTTATATTCAATGTGATGAATGTAAAGGAACTAGATATAATCGTGAAACACTCGAGATTAAATTTAAAGATAAAAGTATTGCTGATGTGTTAAATATGACAGTCGATGAAGGATGTGAATATTTTGAAAATATTTCAAACATTAAAACTAAGTTACTTACATTAAAAAAAGTTGGCTTGGGCTATATTAAAATTGGACAACAAGCTACCACTTTATCAGGTGGAGAAGCTCAAAGAATAAAGTTAGCTAAAGAATTATCAAAAAGATCTACTGGTAGAACTATGTATATATTAGATGAACCAACAACTGGTCTTCATCAACATGATATAAAAAAATTATTAGAAATTCTGCACACTTTTGTCTCACTTGGAAATACAGTTGTTGTTATAGAGCATAATCTAGATGTAATAAAAACTGCGGATTATATAGTAGATATGGGGCCTGATGGCGGTGTTAAAGGTGGAAAAATTATTGCTGAAGGAAAGCCTGAGGAAATTTGTAAAGTTAAAGAGAGCTATACAGGTAAATTTTTGAAACCATTATTAGTCTAAAATTTCATATTGTCTTATCTCTGCAAATTAGTATACAATTAGTTATGGGAAATTTATTATCCTCACTTTCAAAAACTGTTCATGCTTCATTAGCAGTAGCTATAATTTTATTTTTAGGATTCTTTTATCAAAATGATGGATTTAGTTTTGATAGACTTTTCTGGAGTTGGGTTGCTAGATATACTCATGTAGTTGTTAGTATTATGTGGATCGGTTTATTGTGGTACTTTAACTTTGTTCAAATACCAAATATGGGTAAAATTCCTGATGAACAAAAACCTGCGATTGGGAAAGTAATTGCCCCAGCTGCATTATTTTACTTTAGGTGGGCTGCAGCATTTACAGTTTTATCTGGATTAATATTAGCTGGTTTAAATGGATATTTACACGATGCAATGACCTTAAGTATTGGTTCTGGTATTCCAAAACACACAGCTATTGGTATTGGTATGTGGTTAGGTCTTATTATGGCATTCAATGTTTGGTTTGTTATATGGCCCAATCAAAAAAGAGCGCTTGGTATTATTGAATGTGATCCTGAAATAAAAGCTAAATCTGCAAAAACAGCTATGTTATTTTCAAGAACAAATACATTATTGTCATTACCAATGTTATTAACAATGGTAGCTGCTCAAAATTTATATTAATTTTTCTCGTCTTCTCTCAATATAGTTCTCTGGGATACTTTAAGTCTTACTAAAACTGTATTTGCTATATAAATAGATGAATAAGTCCCAAAAATTACTCCAAAAATCATAGCTAAAGAAAAACCTTTTAACACTTCACCACCAAAGAAAAAAATCGATGATAAAGCTAACAAAGTTGTAATAGAAGTGATTAAGGTTCTTGATAAAGTTTCATTGATAGAAATATTTGTTAAATCATAAATCTTAATATCTGAATATTTTCTTAGATTTTCTCTTACCCTATCAAAAATAACCACAGTATCATTCATGGAATAGCCTACAATTGTTAAAACAGCAGCAATAATTGATAAATTTATTTCAAGTCCAAATAAAGAAAATAAACCTAATGTTACTATCACGTCATGAAATAAAGCTAGAATTGCACCTAAGCTAAATTGCCACTCAAATCTAATCCAAATATAAACAAGCATCAGTATGAGAGCTGCAGAAATAGCTATTACTCCTGATCTTAACAATTCTGCACTCACTTTTGGTCCAACGTTTTCTACTCTCCTGAAATCAAATTTATTTCCAAAAGATTTGTCCAAATTAATCTTAATTTCTTCAATAATATTTTTGTTTTTATCATTTTCAAATTTAATTAAAAAATCCTTTTCATTTCCAAAATTTTTAACTGAAACGTCTCCTAAATTCATTGTATTAAGATTATCTCTCAATGATGAAACATTAATTTTATCATCAGATGATCTCAATTCTATTAAAGTTCCACCTTTAAAATCAATACCAAAATTAAGTCCTTTAAATGTTAACAATAACATAGATACAATAATTAAACTTATAGAAAGTATATTGAATTGATTATAATATTTATTAAAAGCAATCATCTAAATTAATCCTTCTTTTTCTTTATTTTTTGATACATATAAAACAGTTAATAATCTTGCTATGAAATAAACTGAAAATAATGTGGTAAATATTCCAATACCTAATGTTAAAGAAAATCCTTTAATTGGCCCTGAGCCCATAAAAAATAAGATTATTGCAGCTAATAAAGTTGTTATATTAGCATCTAAAATAGCAGTTCTAGATTTTGTATATCCACTATCAAAGGCAATTAAATTATTTTTTTCATTTTTTAATTCTTCTTTGATTCTCTCAAAAATAAGAACATTTGCATCAACAGCCATACCAACTGTTAATATAATTCCAGCTATACCTGGTAGAGTTAATGTTGCTTCAAAAATTGTTAATATTCCAATTAATAAAAATAAATTAATTATTAATGTTATATTTGTGATTAAACCAAAAATTTTATATTTTATGAAAATAAATACTATTACAAGTATAAAACCAATTGCTAAAGCAATCATTCCGGCATTTATTGAGTCTTTACCTAAATCTGGACCAACGGTTCTTTCTTCAATTATATTTAATGGTGCTGGTAATGCACCTGATCTAAGAAGTAAAGCAAGATCTGTTGCTGATTGAAATGTAAAACCTCCACTAATTTGACCTGATCCACTAGCTATAGTGTCTCTGATTACAGGAGCACTAATTATTTTACCATCTAAAACTATTGCTAATTGTTTTCCTATACCTGTTGAAGTGGCTTTACCAAAACGTTTTGCTCCTACTCTATCAAGCGTAAAGGAAACAACAGTTTCATTTGTTTCACTGTTCATTCTTGGTTGAGCGTCAAGGAGATTGTCACCACTTAAAATAATTCTTTTGCTTATAGTAAGCTGTTCACCGTTATCGATTAATTCTAATTTTTCTGTGCCAAATGAATCTTCTTGATTATTAGTAACAAATCTAAATGATAAATTAGCTGTTTTTCCTAATAAAGATTTTATTCTCATTGGATCCTCTAATCCTGGAAGCTCAACTAAGATTCTATCATTGCCTCTCTTTAAGATATTAGGCTCATTTGTTCCAATTTCATCGATTCTTCTTCTAACAATTTCCAAAGCTTGATCTTGTGAGGA
>CACJNO010000011.1 GCA_902594825.1 uncultured Pelagibacteraceae bacterium | reverse complement strand
AACTGGAACAGCACAAATTTTAGAAATATTTAAAGTTTCTGGAGCAGGTAAAGTTGCTGGATCTAAAGTGACCGAAGGAGAAATAAATAGTACCTCTAATGTGAGAATTATAAGAGATGGGGCTATAATTTATACCGGTAAAGTTTCAACTATTTTCAGAGAAAAAAATCAAGTAAAACAAGTTAGTGGTGGCCAGGAATGTGGAATTACTCTGAAAGATTACATTGATTTTAAAAAAAGATGATACAATTGAAGCATTTAGCACTATATCTACAGAAAGGTCAATTTAATGGTAGATAGAATTGGAAAACCTATTTCTCAAAGACAGCTCAGAGTTGGAGAAATGGTAAAACAATCTTTGAGCATGATTTTTCTAAGAAATGAGGCTAAGGTTCCAAATTTAGAAACTAATACCATAACTGTGACTGAAGTAAGAATGAGCCCAGATTTAAAAATTGCAAAAGCTTATGTATTGCCGTTAGGGGGAAAAGATGCTGAGGAAACAATAAATATTTTAAAAGAGTACTCTTTTTTAATACGAAAAATATTATCGCAGAAAGTGGTTATGAAATTTCTACCAAAATTACTTTTTAGAAAAGATGAGTCTTTTGAGTATGCAGAAAAAATTGAAAATTTGATAAAACAAACTAATAAATAGGAAAATAAAAAATGAATAAAAAGAAACAGGAATTAGCAATGCACGATAGAGATACTGGATCTTCTGAAATTCAGATTGCTTTGCTAACAGATAAAATTGATAGTCTCTCTAAACATATTAAACAATTCAAAAAAGATAAGCATTCAGCGGTTGGATTGTTGAGAGCAGTCAATAGAAGAAAAAAATTGTTGGATTATCTTAAAAAAAATAAGATTGATTCTTACAAAAATGTACTGTCGAAATTGAATTTAAGAAAATAAAAGTCAAGATAGATAGAACGGAATGGAACGAAACGAAATGGAAATGAAATGTTTAAAGTATATAAGAAGGAAATTGAAGTAGCAGGAAAAAAGATAAGTTTAGAAACAGGTAAAGTAGCAAGACAAGCAGACGGTGCAATAATTGCAAAATGTGGTGAAACAGTTGTTTTAGCAACGGTTGTGGGAGCAAAAAAAGTAAACCCCGATGTGGATTACTTTCCATTATCTGTAAATTATCAGGAAAAATATTATGCAGCTGGAAAAATTCCAGGTGGATATTTTAAAAGAGAAGCAAGGCCAACTGAAAGTGAAACGTTGATCTCAAGATTGATTGATAGACCAATCAGACCATTGTTTCCAGATGAATTTAAAAATGAAGTTCAGTTATTACCAACTGTAATTTCTTATGATAAAGAAAATGAAGCAGATATTTTATCAATTACAGCCTCATCAGCAGCATTAGCTATTTCTGGAATGCCATTTATGGGTCCCGTTGGAGCATCTAGAGTTGGTTATGTTGATGGAAAATATGTTTTAAATCCATCAAAAACCGAACTTGAAAAATCAAAATTAGATTTAGTTGTAGCAGGAACAAAAGATGCTGTGCTTATGGTTGAGTCTGAAGCAAGTGGTTTAACTGAAGAAGAAATGTTAAATGCTGTCAAATTTGGTCATGAGGGATTTGTTCCAGTAATTGAAATGATTGAGGAACTTGCCAAGGAATGTAGAAAACCTGAATGGACTGTTGAAAAAAAAGATCTTTCTGAAGTTAAGAAAAAACTTGAGGCAACTTTTACAGAAGATTTGAAAAAAGCTTTTGCTACAATAGATAAACAAGATAGATCAAATCAAATATCAGAAATCACAGATAAAGCTAAAAAACTTTATGAAGAAGATGAAAATTACACAGATCTTGATGTTAACTCTGAGCTTAAAAAAATAGAAAAATCTATAGTTAGAACAGACATTCTAAAGAATAAAAACAGAATTGATGGTAGAGGACTATCTGATGTAAGACCCATTTCTTGCGAGGTTGGTATTTTACCTAGAACGCATGGTTCTGCTTTGTTTACTAGAGGAGAAACACAAGCAATTGTAACAGCTACCTTAGGTACATCGGATGATGAGCAAAGAATTGAAAGCTTAGATGGATTACAAAGAGAGAGATTCATGCTTCACTATAATTTTCCACCATTTTCAGTTGGAGAAACAGGAAGAATAGGAACTGGCAGAAGAGAAATAGGGCATGGTAAGCTAGCATGGAGAGCTATTCATTCCTCATTGCCATCAAAAGAAGCATTCCCTTATACTTTCAGAGTAGTTTCGGAGATTACTGAGTCTAATGGTTCATCTTCAATGGCTACTGTTTGTGGAACATCATTAGCATTAATGGATGCAGGTGTACCGATTAAAGAACCAGTTGCAGGTATAGCAATGGGTTTAATTAAAGAGGGTAATGATTTTAGTGTCCTATCGGATATTTTAGGTGATGAAGATCATTTAGGAGACATGGACTTTAAAGTTGCTGGAACTAAAGATGGAATTACTTCACTTCAAATGGATATTAAAATTACTGGTATTACATTTGAAATTATGGAGCAGGCCTTAAATCAAGCTAAAGATGGAAGAGTTCATATCTTAGGAGAAATGAATAAAGCATTATCAGCCTCAAGAGCAGATGTTGGAAAACATACTCCAAAAATGGAAAAAATTAATGTTGATAAAAAAGACATTGCTGCGGTGATTGGAAAAGGTGGAGCAACAATCAGAGAGATCGTTGAAAAATCAGGTGCAAAAGTAGATGTAAATGATGAAGGTGTAGTAACAGTTGCTGCTCCTGATGAAGATTCTAGAAACATCGCAATGCAAATGATTAAAGACATAACTGCAAAAGCTGAATTAAATAAAATTTATTCAGGTAAAGTAATGAAGATTATGGAGTTTGGTGCATTTGTTAATTTCTTAGGAAAACAAGATGGACTAGTTCATATCTCAGAACTTGCAGATAAAAGAGTAGCCAAAGTTACTGACGTTGTCAAAGAAGGTGACGAAGTAAAAGTTAAAGTGATTGGTTTCGATAGAGGTAAAGTTAAACTTTCTATGAAACAAGCTGCCGAATAATGAATTAGAGGGTGGCAGGTTCGAATCCTGCAACTCCTAAATAGTGGCTGTTGTAGCGATTTTAATTTATTTTTTTAGCTGATATTTTTAGGATCCGGCATTCCAACTTTATTATATCCAGCATCTACGTAGTGGATTTCACCAGTAACTCCGTTCGCAAGGTCACTTAGTAGATATAATGCTGAATTTCCAACGTCATGGATATCTACATTTCTCTTAAGAAAAGAATGGTCCTCATTCCATTTATATAGGAATTTTGCGTCTCCAATTGCAGAGGCAGCCAATGTCTTGATAGGTCCTGCGCTTATAGCATTTACTCTCATGCCTTTAGCACCCAAATCTCTAGCTAAGTATTTAACACTGGCCTCTAAAGCAGATTTACAAACACCCATTACATTATAATTTGGGATTGCTTTAGTAGATTCGTAAGTTAAAGTTAATAAACTTCCACCTTGTCTCATTACCTTTGAGGCTTCTTTTGCGACTTCAGTAAATGAAAAGCATGAGATTAACATACTTCTTAAAAAGTTTTCTCTAGTCGTATTTAAATATTCACCTGATAACTCTGATTTATCAGAGAAAGCAACTGCATGCACTACAAAATCAATTTCACCCCATTGAGATTTGATATCCTCAAATAGTTTTACTACTTCTTCTTTTTTTTCAACATCACAACTGAATGTGACGTTTGAATTTAATTTTTCTGCTAAAGGAACTACTCTTTTTTTTAATGCGTCACCCAAATATGTAAATGCTAGCTCCGCTCCAGCTTCTGAAAGTTTTTGAGATATACCCCAGGCAATAGATCTTTCATTAGCAACACCCATGATTAATCCTTTTTTACCTTTCATAAGACTCATAAACTAAACCTTTTCAAAAATTAAAGCCGCATTAGTTCCACCAAAACCAAAGCTATTTGACATCACAGTATTTAAGTTTGTTTCGGCCCTTGTTTCAGAAATTATAGGGAATTTTTTAGCATCTTCATCCATTTCATTTATATTTGCTGATCCAGTAATAAAATTATTTTTCATCATTATTAAGCAATAAATAGCCTCATGTACTGACGCTGCTCCTAAAGGATGTCCCGATAAGGATTTTGTTGAACTTATTTTTGGAATATCTTCCCCAAAAGTTCCTTTAATTGCATTTAGTTCTGTAATATCTCCAACTGGAGTAGATGTCCCGTGGGTATTAATATAATCAATTTTATTTTTTGCTGTCGACATTGCCATTTGCATACATCTAATTGCTCCTTCACCAGAAGGTGCCACCATATCATACCCATCTGAGGTTGCCCCGTAACCTGTTAATTCGGCATAAATTTTTGCACCTCTAGCTTTTGCATGCTCATATTCTTCTAGTACCAAAACACCTCCACCGCCTGCTATAACAAATCCATCTCTAGTTTTATCGTATGCTCTAGAGGCAGTCTGAGGAGAATCGTTATATTTTGATGATAAAGCTGTCATTGCATCAAACATTGCAGTCATTGCCCAGTGTATTTCTTCACTTCCTCCAGCGAAAACAATATCTTGCTTTCCAATTTGAATTAATTCCATAGAGTTTCCTATACAGTGTCCACTAGTTGCACAAGCAGAACTCATCGTGTAATTGGTTCCTTTAATCTTAAAGGGAACAGCAAGTGTTGCTGAGGCAGTGCTAGCCATTGTTCTTGGAACAACAAAAGGCCCCATAAGCTTTGGAGTTTTAGCTCTAGTTTTATCTGCTGCTAAAATAACATTTTCAATTGAGGGTCCACCTGAACCCATTATTATTCCTGTTTTAAAGTGACTTACTTCGTTTTCTTCTAAACCAGAGTCTTTTATAGCTTCTTTCATTGCAATATAATTGTAAGCTGAGCCTGAACCCATAAATCTTATAGTTTTTCTATCGATGTGATCCTCAAGTTTAATTTTTGGTTTTCCATGTATGTGACTTTTTAAATTGTGTTCTTTATATTCCTCAGCATAAGTGATTCCTGATTTAGAATTTAATAAAGATTTATGTACTTCTTCTTGATTATTGCCTAAGCAAGAAACAATACCAAGACCTGTAATTACAACCCTTCTCATTATTTAAACAATCCTACTTTTAAACTTTCAGCTGAGTAGATTTTTTTACCATCAGCTAAAACAACTCCATTGGCAAGACCTACAGTTGTACCACCTGGAGCCATAATCTTTTTCATATCAATTTCATATGTTACTAATTTAACATTTTGTAATACTTCGCCTGTAAATTTCACTGTTCCAACTCCTAATGCTCTTCCTTTTCCAGGGTTTCCAATCCAGCCCAAGTAAAACCCTACTAGTTGCCACATGGCGTCTAGTCCAAGACAACCAGGCATTACAGGGTCTTCTTTAAAATGACAATCAAAAAACCAAAGATCATTTTTGATGTCCAGTTCAGCTTTTAAGAACCCTTTTTTAAAAGCTCCATTATCATCATTAATTTCAGTAATTCTATCAAACATAAGCATTGGAGGAAGAGGTAATTTAGCATTACCAGGCCCAAAAAGTCCTCCATTTCCGCAATTAATTAGTTCCTCGTATGAATAGGAGTTTTTTTTCATAAAATTGAACATCTTATTACTTGATTTTAGGGAATTATAATATACATAAAGTTTAGAATTATTATAAATTACAATGTCAAAAAACAACGATTTTATTGAGAAATTAAGATCTTCTGGCTTAAGACCTACCAAACAAAGGCTTAAAATCTGTGAAGCATTGTTTGATAGAGATCACACTTTCCATTTTACAATAAATGATCTTGCAAAAAACATTTCTGAAGAGTTAAAAGAGAGGATATCCCTAGCTACAGTTTATAACACTGTTCATGCATTTAAAACCAAAGGCTATTTAAAAGAGATTTCTATAAACAGTGACAAAAGTTATTTCGACACGAATACGACTAATCACCATCATTTTTTTGATGAAGATACAAATGAATTAATTGACTGTAATGAAGAAGTTATCGAAACACCAAAAATTAAAAAAAATATTTTAGGAAAAAAAATTAATTCAGTTGAGGTTTTAGTAAAAGTTGCAACTGATAATCAAAATCAAAAATAATACTTTAATATCAATAGTTTAAATAATATATTATAATTATTCTAAACTATTGACATCCGTTTCATAAGACTTATATTAATTAGCAATTATTAAGGAGATTAAAATGTCATTAAAAGGAACTAAAACAGAAGAAAACTTAAAAGCAGCATTTGCAGGTGAGAGCCAAGCAAATAGAAGATATTTATATTTTGCTCAAAAAGCTGATATTGAAGGTTACAATGATGTAGCTACAGTTTTTAGATCAACTGCTGAAGGTGAAACAGGTCATGCTCATGGACATCTAGAGTATCTAGAGCAAGTTGGTGATCCAGCAACTGGTAAGCCAATTGGTGAAACTAAAGCAAATTTAGAGTCAGCAGTAGCTGGTGAAACACATGAATATACAGACATGTATCCAGGTATGGCAAAAACAGCAAGAGAAGAAGGATTTGAAGAAATTGCTGATTGGTTTGAAACATTAGCAAAAGCTGAAAAATCTCACGCTGGTAAATTCCAAAAAACTTTAGAGTCTATTAGCTAATCAAAATTATTTAGTGGGCGCTTATCGCCCACTAAAAAAACTTTTTAAAATTTACTAAAACAAATGATAAAGCAATTAGTACAAACAACTAAGGATTGGTGTAATGAACCTGTAATTATAATTTCAATTGTTTTAGTTTTGATAATAAATTTTGTGATATGAGTAAAGAAGGAAGTACGGAAGCCCCTATAAGACATCCAATAGATTTTGAAAGTCCAGATTTTTTGAATCCAGAAAAATTAGACTCCGAGATGAGAAGAGTGTTTGATATTTGCCATGGTTGTAGAAGATGTTTTAATCTTTGTGATTCATTTCCAAAACTCTTTGATATGATTGATGAGTCAAAAAACGAGGACGTAGAAAGCTTATCGAGCAATCAATTTGCTCCAGTTGTGGACGCATGTACATTATGTGATATGTGTTTTATGACTAAATGTCCCTACGTACCTCCACATGATTTTGATCTAGATTTTCCTCATTTAATGCTGAGATATAGAATGGCACAAAAGAAAAAGGTGCATTACCTACTATTCCTAGACAATTAGCTGAAATAGATAGAAATTCTAAAATTGGTGTGATGTTTTCAAGTTTAATTAATTGGCTGTCTAATATCAAAAATAAATTCTTCAGAAAAGTATTAGAAATAATTGCAGGTATAGATATTAGAGTTCAACTTCCAAAATATAACTCAGAAACTTTTTCTAATTTTTTCAAAAAAAATATTAATACAATAAATTTTGAAAGTAAGAAAAGTGACAGAAAAGTTGTGATTTATTCAACTTGCTTTGTAAATTTTAATAAAAAAAATACAGGTATTGCGGCCTTAAAAGTATTAAAGAAAAATGGAGTCGAAGTTCAAGAGGCGTATCCTGGATGTTGTGGAATGCCTTTTTTGGAACAAGCAGATTTGCCAAAAGTAGTTGAACAAGCCAAAAAGATTTCAAAAGATTTAATAGAATGGATAGATAAAGGTTATAAAGTAATTACACTTACCGCTAGTTGTGGTTTAATGTTAAAATTTGAATGGCCACTTTTGTTACCAAACGATGAAAATATAAATAAATTGTCAGCTAATGTAATGGATATTGATGAATACGTAGTTGATATTTCTAACAATGAGGGACTAGTTGATGGTTTACAAGAAATAGATGGTGGAGTTACCGTTCACCATGCATGCCACGCTCGAGCTCAAAATATGGGAATTAAAGCTAGAGACATGCTTAAATTAATTCCCAATATAAAAATAGATGTAGTTGAAAGATGTGCTGGTCATGGTGGTACATTTGGAGTTATGAAAGAAACACACGATCTAGCTATTAAAGTAGGAAAACCAACTGCAAGACAAATTAAAAGTAAAAATAATAAGTATATGGCATCAGATTGTCCACTCGCTGCCAAACATTTGAAACAGTTAGAGTTAGATACAAATATTTCAAATGATGAGGCACTACACCCTATCGAACTAGTAGCTAAAAGTTATAGGTTATGATCATGCCAAAAGAAAAAAGAGAAATCCAAAAGAATGATATTATGCCTTTAGATGTTTACACAAAAAAAAGAAAAGAGTTAAGAAAAGATATACTTGAATTTAAAAAAAATAGAAGAATTCCACTAGGACCATATGCAACATTTTATTTTGAAAGTTTTGAGACAATGTTGGCTCAGGTTCACGAAATGTTGTATATTGAAAAAAGGTGGAGATGAGCAGTTAAAAGATGAGCTTGCTGCCTATAATCCTCTAGTTCCAAATGGAAAAGAATTAACAGCGACTTTAATGTTTGAAATAGATAATCCAGTATCAAGAGCAAGTTTTTTAGGAAAAGTAGGTGGAATAGAAGAAAAAGTTTATATGAAAGTAGATGGAGATTTAATAAAAGCAATTCCAGAGGAGGATGTTGATAGAACTTCTGCAGAAGGAAAAGCATCATCTGTCCAATTTATTCATTTTAAATTTAATGATGAACAAATAAAAAAATTCAAATCTGATTTATCTGAAATTGAAATAGGTATTGATCATGCAGAATATTCCCATTCTACAAAATTGAATTTACCAACTATAAAATCTTTATCAGCTGATTTTAATTAACGAGTCCCCAAATATTACCTGTTTCAATCCAACCTTTAAATTTTTCTGATTTTATTTTACACCAGCTAATTTCGCATTTTTGTAAAACTAAAACTCTACCTTTTTTTATTCTTGCCAATGGTTTAGAAAAATTTGATGGCTTATCAAATAAAATTTTATCTTCAAGAGCAATTATTGAATTTACTTTTTTTAACTGTGAATAATGTATCCAACCACTATTATTTTTTAAATCTATTATTCTTCTCCAATTTTCTTTTTTATCGATTTGTTTTACGGGTAAATTAATCTTTTTATAAATAAATTTTACTGGTGAGTCAAAACTAGGCCCGTATCTTACATTCACTTTTGTTTTTTTTAATGAAAGAAAAGTTTCTTCTGAAACAACATTAAATGGAATAAAGAAGTAAATTACCATCAAAAAAAAAATTTTTTTTCATAATCTGATATTATTTTATTTTATTAAATTTTACTTTTCTAAAATTTAGATTTAATAGATCTATAATTAATATTTGGTTTCTTAAGTTTTCGCCAATTTCCATTATCATTTTTAAAGCCTCATTTGCTTGGGTAGCACCCACAATTGATGCTGTAGTTCCAAGAACTCCCTCAAATTCACAATTCAAGATATCATCAGAAACCTCTTTTTCTTGATAAAAATTTTTTAAGGATGCTGTTTTTTTGTCTTTAAAATCAAATGTAAAAATATGACCATCAAACTTGCTTATTGCTCCAGTTACTAATTTTTTTTTTAATTTTATACAATAATCATTTATTAAAAATTTTGTTTTAAAATTATCAGAACCATCAATAATTATTTCATAATCTTTAATTATATTCTCGATATTATTTTTGTTGAGTTTTGATTTATAAATTTTAATTTTTGTAAGTGGATTTATTTGTTTTAGTTTTTTTGAAGCCACGCAGACTTTTAACTTTTTAATATCTTTGGAATTAAACAAGCTTTGTCTATGAATATTTGACAGGTTAACAACATCATTGTCTATCAAACCAATGTTCCCGACTCCAGCCCTAACGAGATTTTCAGCAGCTGAACAGCCTAAACCACCGACACCAGCTATTAAGATTTTAGATGAAAAAATTTTTTTTTGCCCTTTCGCACCTATGTTTTTTAATATTAATTGTCTTGAAAATCTTTCAATTTGAGATTTATTTAAACTGTTTTTCATTTACCAGTTGAGCCAAAACCTCCTTTTCCCCTAATCGACTCAGGAAGTTCATTTGTTTCTTTGAGTTCCATTTTTGTGATTGGAGCTAAAATCATTTGTGCTATTCTATCATTATTGTTAATTCTGAAGTTTTCTTTACCATGATTAAATAGTATAACCTTTATTTCTCCTCTATAATCACTATCAATCGTACCAGGTGTATTTAAAACACCAATATTATTTTTTGCAGCTAATCCTGATCTTGGTCTAATTTGAATTTCATATTCCTCAGGAAATGCAACTGACAAACCAGTAGACACCAAGCAAGACTTACCTGGCTCTAAATTAATTGATTTTTCTATACAAGCCATCAAATCCATACCAGATGCTCCCGTAGTTTTATATGAGGGCAATTCAGCCAAAGGATTTAATTTTTTGATTAAAACTTTAACCATTAGTTTAAATGATTAATAATTTTTTTTACTATCTCATCAGAAATTTCTGACTTAAGTTTATATTTAAGTTTATCAGTCTCATCATTTTTATAAAAAATTGAGACTTCATTAAAATTTGAATTAAATCCTATTTCTTTATTAGATACATCGTTCGCTATTATCCAATCACAATTTTTTTCATTCAGTTTTTTATTTGCATAATTTTCTAAATCGTCAGTCTCTGCAGCAAAACCAATAACAAGTTTAGGTCTTAGTGAATTGTGATTAGAAACATAATTAAGGATATCAACATTTTTTTCCAGTTCTAAATTAAGCTTATCTTGCTTTTTTATTTTTCTTTTAAAAGTTTTTTTAACTTTAAAATCACTTACAGCAGCTGAAAATATTGCAATATCAGCAGGCAAACTATTAAGTGTAGCCTGAAACATTTCTTCAGCAGTTTCAACTTTTATTAGATTAATATCATCATTTACCTCTAAATTAGTTGGTCCTGAAATTAAGGTCGTTTGAAAACCTTTTTTCGACAATGATTTCGCAATTTCATATCCTTGTTTACCACTTGATTTATTTGTAATAAATCTAACTGGATCTATATATTCGTTAGTAGGTCCCGCAGTTACGATCGCTTTAAATTTATTATTTTTCTTAAAGTTTTTGAAATAAGCCTCTATTTTGTTGAATATTATTTTAGGTTCTGTCATTTTTCCTTCACCATATTCACCACAGGCCATATCCCCAATTTCTGGACCAATTAATTTGTAGTTATAGCTATTTAGTTTAGCAATATTTTGTCTAGTAGATTGATGTTCCCACATTCTTACATTCATTGCAGGAGCAATAAAAATTTTTTTATTGGAAGCAAGAGCAACTGTGGATGCCAAATCATCAGAATTTCCATTTGCAAGCTTAGATATTGTATTTGCTGTTGCTGGTGCAATCAAAATAATATCTGCCCACCTCGAAAGACTAATATGATCCATTTCCGCTTCATTTTCTACGTTAAAAAGGTCTTGATAAACTTTTGATTGAGATAATGAGGCAATTGAAAGAGGTGTAACAAATTTAGCACCATTTTCAGTAAGGATCGTTTTTATAATCACTCCGCTTTTTTTTAAAAGTCTGATTATTTCAAGACTTTTATAAGCAGCTATTCCACCACAAATTATTAATAAGATTTTTTTATTATTCAAATTATTCATCGTGCGAATTAAAATACCAATAGACCAAAAATTACAAGGATTAATAAACCAATAATAGATTGATTTCTAAAAGCTGTCATCTCTGATTTTTGAGTATTTAAAGCAGTGTATGAGTTTGAGTTTTGAGGTATTTGTCCACTAGCTAAATATGTGAGGGCTTGATTTGCCTTATCCATTATTTCAGGAAATTCTGGTAATCTTTTAATTACTTCTGATGTATTTTGAAGTGTCTCATTAATTTTTGTCATTGGATCTTTTGTTTCTTTAAGCCAATTTTCGAGAACAGGTTTTGATGTTGTCCAAATATTGGTGTTAGGATTTAATTTTCTTGCTACACCTTCAACAACAACCATTGTTTTTTGCAACATGAGAAGTTGAGGTTGAGTTTGCATATTAAATTTTTCTGTTACATCAAATAATTGTTTTAATAATTTTCCTCCAGAAATATCTTTTACTGCTTGACCAAAAATAGGCTCCCCAATTGATCTTAATGCTTGTGCTAGATCATCTATAGGAACTTCCTTTGGAACAAGACCAGCAATGAGGTGTACTTCTGCAACTTTACGATAATCTCTTTGAATGAATCCAAATAAAATTTCGGCTAAAAATCTTTTACTCATTTTGTCTAATCTACCCATTATACCAAAATCGATAGGTACAATCTGACCATCGTTATCTATAAATATATTTCCTTGATGCATATCTGCATGAAAAAAACCATCTCTAACTGCATGTCTCAAAAAATTTTGGATTATATCTTCAGCAATTTTTTCAGTATTAAAATTTTTATCTTTTAGTTTTTGAGTTTCTCTAATTGAAATTCCATCTATCCAATCCAGAGTCATTACATTTTCACTAGTATAATTCCAATATATTTGTGGAACTCTAAATCCTACATCGTTTTTAGTATTTTCAGCATATTCGTTAGCTGCTGCAGCCTCAAATCTTAAGTCCATTTCAAGATTTGTTATTTCTTTTAATAAAAAAACGACCTCTACTAATTTTAGTCTTTTCGTTTTTTTAATAAATGATTCAACTAAAAATGCAAAAAGCATTATTGCATCAATCTCTTCATTAAATATTTTTTTTATATTTGGTCTAAGAATTTTTATTGCTACATCCTTTAAAGTTCCATTATCATTAATTTGTGCTTTATGAACTTGAGCTATTGAAGCAGCTGCAACAGGTTCACTTAAATTAATTATAGAATTGTAAGTATCATCACCCAAGTCATTTTTGATTATCTCTTTTGCTTGTAGTAAAGAAAAGGGGGGTAATTTATCTTGGAGATTTTCAAGTTTTTTTGAAAGTTCCTCACCAATTATATCTGGTCTAGTTGCTAAAAATTGTCCAAGTTTTATAAAAGTTGTGCCCATTGATTCCAATGAACTTGATAACCTTTCACCTTCATCTTTATTGGTTTCAATCTGCCTTTTTTGAAAAAAAGAAAAAGATAAAATTTTAAAAAGTATTTTAATTGGTATAGGTGGTTCTTGAAATTTTGAGACTATATTTAGGATATCAGATATAGCTACTTTCCTAGCAAGTTTAAATAATATAACTAGTTTTTTAATCATAAAATTTTCCAACCACTATGTAATGAAACTATCCCACCAGAAAGATTTCTGTAAGTACATTTTTCAAAATTTTGACTGATCATTAAATCTAATAGTTCATCTTGATTTATAAAATTTTCTATACTCTTGATAAGATATTCATATGGTTGCTTTTCACCAACTATAAGTTTTCCAATTGAAGGAATTAATTTTGAATAATTTTTATACATGAAGTTTAAATTTGAATTTTGTATTTTTGAAAATTCGAGACATAAAAATCTACCCCCAGGTTTTAGAACCCGATAAGCCTCAGCTAAAGATTTTTTAAGATTTTTTGTATTTCTCAAACCAAAACTTATAGTATAGAAATCAAATAAATTGTCCTTCACAGGAAGTTTTTCTGCAGGTGCAATAATCCAATTTAAATTTTTGTAATTTTTAAGTTTTTCCTTACCTTTATTGATCATCCCTTTACTAGGATCAACACATGTAATTTTAGATAGTTGATTTACATTTTTCAAAAAAAAGTTTTGCTATATCACCTGTTCCACAAGCCACATCTATTAAATTTTGGTTAATAGAGGGATTCATCGTGTTCAGCATGCTCTTTTTCCATAGTCGATGTATACCTAATGACATAAAATCATTCATTAAGTCATATTGATCATAAACTTTATCAAAGACATCTTCGACAAGCCCTTTTTTATTTTGAAGATATTGTTGCATAAAAAAAAATATACTATCAATATAGTATTAAATGCCAGAATTACCAGAAGTAGAAATTATTAGACAATCATTAAATAAAAATATTAAACAAAAAAAGGTAAAAAAAGTAATAGTTAGAAATAGAAAATTAAGATCAAAAATTCCTTTAAGTTTTGCAAGTTTTTTAGAAGGTAAAAAGATTATTAAAGTCAGAAGATTTTCTAAATACTTAATTTTTTGTCTTTCAAATAAAACTTACTGTTTATTGCATCTAGGAATGTCTGGTACAGTTCATATAGTTGATAGTAATAAAAAAAATTTTACTACAAATGCAAGTTTTTATAGTTATCCAAATTTACCAAAAAAACATAATCATGTTGAAATAATTTTCAAAAATTTAAAGATTGTTTATAATGATCCAAGAAGATTTGGTTTTTTTCAAATTATAAAAGATTTTCATTTTTTAAAAAAAAGGTTTGCTAAATTGGGCCCAGAACCATTTCAATCAAAGTTTGATTTAAGATATATGCTTTCATTTTTAAAAGGAAAAAAAAAAAATATAAAAAATTTTTTACTTGATCAAAATTTCGTATCAGGAATTGGTAATATTTATGCAAGCGAAATTTTATTTTTAAGCAAAATAAAACCAAACAAAAAAGCATATTTGATAAAACAAAAAGAGTGTATAAAAATTTTATCCAATGCAAAAAAAAGTCCTTAAAGATGCTATTAAAAAAGGGGGTTCAAGTATTCGAGATTTTAGAAACACTTCAGGAAGAAAAGGAAATTTTCAAAAGAATTTTAATGTTTATGAAAGAAATGGATTATCATGTAAACGATTTAGATGTAAAGGAATTGTCAAAAAAAAAATAATTTCGAACAGATCTACTTTTTTTTGTAATTTATGCCAAATATGATTAATTATTTCATTGACCAAGATTAATTCACAAGTTATACCCCTGCGCATATGGCAAATACAAAATCTGCAATCAAAAGAATAAGAAGAATATCTAAACAAACAGCTGTCAATAAAGCCAGAAGAAGTAGATATAAGAATGCAATTAAAAAAATGAATAGTCTTATAGAAAATAAAAAAAAATCAGAGGCATTAAAATTCTTACCCAAGTTGAATTCTGAATTAATGAAAATTGCAAAGACAGGCATTATAAAAAAACAAAATGCCTCAAGGAATGTATCAAGATTTACAAAAAAAATTACAACCCTTTAAATATTTATACTGAGGGTTGTTATTTAAGATACAACTTTTAGACCTACCAAATCTATAATACGATTAAATGAAAATACAATATTTAGATTTAGTAAACATTTAAAAAAAAGTTTTTCAATTACAAATTTTATTTTTTTTTAAATTTGGTGGATAGAATTTATCGTTCTAGTTTTAATGCACAATCCTAGATTTTATTTTTTTTTTATTTTAGAAAATTATTTGTTGCAATAATTTGATTATGGTTCTAACTGATTGTTCTCCACAAGTATGAACAATTTATCTAAAAACAATAAATTAAAATCAGAAAATTTAGACTGGACTTTGATACAAAAAGAAATGAGAAGTAAGCTAGGTTTAGAAATTTATGAAAGCTGGCTTAAAAAAATTGATTTTATTGAAGAAATAAATAATTATGTTTTGTTGTCTGTACCAACTAGATTTATAAGAGATTGGATCACTTCCCGATATTTAGATCAAATATTACAAGTTATTAAGATTTATAATAAGAATATAATAAGAATTGAATTAAAAATAATTGAACAAAAAATAGAACTAAAAGAGAAAAGTCAAAATTATAATTTTCAAAAAAATAATCAGAATATTTCATTCTTAAAAGATACTTATCTTCAATATAATAGAATTGATCCTAATAAAAGATTTGAAAATTTCATTATAGGTCCAAGTAATAAATTAGCTTTTGAAGCTGCTCTCAAAGTCTCAGAAAATTTATCTAATTATAATCCACTGTATATTTATGGTGGTGTTGGAATGGGTAAAACTCACCTTCTTAATTCAATTGGTCTAGAACTTAAAAAAAGTAATAAAGTAATGTTTATTTCAGCTGAACGTTTCATGTATCAATTTGTAAAATCTATTAAAGCAAATGATATGGTTAAATTCAAAGAATACTTCAGAAATACAGATGTTTTGTTAATAGACGATATACAATTTATGAACGGTAAAGAAGCTATGCAAGAGGAATTTTTCCATACATTTAATGCTTTGCTTGATAAAGGCTCCCAAATTATTCTTTCTGCTGATAGACCTCCAAATAAACTTTCAAGAATACAAGAAAGAATTAAATCCAGATTTTCAGGTGGTTTAGTTGTCGATATTCAAAAACCTGACTACGAACTTAGAAAGAAAATTGTAGAAAAAAAGACCGAAGAACTCAATAAATTATATCATGATCAATTAAAAATATCTAAAGAGATAAAAGACTTTATTAGTTCTGAAATTAATACAAGCATTAGAGAAATAGTTGGAGCTATGAATAGAGTAGTTTCATTTTCAAGAGTATATAATAAAATGCCAACTCTTGTAGAAGTCAAAGTTATTTTAAAAGATTTATTAAATTTAACAGAAAATAAAGTAACTATTGATTTGATTCAAACTATAGTTTGCAAATTTTTCAAAATTAGTAAAAATGAAATGTTATCTTCTAGAAGATCAAGGTATTTAGTTAGACCAAGACAAACTGCAATATATCTAACAAAAATTTTAACTTCTAAATCATTACCAGAAATAGGTCGAGAATTTTCAAATAGAGACCATACTACAATAATACATTCTGTTAAAACTATTGAAAAAATTAAATCAAAGGATCCTGAGATGGAAGATAATATTAATAAACTCAAAAACCAGATATTATATTATAATAAAGAAAATGAAATTTAGTGTAAATCAACAAGATCTTCAACAAGCATTAAATTTTTGTCAAGGTGTAATAGAAAAAAGAAGCACGCTTCAAATTTTATCTAATATATTATTAGATGCTAGAGGTTCTAAATTAACAATAACAGCAACTGATTTAGATCTAATTTTTATTCATAATATAGAAAATATAGAAATTGCTGATGAAGGAAAAACGACTACAAGTTCATCAATAATGTATGATATTATTAGAAAAATTTCATCTGGAAAAAAAATAAATTTAACTTTAAACAATGAAAGTAAACTACATTTAGAATCTGAGAAATCTATATTTAATCTAAATTGTATAAGTGCCTCAGAGTTTCCACTCACAGAAGAAAATTTTAATCAGAATGAATTTTTAATTAAATCAAAAGAACTTTTAAAATTACTAAATAAATGTAAATTTTCAATTTCAAATGATGAAACAAGACATTATTTAAGTGGAATTTATTTACATCAAACGGAGGTAGAGGATAAAAGATATTTAACAGCTGTAGCTACTGATAGTCACAGAATGTCTATTTCCAAAATAAGATTACATCAGAAAATTAATTTTGAACCAATTATTTTACCAAAAAAAACTATTTTTCAATTATGTTCTTTATTGGATAGTTATGATGGTGAAGTTAAAATTTCTAATATTAAGTCAAAAATTAAATTTGAATTAAATAATAGTATTCTGATTTCTAAATTGATTGATGGTAAATTTCCAAATTATATACAAGTAATACCTAAGAATAATCAAAAAAAACTAGAAGTTGATCTAAAATTATTTCTAAACTCTGTTGATAGAGTTGCTTCAGTTTCTCTTGATAAAAAAGACGGTGTGAAATTTGATTTAAAAAAAGATACTTTAAACCTAGCAGTAAATAATACTAATAGTGGTGATGGTAAGGAAACTCTTAGTGTCAAATTTGATCATGATTTAGAAATAAGCTTCAATTCAAAATATTTGATTGATGTAGCTTCTCAAATAGACGGTGAGAAAATTGAGTTATTCTTAAATGATACTGGATCACCTGCATTAATCAAAGACCCTGGAGATTTTGATAGTATTTTCGTTGTGATGCCAATGAAAGGTTAATTAATCAAATCTAATTCAGAATAAATATTTTTCTCAAGTTTATTTAAAAAAGTTTCTTTTGTTAAACCAGGATTAATCGGCTCTAGAATTGAAATTGTGATTTCTTTGTTTGGAATTTTAGGACCTTTTTTAGGCCAAACAAATCCTGAATTGATTGCTATAGGTTGACAAGGAATATTTAATTTTTCGTAAATTCGTCCAACCCCTTTTTTAAATTCAGGTCTTTCATTTGGTAATACTCTTGTAGCTTGAGGAAAAATAATCAATGGTCTATTTGAATAATTCATAATATTAGCAATATCTTCAAAAAAACTTAAATTTTCTTTAGTTGTTTTGCCTCTTTTAATTGCTATTGATCCAATTTTTTTTAAATACCATCCAAAAATTGGAATAAATAAAAGTTCTTTTTTTAGTATGAACACAGGAGAATTATAAACAGTTTGTAGAAAAAAAGTTTCAAACATAGATTGATGTGAGCATGCTATAAAAAATTTATCATCATGAATTATGTTTTCTTTTCCTTTAATAGTTATTTTAGTTGATAAAAAATTATTTAAACAAAACCTAGACCATACTCCCATTAACTTACCTCCCAAGAGAACAGTTTTTTGTGGCATCAGTAATGTTGGTAAAAAAATTATTGAAATAAAAACTATTCCACTAAAAAAAAATAGATTAAATAAAACATTTCTTATCATTTGTATCAAAAATTAGATTAAGTCTTTGATATTTTGTCTTTTATTGATTACCTTTACCTTAGATTCTTTAACAAGTAATTCTACTGGTTTCGGACGTAAGTTGTAGTTCGAACTTAAAGACATACCATAAGCACCAACATCACAAATTACGATAATGTCTTTTTCATTTAATTTTTGAAAATTTTTGATTGTTGAAAACTTATCTGTACTCTCGCATATAGGACCAACAAATTCGTAAATCTTTTTGGTTTTAGAATTAGTTTTTTTTGCAGGGATTATTTGATGTATTGCATTATATAGTGCAGGTCTCATTAAATCATTCATGGCAGCATCAAGTATAATAAAATTTTTTTTATCCCCCTCCTTAATATAAATTACTTTAGAAATTAAATAACCAGCATTTGCAACAATTGTTCTTCCAGGTTCAAATATAATATTACAATTATTTTTTTCTATAAATTTTTTTATAACAGAAGCATATCTTTTTAAATTTAGTTTCTTATTATTTTTTTCGTAATTGATTCCCATTCCACCACCTAAATCAACATATTCGAATTTAAATTTAATTTTATTTATTATTTTCTGTAATACTTTCAACGTTTTTTCATAAGGTCTGAAATCAAGAATTTGACTACCTATATGTACACTTAAGCATTTCAATATCAAAAATTTTGATTTTTTAATATAACTTGCTAAATCTAAAAAAGTTTTTTCAGATACACCAAATTTATTTTCTTTTTTTCCAGTTGATATCTGGCTTAAAGTTTTTGCATCAATATTAGGATTCAATCTTATACCTACATTAACTTTTTTTTTTTTTATTTTGGCAATTTTTTCTATTTCCAAAATTTCACTTTTAGATTCTGCATTAATTAGCAAAATTTTTTTTTCTATAGCATAACTTATTTCTTTATTGGTTTTACCGACTCCAGAAAAAACTATTTTATTAGGTTTTATTCCTGATTTAAGGGCCTTCATAAGTTCTCCAACTGAAACTACGTCTGCTCCCAAACCTAATTTTCCTATTTCTTTTAACAATACTTTATTTGGGTTTGCTTTTACAGCAAAGCAAGTTAATGGGCTTATATCTTTAAAGTTTTCTTTAAAATTTATTATATTTTCTCTAATTTTTTTTAGTGAATAGCAGTATAAAGGCGTTGAATATTTCTTTGCAAGTGTTTCAACTTTTAAATTATCAATTATGAGATTATTTTTTTTATATTTCATAGAACTAATTTGAGTTTAGTATTCTCAAAATTTTTTCCACTTTGTTTATAGATAGGATCACCTTTTTTTCCACAAGATGTAATCATCAAACATAGGAAAAAAATAACATAAATTTTTTTAATCATATTTGTTTTTTGTATTTTAGTATCATCTTTTTAATATTATCAAAAGATGTTCCTCCGTAAGATTTTTTTGATTTAATAGAATTTTTTAGGTTAAATACTTTAATTACATCCTTTGTAAGCTTTGGTTCAATTTTTTGAAGTTCAGTAATATCAAGTTCTTCCAACTTTTTTTTATTTTTTTCTGCTAAATTTACTATTAATGCAGTCTTTTGATAAGCGTTTCTGAATGTCATAGAATGATTTTTAACTAAATAATCTGCAAGATCTGTAGCTGTTAAGTAGCCCATTCCTGCCAGTTTTGTCATTTCTTTTTTATTTGAGCTCAAATTATTCATAACCTCATCTAATATTTTTAAACAATTGATAAGAGTGTCAAAAGTATTGAAAATTATTTGTTTATCATCTTGTAGATCTTTGAAATAAGAAATTGGGATACCTTTTAGGATTGTTAACATTGAAAATAAATTTCCATATGAAGAACCAGTTTTTCCTCTTAGATATTCGAGAAGATCTGGATTTTTTTTTTGAGGCATTATTGATGAACCGGTAACAACTTTATCAGATAAACTAACGAGATTAAATCCATCAGAGTTCCATATTATTAATTCTTCAGCTATTCTTGATAAATGCATTGAACAAACTGAAGATGAATAGAGAAAATCTAAAACAAAATCTCTATCAGAAACCGTATCTATAGAATTGTTTGTTGGTTTCTTAAAACCTAATTTTTTTGTAGTATAATTTCTATCAATATTAAATGAAGTGCCAGACAAAGCAGAGACTCCTAATGGGTTTTCATTAAGGCTCGTCATGCCATTCTCAAACCTCCTTTTGTCTCTTATGAACATTTCTACATAAGCCATTAAATAATGGCCGAAAGATACTGCTTGTGCATTTTTTAAATGAGTAAAACCAGGCATAATGGTTTCAATATTCTTTTCAGCAATTTTCAAAATTGATTTTATCAACTTATCAATATTGTTATTTATTTTTTTTGTAGATGATTTAATCCAAATCTTTAAATCAGTTACAACCTGGTCATTTCTAGATCTAGCAGTGTGAACATAGCCTGCATCTTCTCCTATAATTTCAAATAGTCTTTTTTCGATGTTAATATGAATATCTTCATATTCTTTATGAAATTCAAATTTATTTTTTAAGATTTCTTTCTCAATTTTATTTAAACCATAGATAATTTTATTTTTAATTTTAAATGAAATGATCTTTTGTCTAAAAAGCATCTCAACATGTACAATAGATCCCATTATATCTTCTTTATAAAGTCTTTTATCTAAATCAATAGAACTTCCAACTTTCTTATAAAGTGAAGAAGATTTTTTCTTAACTCTAGTATTCCAAATTGCCTGGTTGTTTTTATTTTTTGTCATGGTAATTAATTATACCTTTTAACATGAGATTTTTAATAATATTTATTTTTTTGATATCTAGTTCTTTTGCTAATGAAGCTACAGATATAAAAAATCTTGTTATTAACAAAGAATTAAAAAAGTATGATGGATTAACGTTTTTGGATGATAATAATAATCAATTAAATTTGAGTGATTTCAGAGGAAATTTGATTATATTGAATTTTTGGGCAACTTGGTGTGCTCCTTGTAAGGAAGAAATGCCTTCTTTAGATATTTTGCAAAATCATGAAAATTTAAATAATTTAAAGATATTTCCAATTAATGTTGGTCAAGATAATTTAGATAAATCTTTAAAATTTTTTGAGAGTCTAAAAATAAAAAATTTAAAAATATATTTTGACTCTCCAGCAAATCTACCAAAAAAATTTGGATTAAGAGGAATACCCACATCAATTTTGATTAACAAAAATGGATTGGAATTTGCAAGAATAATTGGTTCTACTGATTTTGAAGATAAAAAATTTATTAAGTGGCTTAAAAATTATAATTAATTTTTAAAAAAATAAGCAAAGCCAACCAGAGCAATTATAGCTATAAATTGCAACAAAACTCTTAATTGCATTAACTTGTTAGAATATTTTTTACTTGTTTCTCCACCTTTAAACAAAGTGCCAATACCAAGTATTAATACAAGCCCGACAGCAACTAATAAAATTATAGATAAAATTTTTACTAATATTCCAGAAATCATAGATATATTGTAATGTGTTTAAAAAATAAAAAAACATAAATCAACTACTATGACATTTTGCCTTGAATCAACAATTATTAAGCCAATCGATAATAATCAAATTAAAAATGCAATTATTTTACTTCATGGTTATGGTGGTGATGGAAAAGATATCAGTATGTTATCATTGAATTGGAAGAGACATTTGCCTAATACAATATTTATCTGTCCAAACGGTCATGAAACATGTCCAATAAATCCCACAGGTTTCCAATGGTTTGATTTAACAAAAGATGATCCAAACTATATTTTAGAACAATCTATTAAAGCTGAAAATAAATTAAATATATTTATCGATGAAGTTAAAAATGAATTTAATTTAGAAAACAAGCAAATTTGTCTGTCTGGTTTTAGTCAAGGATGCATGATGTCTATAAATATAGGACTTTCATCTAAAGAAGAATTTAATTGTATTGTAGGTTTTTCTGGCAAAATTATTAATCAAGAGAATTTAAAATCTAGAAAAAAAAATTTCACAAATATTTTATTAATTCATGGAGATTCAGACCAAGTAGTATCGCCTAATTATATGTTAGAAGCAAAAGATTTTTTTATTAGAAATAATATAAAAATAGAGACAAATTTAATCAAAAATTGTGACCATCATATCCCAATAGAAGCGTCAAGTATAGCATTGAATTTTATTCAAAAAAAATTAATAACCTCTTAATATTGAAATAGTTTTTTATTTAAGTTAAAATTAATTTATGAATAGCTTTATTGAACAAGATATATCATTAGAGAAATGTCCAGCATTAGTTTTGAATGCAGATTATAGACCATTGAGTTATTATCCTTTATCATTATGGTCGTGGCAAGATACAGTAAAGTCAGTTTTTTTAAACAGAGTAATAATAGTTAATAGTTATGAAAGAATTGTTAGAAGCCCATCTTTAAACATGAAACTTCCAAGTGTTATTGCATTAAAAGATTATATTGTACCACAATCTAAACCAAGCTTTACAAGATTTAATGTTTTTTTAAGAGATAAATTTTCTTGTCAATATTGCGGTAGCAAAAATGAGTTAACTTTTGATCATTTGTTACCACGATCAAAAGGTGGAGAAACACATTGGGATAATGTTGTAACAGCTTGTTCAGCTTGTAATGTGAAAAAAGGTGGAAAATTATTAAAATCTTCAGGTATGAAACTTAGTCAGCTCCCTTATCAACCTTCAACTGAAGATTTACATCGTAATGGCAAAAATTTTCCTCCGAATTATTTACATAAAAGTTGGATGGATTATTTATATTGGGATGTAGAATTAGAGGCATAAAAATTAAATTTTTTCAGAAATATTAATTGCTATTTTTGAACCTGTTTTTATGATTTTATCCATTATTAAATAAAGACCTTTTTTTGTTGCACCTTTATTATAAGCTATATCTTTATGATGTAATTCATCTTCTCTAAATTTTACAATTTTCTTTTTCAAATCTTTTTCATTCGAGTCTAGTTGATTTATTTGATTTTGATAATGTTCATCAATTACTTCTTCAACAGAAGCAGTACATAACATTGCAGCTTTTTTTCCAAGAAGAGTTGAACCAAAACCTAGTCCAACCCCCAGCAAATCCCACAAGGGTAGAAATTTTGTTGGTTTAATTTTTCTTTTTTTAATCTCTGTTTCAAAAAACTCACAATGTTCTTTTTCATGAATTTTCATCTCTTCAATAGTTTTTTTTAAGTCATCATCTTTTATCAAGGTATTAAGTGCTAACAATTGGCCTTCATAGATTTTAACTGCTCCCCGCTCACCCGCATGGTCTACTCTAATAAATTCTTCAACTTTATTTTTTGAATTTTTCATAATCTATAAAAATTTTTGATGTAATTAATATTAAAATTAGATTAATAAACATATTAAGCGTTGTAAGTGAAAATCCAAAAATTCTAAATGTCACATCTCTACAACTTACAGTTTTTACTTGTAATTGTTCCAACAATGATTCTTTAGAAATGATATTAGAATCATTTTTCAAAATACAAACAGCTGACTCTTCAAAAAAACCCTGTTCAATTCCAAAGTGATAGAATGAGATTATTAAAGAAAAGGTAAATGTTAAGATT
>CACJNO010000010.1 GCA_902594825.1 uncultured Pelagibacteraceae bacterium | reverse complement strand
TTTTTATGATTCTTTCTAAAAAAAATATTCATTTTTTTTCTGACTATTGGGTGAACAATATTTGAAATTTTTTTCAAATTTTTTTTATTTGCCTCAATTATATCTCCAAGTTCCTTTTTTAAAATTATTTTTGATTTTATAAACTTAGGAAATTTTTTTTTTATTTTTTTGTAACAAGATTTATTATTTTTATAAATCTGTGCTACTTCCTTATCGGCATCAAAAATTGGAAAGCCAAATTGTTTTGCGACAAAACTTTTTCCTGAACCTATATCGCCAAGTATACCTATTTTAATCAATTTAAAAGCAACTCCCACAAGTTATCTTCAATAGAAGGTTTATAACCAAACCAACTTTCATAGGCGATTTGAGCTTGAAATATAAACATTGACATTCCATTTTTAGTATAATTTAAAATTTCTCTTTCCTTAAGAAAATTTGTTTTTCTTGAATATATTAAATCATAAAAAAGTTTATCTTTACAATCTGAAAAATCTATCTCAATTTTATCATTCTCTTTAAGTCCCAAACTCGTTGTGTTAATTATTATATCAAAATTTGATGGCTTCTTTCCCCAATCTAAAATTTCTATCTCTGGAAATAATTTTTTTAAGTTTTCCGCTTTTTGTTTTGTTCTATTGCTGACACATATTTTTGAGACACCTCGTAATTTAAGAGAATAAATAATAGAAGAAGTAACACCCCCAGCTCCAAGTATAAAAGCTGTCTTACCTTGTGTTTTAAACTTAGTTTGTATCAAAGATAATGCAAATCCTTCACAATCAGTATTATGGCCATAAATATTTCCGTTATATTTATAAATTGTATTTACTGATTGGGTTGCTTCAGCAATTTCACTTAGGATATCTAAATGTTTAATAACAGAATTTTTAAAGGGAACTGTTACATTAATTCCAGAAATTTTTCCACTTTTTACATCAGAGATAAGGTCTTCTAATTCTTCTTCATCTACTTTTTTTTTTTCATAAATAGCATCTTCATTGTGCATTTTATACCAATGATTATGTATAACTGGAGAAAGTGAATGTTTGATTGGATTACCAATCACTAAATATTTATTCATAATTTTTGAGATAGTCCTTAATTTTTTCAACAGGAAGACCCATAATAGTATTTTCATTTCCTTTAATTTTTTTGAATAAAGATCTTCCCTCGCCCTCAATTTGATAAACGTTATAAGCGAACAAATCTTCATCTGAAATTTTTGATAGATATAATTTTAATTCATCGTCAGACATATTTTTCATTGTTAATTCAGCTTTGTCTGTATAATTCCAAATCATATTCCCATTTTTTGAAATACATACTGAACTTATTAAAAGATGTTTTTTACCATTTAATTTTTTTAAAATTATAAATGCTTCATCTCTATTTTCTGGTTTTGATATTAATTCACCATCTATATCTATAACGCTATCAGCGCCTAATACTAAGTATGATTCATTGTTATGGCTCACTTTATTTGCTTTAAGTTCAGCTAAATTTTTTGAAATTACTTCTGGTGAAGCATTTTCTTTAAGTAAACTCTGTTTTACAGCTGTTTCATCAAGATTAGAAACTTTAACTTGACTGGGAATATCATATTTGTCTAATATTTCTTTTCTTACTTTGCTTTTTGAGGCCAAAATTAATTTAGTCATTTTGTTTATAAATTTCGTGTATTTTAATAATAGATGCTGCGGTTTCTTCAACAGATTTTCTTGTGACATCAATAATCGGCCATCTATATTTTTTAAAAGTATTTTTAGCGTTATCTACCTCTTTTTTAATTTGATCTAAATTTGTGTATAACTTATTTTCTGTTTCTTTTAATGAATTCATTCTATTTTTTCTGATATCAACAAGCCTCTCTGCTTCAGTGTGTAAGCCAACCACACATACCATTTTCGGATTGTCTTTAAGGTTTTGGGGGATAGAATTTTCGTTAACTAGTGGAATATTAGAAGTTTTAAATCCTTTATTTGCTAAGTATATTGATGTTGGCGTTTTGCTTGTTCTGCTTACTCCCAAAAGTATTATATCAGATTTTTCAATCTCTTTAATTAAGTTTCCATCATCATGGTTCATTGTAAATTGAATAGCTTCAATTCTTTTATAATATTCATCATTTAAAACATGTTGTCCACTTGGTTGGTGAGAAGCTTTCTGATTAAGTAATTTTGAAAAACTTAATATGAGGTCGCCTAATATTCCAAAACATGGAATCTTTTTGTCGTCACTGGTGTTTGCAAGATACTTTGCCAAGTTACTATCAACAATTGAATATAAAATTATAGGGTTAGTTTCTTTTTCAGCCTCAGATAATATTTTAAAAATTTGATTTTCTGTTCTAGTAAAAGAATAAGTATGAATCTTATATTCCATATTCTTAAATTGAGCTTTTATAGCAAGAAAAATTCTGTCTAATGTTTCCCCCGTAGAATCGGAGATTAGATAAATTTGGTAGGTATTAGTCATGTATTAATTGTTAATAACTTTTTATTATTTAAATCATATTAATAATTTTTAATACTTAGAAATAATTGTTGTAAAACGCCATTTTTATTCACAATTTTAAACATATGTATAAAAAAAGTAAATTTTAAGAGTTTTTTAAATAAGCTTCAATTTTTCTAATATACTCAGTAAATTTAAAGATTTAAATGTTAATAACTTGTTTAAAAGATGTTAAAAAAATTTAATCACCGTTATCCACAAACTATACTAATAATACAGTTAAATATATTTAATTATTTATATGTCGCCGATTGATGAAGTTATAAAAAATAAAAAAACAAATATAAATCCAATTTGGATTATGAGACAAGCTGGTAGGTATTTGCCTGAATTTAGAAAAATTAGAGAAAAAAATAAAGATTTTATTAAACTTTGTTTAAATGAAGAATTATCATCTGAGATAACATTACAGCCTCTTAAAAGATTTAATCTGGATGCTGCAATAATATTTTCTGATATACTTATTTTACCTTATGGATTAGGACAAAAAGTAGAATTTGAAAAAAATTTTGGCCCTAAACTAGGAGATTTAAATTTAAATAAAATCTCACAAATTGATGAAGTTGATTTTGTAGAAAAGGTCCACCGGGTTTATAAAGCTATAAAAAAAGTTAGTTTAGACCTTAATTTAAAAAATAAAAGCACAATAGGGTTTGTTGGTGCCCCTTGGACATTATTAGTTTACATGATTAATCAACAATCACCTAAGAAAACATTAAAAGCAAATTTTTTTAAAGATGAATTTCTTATAAATAGAATTTTATTAATAATTGAAAAATTTTTAAAGATTCATATTAAACACCAGATAGACAGTGGTGCAAATATTATTCAAATTTTTGATAGTTGGGCAGGTTTATTAGAAGAAAAAGATTTACCAAATTACATTTACAGCCCTACTTTAAATCTTGTTAATTTCATTAAATCTTTAAATGTGCCAGTGATATGCTTTCCAAGAGAAATAAAAAATTATAAAGAATTCTGTGATATTGTGAAGCCTGACGCTGTTAATATTGACTATAATTTAAATCCTAAAGAAATTTTAAAAAATATAAAAATACCTATTCAAGGAGGATTAGATCCAAAAATTTTGTTAACGGATAAAGAGACATTAAGGAAAGAAACAATAAAATATTTAGAAATTTTTAAAAATCATCCATATATTTTCAATCTTGGACATGGAATACTACCTGAAACTAATCCGGATATGGTTGAATACCTTGTTAAAACAGTGAAAGATTTTAAATGAAAAAAGCTGTTATTTTATTTAATTTAGGTGGTCCGGATAAATTAGAAAATGTTGAACCATTTTTGTTTAATTTATTTAACGATCCAGCAATTTTAAATTTACCAAGTTTTTTAAGATATCCTTTAGCTAAATTAATAGCTAATAGAAGAGCCCCAACTGCAAAAAAAATTTATCAAGAATTAGGAGGTTCTTCGCCTATTTTACATTTAACAGAAAAGCAAGCCGCAGCTTTAGAAGCCAAACTAAATGAAGATGATAATTCATCAAGATATAAGTGTTTTGTAGTTATGAGGTGCTGGCATCCAAGAGCAGAAAATGTTGTTGATAAAGTAATTAATTATAATCCAAACGAGGTTATTTTAATGCCTCTTTATCCACAATATTCTGCGGCAACATCGGGTTCATCAATTAAAGAATGGAGAGATATTTGTTCTAAAAATAACTTTAAGATAAAAACAAATATTATTTGCTGCTACCCAACGGATCAAAATTTTATTAAGGCACACAAAGAAGAAATAGTTAAAAAGATCAAAAATTTAGAAAATTTTAAATTAATTTTTTCTGCACACGGATTGCCTGAAAAAAATATTAAAAAAGGTGATCCATATCAATGGCAAGTAGAACAATCAGTTAATCAAATTGTAAGATCTCTTAACATTAAAGATTTAGATTGGGTATTAAGCTATCAAAGTCGAGTTGGACCATTAAAATGGATTGGTCCATCAACCGAAGATATTATTGTTGAAAATTCAAAATTAGGAAAACATATAGTTTTAGTTCCAATTGCATTTGTATCAGAACATTCAGAAACGTTAGTTGAGCTAGATATTGAGTATAAAGAATTAGCAGATAAAAATGGTTGTAAAAACTATTCTAGAATACCAGCACTTGGTACTAATGAAAATTATATAAGAGCAATGTCGAATTTAATAATCAATAAACAAGACTATAATTTTAATGGAGAGCTTTTCCCTCCAAAGGTACAATGTCCAAATCAATTTAAAAAATGTCCATGTATAAATTATGAATAGTTATTTATTATTTAAAAGTTTACACTTAATAGCTGTTATTTCTTGGATGGCTGGTCTTTTATATCTCCCCAGGATATTTGTTTATCATTCTGAGAATAATAATGAGATTGTTTCAAGCGTTTTTAAAACAATGGAAAGAAAATTGTTCTTTTATATAATGACACCCGCTATGGTATTAAGCTGGCTGTTTGGTTTAATTTTAATCCATGAAGTAGGTTTTCAGCAGTTAGCTAGCTTATGGCTTCAATTAAAGCTAATTTTAGTGCTATTTTTAACAGTTTACCATTTTTACCTTGGATCACTCCTCAATCAATTCAAAATGGACCAGAATAAAAAAACTTCTAAATTTTATCGTTATATTAATGAAATACCGACTTTATTGTTAATTTTAATAGTTTTTATAGTAGTTTTTAAGCCAATCTAAGGTTGAATTTTTTTAAATAGTATATATATTCTATCTATTATTAAGTCCTTAATAATATCTAATCATGAACATACAAGAATTAAAACTCAAATCATCCGAACAACTTATTACTCAAGCAGAAGAGCTTGGCATTGAAAATGCTAGTACTTTGAGAAAACAAGAAATTCTTTTTGCAATTTTGAAAAAAGTTGCTGAGAAAGAGGAGATTACAGGCGCTGGTGTGTTACAACTTTTACAAGACGGTTTTGGTTTCCTAAGGGCGATGGAGTCCAATTATCTTCCAGGTCCTGATGATATTTATGTAAGCCCAAGCCAAATAAGAAAGTTTGGTTTAAGAACGGGAGACACCGTGGAAGGGCCAGTAAGAGCACCAAAAGAAGGTGAAAGATATTTTGCTTTATTACAAGTAAGCAAAATAAATTTTGAAGAACCAGATAAATCTAGACATAAAATAGCATTCGATAACTTAACACCTCTTTATCCAGATAAACAGTTGGTAATGGAAGTTGAGATGGTTAAAACTGAAAAAAAACCAGACCTAACACCAAGATTAATAGACCTTGTTAGTCCTATTGGCAAAGGACAAAGATCAATCATTATATCGCCACCTAAAGCTGGAAAGACAATGATATTACAAAGTATTGCTAACTCAATAGCTAAAAACTATCCAGAATGTTATTTGATCGTGCTTTTAATAGATGAACGTCCCGAGGAAGTAACTGATATGCAAAGAACAGTTAAAGGTGAAGTGATAAGTTCTACATTCGATGAACCAGCTCAACGGCACGTAGCCGTTGCAGAAATGGTCATAGAAAAAGCAAAAAGATTAACCGAACATAAAAAAGATGTTGTAATATTACTAGACTCCATCACGAGACTTGGAAGAGCATATAATGCTGTAATTCCAAGTTCAGGAAAAGTTTTAACAGGAGGTGTTGACGCAAACGCACTTCAGAGGCCAAAAAGATTTTTTGGAGCCGCAAGAAACATAGAAGAAGGCGGGTCCCTAACCATTATATCAACAGCATTAATTGACACTGGAAGTAGAATGGATGAGGTAATTTTCGAAGAGTTTAAAGGGACAGGAAATAGTGAAACTGTACTTGATAGAAAAATTGCAGATAAAAGAATTTACCCAGCAATAGACATAACCAAATCAGGGACGAGAAGAGAAGAATTGTTGTTTGATAAAAATGATTTACAAAAAATGAATGTTTTGAGAAGAATAATTGCTCCAATGGGTACTATGGATGCAATTGAGTTTATTAGTTCTAAGTTAAAAGACACAAAAAATAATGCTGAATTCTTTAATTCAATGAATAAACCGGCCTAATTAAGTTTTCCAATATTGCAGAATAAAAGTTATAATATTTTATGACTATTTATGCCCTATCATCAGGTTCAGGAGTTTCTGGTGTTGCAATAATCAGGATTTCTGGTTCTGAGGCATCTAAAGTGATAAAATGTCTTACTGGAAAAGAAATCCCGGAGCCAAGAGTGGCTACCCTTCGAAAAATAAACAATATCAACACTTCTGAGCTTATTGATGAAGGCATTATAATATGGTTTCCAGGGCCTGAGAGCTACACAGGGGAAGATATGACCGAAATTCATGTACATGGAGGCAAAGCTGTAGTTTTGGCTGTTCAAAACGAGATTTCAAAACTGAAAAACTGTAGATTAGCTGAGCCAGGTGAATTTACAAAGCTTGCTTTTCAAAATGGCAAAATAAATTTGCTCAAAGCAGAGAGCATTGCTGATTTGATTTCAGCAGAAACTGAAATTCAAAGATCACAAGCTTTGAAAATAATGAAAGGAAAATCTTCAGAGAAATTTAATGAGTTGAGAGAAAAATTGTTAAAAATTTTGTCATTTGTTGAAGCAAAAATAGATTTTCCTGAGGAAGATATACCGGAAGAAAATTTAAAAAAAATAAAACAAGATTCTTTTGATACATTAAACGAGATTAATAAAATTTTGAACGACCAAAAGGTTGGAGAAATAATTCGAGAAGGTTTTAAAATTGCAATCTTAGGTCCAACTAATGCGGGTAAATCTAGTCTACTAAATAATTTATCAAATAGAGAAGTTGCCATAGTTTCTGAGATTGCTGGCACAACAAGGGATGTTGTTGAGACACATCTCAACATAGATGGATATCCTGTGATCGTTTCAGATACTGCTGGCATAAGAGATTCTAAAGATGAAATAGAAAAAAAAGGTATAAGATTATCCTTAAAAAAAGCTGAAAATGCAGATCTAAAATTAGTAGTAGTTGATGCTAAAAGTATTGATTTAAGCGGTTTTTTGAATGATCTGTTAAAAAAAGATGCAATTTTAGTAATTAATAAATCAGATCTTTTGAAAGAAACATTAGATCCAAAAATTCTTAAATTTAATCACGTTTTAATTTCAATAAAGGAAAATTTAAATATAGATTTGTTAATTTCGAAAATAAAGAATAGTTTAAAAAATAAATTTATAACAGAAGAAGATATTTTAATAACCCGGGAAAGACACAGACAACATTTGTTGCAGTGTTCAGATTATTTGAAAAGCTTTTTAGATAAAAATGATAAAAAAGATTTTGATAAAGCAGCTGAAGATTTAAGACTAGCAACTAGACATTTAGGAATGATTGTTGGAAAAGTCGATGTAGAGGAGATATTAGGCAGTATTTTCAACGATTTTTGTATTGGAAAATAATAGCTATTTTGCTGTAATTTTAGGCCTTTTTTTACTATTTTCGTTGATAATAAAGGCTTATTTAAGTAATAAAACTCAAATCTTGTAAAAATTGTAATCGAATATAAATTTAAACCATGAAAAAAGATTTATCTTTTGATGTGGTAGTAATCGGTGGAGGCCATGCAGGTTGTGAGGCAGCAGCAGCATCTGCGCGACTTGGAATTAATACTGCCTTATTCACTCATAATAAAAATACTATTGGGGAAATGTCATGCAATCCTGCTATTGGAGGTTTAGGTAAAGGCCATTTGGTGAGAGAAATTGATGCTTTAGATGGGGTCATGGCTGAGGTGGCAGATAGGTCTGGAATACAATTTAGATTACTAAATAGAAGTAGAGGACCGGCTGTAAGAGGACCTAGAACTCAATCCGATCGATCATTATATCGTAGATTTATGCAAGAAAAACTAGTAAAGTATTGTAATTTAAGCATTTTTTCTGATCCTGTAATAAAGTTTATTTTTGCTAATAATCAAATAAATGGATTTCTTACACAAAAAGGTAACAAAGTAAGTTGCAACAAGTTAATTTTAACAACTGGAACATTTTTAAATGGACTGATACATATTGGAGATAAAAGAACACCTGCTGGTCGATTTAATGAAAAACCAAGCACAGGTTTGAGTGAGCAGTTGGAGATATATAATTTTAAAATAGGTAGATTAAAAACTGGCACACCTCCGAGATTAGATTCTAGAACTATTAACTTTGAAAATTTGGAAAAACAATTTGCAGATGATGATCCATATTTTTTTTCTTTTTTAACAAAAACAAATTTTAATAAACAAGTTTCGTGCTCAATGACTTATACGAATGAAAAAGTTCATAAGATAATTAAAAAGAATTTATCTAGGAGTGCAATTTACTCTGGTAGTATCCAAGGGGTTGGTCCAAGATATTGTCCTTCAATAGAAGATAAAATAGTAAAATTTTCAGATAAAGCTAGACATCAGATATTTTTAGAGCCTGAAGGCTTAAATGATCACACAATTTACCCAAATGGTATATCTACATCTCTACCTGAGGTTGTTCAATATGAAATTCTCAACAATATCAATGGTTTAGAGAATGTTAAAGTGATAAGGCCAGGATATGCTATAGAATATGATTATATTGATCCTAGAGAGCTATTTCTTACGCTTGAAACAAAAAAAATCAAAAATCTTTATCTTGCTGGTCAAATTAATGGAACTACAGGATACGAGGAGGCAGCAGCACAAGGTCTTATTGCTGGAATAAATGCTGCACTTTCTATAAAAAACATGGAGCCTTTTATTCTGGATCGATCAGATGCATATATAGGGGTAATGATTGATGATTTAGTAACCAAGGGTGTTGCTGAACCTTATAGAATGTTCACATCTCGAGCCGAATACAGATTAAGCCTTAGGTCCGATAATGCTGATTTAAGGCTCACAAATAAGGGGATTAATATAGGATTAATATCAGACCTCAGAAAAGATATTTTTAAAGATAAATTTGATAAGTTGAGTAAAATTTCAGTGCAAATGTCTAATTTAAATATTTCTCCATCTAAGGCAGATAAATTTGGCATTAAAATTGCTAAGGACGGTGTTTTTAGGACTGCAGAAGAAATTTTGTCTCAAAAAGATGTTAATATGAGTAAAATTAGGGAGATTTGGCCCGAAATTATTGATAATGGTGCTGAAATAGACGAACAGATTGAAATAAACTCACATTATAGAGGTTATTTGAAAAAACAAAAAGCTGATATCTTAGCTTTTAAAAGAGATGAGAATTTATTAATTCCTGATAATATTGATTATGATCAATTTTCAGGCCTTTCAAACGAAGTTAAATCCAAATTCAAAGAAATAAGACCTAAAACGATGGGTCAGGCGCTTAGAATTGATGGAATAACTCCTGCAGCCGTATATATTTTGTTGTCACACGTCAAAAGAAAGTCTATTAAGCATATAGCTTAATGGATAACCTTATTTTAAATTCTTACTCTAAAATTTCTAATATAAATGTTTCACGTGAAACTTGTAATGAGCTTGAAAGTTTAATTTCAATGATTTTGGAAAAAAATAAGGAAATAAACATTATAAGTAAAAAAATATCGGAAAAAAAGGAATTAAGAGAGCGTCATATAATAGATTCAGCACAAATAATTGATTTTATTGATTTAAATTATAATACAACCTGTGATTTAGGCTCTGGAGGAGGAATGCCTGGCTTAATAGTTGCAATCGTTATGAAACAAATAAAAAATAGTCTAAAGATCAACCTGTACGAAAAAAGTTATCATAAGTGCGCTTTTCTAAAAGAAGTTTCAAAAAAATTGAATTTGAACACAGAAGTAATTCAAAAAGATATTTTTACAGTTAAAAATATTCAAACAGGAACAATAATGTCCAGAGCTTTTAAACCTATGCCAGCAGTTCTTAGTTTAATAAATGAGAACTTTAAAAATTTTAAAAATATTATTTTTTTTATGGGTGTCTCTGGGAGGCAAATCCTGAATGATACACTTAAAGAATGGAATTTGGAATATGAGGTAAAGAAGAGCATAACAAATAAAAAATCATTTATACTTAATATTAAAAAAATAGAAAAAAAAATTTTATGAAAATAATTTCAATAATTAATCAAAAGGGCGGGGTTGGTAAAACAACAACTGTAATTAATCTTGCATCTGCGTTGTCTCAACAAGGAAAAAAAATTTTAGTTATTGATCTTGATCCTCAAGGAAATGCTACTACAGGGTTAGGATTATCTAATACAGAGCAATCAGATCAAACCATTTATGGAATTCTTAATGGCACAACATCGATTTCTAATGTTATCAAGAAAACAAAATTTAATAATCTAGATTTGATTACTTCGAATGTTGATTTGTCTGGATTAGAGGTTGAAACTGCAGGAGATACAGATAGGGCTTTTATATTGAAAGCAAAATTAACCGCATATTTAAAAGATTCTGGAGCATCTTATGACTATATTTTAGTAGATTGTCCTCCCTCTTTGAGCTTATTAACCGTGATGGCTTTGGTATCGTCTAATTCACTTTTAGTACCACTTCAAACAGAATTTTTCGCACTTGAAGGCTTAACTCAGCTAATGAAAACTATTAAACGGATAAAAGTAAATTTAAATCCAAATTTAGAAATACAGGGAATACTTTTAACAATGTATGACAGAAGAAATAAGTTATCATCTCAGGTAGAACAAGAAGCAAGAGATTATTTTAAAGAAAAAGTTTATCAAACAGTGATACCACGGAATGTTAGATTATCCGAAGCACCTTCACATGGAGTACCCGTTTTGATATATGATAAAAATTGTCCAGGAAGTAAATCATATTATAGTTTTACAGATGAATTTATTATCCAAGAAAACAAAATAGGAAGTGCCGCATAATGAATTCAAAAATTAAAAAAGGTTTAGGGAGAGGATTATCATCATTGATTGGAGAAACAAAGATTGAGACTAAAACAAATAAACTATCTTTAAGTGATATAGTTCCAAATCAATTTCAACCTCGTAAAAATTTTGATGAGGAAAATTTAGAGGATTTAGCGAATTCAATAAGAGAAAGAGGTGTTATACAGCCAATTATAGTAAGAAATTCTAATTCAGATAATTCTAAATTTGAAATAATAGCTGGGGAAAGAAGATGGTTAGCAGCAAGAAGAGCTGGTTTACACGATATACCCGTTGTTGTTACTGATGCCGATGATTTAAAATCTTTAGAGTTTGCTATTGTTGAAAATGTGCAAAGAAATGATTTAAATCCTCTTGAGGAGGCACAAGGCTATAAAAGACTAATAGACGAATTTTCATATGATCAAGAGAAGGTCTCAAAATTTATAGGTAAAAGTAGAAGTTATATAACAAACTCTCTAAGGATATTAAATTTACCTAAAGAAGTTCTTAAATTAGTTGAAGAAAAAAAGATAAGTACTGGTCATGCAAAAATTTTAGTTGGTTTAGAAAATGCATATTTCATAGCCAATAAGATCATTGAAAAAAAATTGTCAGTTCGACAAACTGAAAACTTTGTTAAAATTTTTAAAAAATCCAAGACTAAAACAAAAATTAATAAAGATAGTAATATTGCTGAATTAGAAAATAGTTTGACTGAAAAATTAGGTATTAGAGTTCTTATTAAAAATAAAAAAAATAATAAAGGGTCTATTTTATTTGAATATTCAGATTTGGATCAATTAAATAAAATAATTGATTCAATAAAAAAAAATTATTAGTTAGTTTTTGCGCAATTAGATAAAATAAAGTTTAATAAAATTCTTATAGAATTTTCATAGTTTTTTTTAACCATTAATTCTATTTCACTTATTTTATATAAAAAATTAGTAATATTTATTGTAGACCAATTATTCATTTGTTCTTTTATGATTTCTTTATCTTTCCAAAATATAGGTGGTTTATATAGAGAAATTATTTCATCTATATTTTTATTGTGATCCATTTGATTTTTTAATTTGATCAATCTTTTTGTTTTATTTAAAAAGGTTCTAATAATCAAAATTGTATCATCTTTTGTAAAATTGTTTTCATTTAGCATGCTATGAATTTTATTTTTGTTTTTTGCAAGACAACAATCAACTAATTCAGAAACATTATGATTTTCTGATAAATTCGTTAATTTTACAATGTCTAACATTTCTAGTCTTTTATTTTTTTTTGTAAAATTTTCTATTTTTTGTAATTCATTTTTTAAGCTTTGTCTGTTGTTATTTGCTCTATTAATTATTAAATTAATTATTTCTTGTGATGCTTGAATTTTTTTTTCTTTAAAAAAATTACTTGTATAAAATAAAAGATTTTTATAATTATCTGGGTAAAACGGAGTACAAACAAAATCTTTTTCTTTTTCAAAAAAATTTCTTAGCTTCGACTTCTTATCAAGATTTTCTGCAAAAAAAATTATATATATATCTTGAATTTTTTTTTCAATAATTTCTTCAAATATCTTTAATATTTTATCAGTTGATCTTGTAATGAGAATTAATTTTTCATTTTCAAAAAAAGATTTTGTTAATATCTCGTCTAAGAAATTTTTTGAATTGCTGAGTACTTCATTTTCTTCGTATCTAAAAATTTTATTTAAGAATTTCTTTTTAAAATACTCATCTATTATTTCACTTTTTTGTGCATCATTATCTCCATAAAACAGGTAGTATTGATAATTATTTAATTTAATCTTGTTGAATTCAAAACTTTTTTTAATCATTTAATATTTGATAAATTTGTACCAATATCAATTAAAATTTGGCTGACCAGATCATCAATTAAATTTTTTTCATATTGTTTTAATTCAAATTGACTATCTAAATTATTATAATTTACTTTTCTATTAATACTAAAATTATTAATTAATTTTTCATTTTCATAAACATCTATAGTTACAATTATTTCTAACGAAAAACTGCTTTCTTTACCCGAGACGTCCTTTGATGTTACTTGTTTAATTGATTGACTTTTTGATATAATGTTAAAAAATCTACTTGCATCATCATTATTAAGAAATCTTTCAAAAAATAAATTAAGTTTTTTGTTTATTTTTGAGTCTCCTCTATATTCAATACTAATTATTTCAAACTTTGAATTATCAATTTTGTTGATAATTTTATATCCACATGACGATGTAATCATTAAACATAGGATTAAAATGACATTAATAGTTTTCATTTTACAATTAGATTAATTATCTTATTTGGTACTAAAATTTTTTTTATAATCTCTTTACCCATAATATGATTTCTCAGTTTTTCATTATTTTTTATAATATTCATTATTGTGTCTTCATTTGTATCTTTTTCAATTTCAATTACATCTCTTTTTTTACCATTAATTTGAATTACTAAGTTAATGTTTTCATTTTCAAAATATTTTTCATCAATTTTTGGCCAAATCTCGTTATCCATTTTTTTTAATTTTGAAAGTTCATCGAGACATTCTGATGAAAAATGTGGAATAAATGGATTTAACATTACTAAAATTTTTGAATAATTGTTTGCTAGTTCAGTACTATTTAAAGAGTTATCTAACTCTTTAGACATGAAGTTATACATTTCATGAAAATTGGCAATAATTACATTGTATCTAAAATTTTCAATATTATTTGTAATTTTTTTAATCAATGAATTAGTAAATTTATTTATATTTTCATTGATATTATTTTTTTCATTAGCATTTATCTTTTTTATGATTTTTTGATGCAATCCCCAAAGTTTAAGAATAAATTTGTAAGAACTTTCCATTCCTTCATCTGACCATTGAACATCTTTTTCAGGTGGACTATCAGACATAATAAATAATCTCACTGCATCAGCTCCATAACTTTGTATTATTTCCTCAGGATCAATTGTATTTTTTTTTGATTTTGACATAGACTCTGATGGACCTACTTCGACACTTTCATTTTTTTTAGATTTTTTGAAAAATTTTTTACCATCATCAGTGAAAACTTCATCAGGATTTAACCAATTACCATTGCTATCTTTGTATGTTTCGTGACATACCATACCTTGAGTAAATAAACCGGCAAAAGGTTCGGTAATATTAAATTTTGAATTTTTATAATTAAGTGCTTGCATAAAAAATCTAGAATATAAAAGATGAAGTATTGCATGTTCCACACCTCCAATATATTGGTCTACTGGCATCCAATAATTAACATCATCAATTTGAAACCCATAATTTTTGTTTTTTGGAGAGCAAAACCTTAAAAAATACCAAGAAGAGTCAACAAATGTATCAAGTGTGTCTGTTTCTAAGTAACAAACTTTACCATCAATTTTTATTTTTCTCCAATCTTCTTGATGATTTAAAGGATTTCCTTTTGTATTTAAATTAATGTTTTCAGGTAATTTTATTGGCAACATACTCTCTGGTATTTTTACAATATTATCATTTTCATCATATGCGATTGGAATAGGACATCCCCAATATCTTTGTCTAGAAATTCCCCAATCTTTTAATCTAAAATTAATTTTTTTTGAACCAAGTTTTTTATTTTCTAAAATTTTAATAGTTTCTAAAACAGATTCATCTGGAGCTGTTAATCCATTCAAAAACTTTGAATTATATATTATACCAGGTCCGGTATAAGCTTTGTCTTTGATGATTAAATCTCCATCATGATCTATTGGCTTGACAACAGGAATTACATCTAAGTTATATTTTCTTGCAAAGTCTAAATCTCTTTGATCATGACCAGCACTACCAAAAATAGCACCAAAACCATAATCCATAAGAACAAAATTTGCAAAAAATATTGGAACTTTTATATTTTTATCAAATGGGTTTTTTGCGAATAAATTTGTATTAAATCCGAGCTTTTCGGCTTGAGCAATGGCCTCTTCTGTGGTTCCCATTTTATTACATTGATTTTTAAAATCTTTAAATTTTGAATCATCTTTAAACAATTTTGATAACGGATGGTCAACTGACAAAGCTAAAAAAGAACAACCAAATAAAGTATCTGGTCTTGTAGTAAAAATTTTTATTTTTTCAAATTCATTACAATTTTCAATTTCAAAATCTATTTCACATCCATAAGATTTTCCAATCCAATTCTTTTGCATTATTTTTACTTTATTTGGCCAATCATTAAGATTTTCTAATCCTAAAAGCAATTCTTCAGAAAATTTCTGGATGTTAAAAAACCATTGGTTTAATTTTTTTCTCTCTACAATTGCTCCAGATCTCCAACCTTTCCCATCAATAACTTGTTCATTTGCTAAGACCGTTTGATCAACAGGATCCCAATTTACATAGTTTTCTTTTCTATAAACTAACTTTTTATCAAAAAGTTCTAAAAAGAATCTTTGTTGATGTTTGTAATATTCTGGGGTACACGTGGAAATTTCTCTACCCCAGTCAATGGATAAACCTAATTTTTGTAATTGTGTTTTCATCACCGAAATATTCTTTTCAGTCCATTTCTTAGGATCTAAATTATTAGATCTTGCCGCATTTTCTGCAGGCATTCCAAACGAGTCCCATCCCATTGGATGAAGTACATTGTATCCGTTTAATTTTTTATATCTTGCTAAAACATCACCTATCGTGTAATTCCTCACATGCCCCATATGTATCTTTCCTGAGGGATAGGGAAACATTTCTAAGCAATAAAATTTTCTTTTAGTTTTATCTGATGAGGTTATAAAAGTATTGTTATGGCTCCAATATTCTTGCCACTTTTTTTCAACAGTCTTAAAATTATATCTATTCATTTTTAATTGTTGATAATAAACTTTAAAAAAACTTTTAGTATTAAAATTTATTGTTATTTTAAGGGCTTTTTAAAGTACCAGGTCTGGTTGGGTTTTTTTTACGATATTCTTCAGCCTTCTTAGTATTTTCGAAATTTTTAATCGTAGAAGCTTTTTTAAGAATAGCAAACTTTATTTCTTCTGAAACATTTCCCTTATTTATTGAAGTTTCACAGTTAAGAGTATTACCATCGCTACAATATCTATTATATACAACTACTTTTAATCCATCAGCTCTAATTTCATTTGATAAAAATTGGACCATTATTTTGATAGACTCTTTTTTGTCTTCTCCATCGTTATACCAATCTGTTATTACAACTCCTCCACCATAATCTGCATTCGAAAGAGGAACGAAATCTAGAATTTCAATCGTTGCTCTCCACATTTCATTAGATGAGGCAAAAGAAAAATTTCCTGATCCTCCGCCTTTACCAAGGTTTTTGAATTTTACTGCTCTTCCTTCTTCAATATTTTTTTGAACTCTATCCTTTGCATTTACTGGAACTTTTCTCGCATCTGCAGGATCCCAAATTCCGCATTGATTTAAAGAAAGACCCAAAAATATAAAAAAAACAATATTAATTACAAAATTGATAAATTTTTTAGAAATCATATTAATTTTAGTTAACATTTATAGCATAGGTTGATAGTATCAAATATCCAATAAATAAAGGGTATTTTTTGTGATATTTTTGCAACATATCAATAAAAAACGTAAAAAATCGCTATATTTTATCTAATAAAATTCAATAATTAGGTAAAAAGCAGGCTCATAATTAATTAATTAATTAATAAAAGGAGTAATTATTATGAAAAAACTAACTAAAATTGGTGCTTCAGCATTAGCTGGATCATTGGTTGCTACAGCTGCTTCAGCAGGATCACTATCAGTAGGTGGTACTTGGGAAGTAACTGGTGAGTACACTCAAGGTTCAGGTGACGCTACATACGCAGCACTAAGTAACAATGGTAACCCATTTGGAAGTAAAGGAAACTTATCTTTCAGTGGTTCTGGTGAAACAGATTTCGGAACAGCTTCGTTCTATTTGTTCACTAAAGATCAACAAAGTGGTACTTCATCTCACAGTGTATCTTTAGATATGGGTGATATGGGTACAGTTGCTTTTGACCAAGGTACTGGTGGATACGGTCTTGGTACAATTGACGACAAAGTTCCAAGTGCTTACGAAGAAGTTTGGAATGGAACAACTGCTACTAACACAGACATCATGGATGGTTCTGCTGGTTCTGGTGGTGTGTTCGGTTACAAAAACTCTTTCATGGGTATGGACTTAAACTTAGAGTACGATCCAGCAGTAGGTGGTGGTGATGCAGGTGATGGTGGAAACAGCTTCACAGATGCTAACTACGACGGTTCTAACATAAACTTTGCTGTTACTAACGCTTCGTTAGTTGACGGTTTAACAGTTGGTGTTGGTTACGGTGAAACTAGCTGGGATCTTGAGAGTACATCAACTGCACCTAGTGAAACAACAACTACTGCAGCTTTTGCTACTTACGCTTTTGGTCCAGTTACTGTTGGTTATCAACAAAACTACACAAGCAACTCAGTAAACGCTACTAATGCTTCATCAGGTAATGCTAATGAAGTTGAAATTTATGGTATTGCGTTTAACGTAAATGACAACTTATCAGTGTCTTACGAAAACTATGAGAACACGTACTTAAAATCTGCAAGTGCTGCTACAGGTGCTACTGCAGGTCAAGCTGACGTTACTCAAGACGCAGATGGTATTCAAATTGCATACACTATGGGTGGAGCAACTTTAAGAGTATCAGATGTATCTGTTGATAACTCAGGTGGTACATTAAATAACTCAGAAGATAGAACTGAAGTTAGTTTGTTAATGGCATTCTAATTTAGTTTTATACTATATTATTTAAAAAACGGCCCTTTTTTAAGGGCCGTTTTTTTTTGTCTTTTTAAAATATAAAAAAAATTAGATTTTGGTATCATTTAAAATGAGCGAAAAAAAGTTAGATAATAATGATCTAGGAAAGATAGAAGAATTTTTTAATAAGGGAAAATTTCATGAGGGTTTAATTTTTTTAAATCAACTAAAAAAAGAAAATGATGATTTAATGCTTAATTGGTATTTAAGTCATATATGTTTTAAACTTCATAAATATGATCAAGCCTTAAAATATGTGAAAGAATTTATTAATCTAAAATCTAAAGATTTGCTAAATCTGAATTTTTTAGGTCAAATTTATTTAGAAAAAAATGAAATTGAGCTTGCAGTTAAGACTTTTGAGCAAGCATTAGCTATAAAAAATGATGATAAAACTACAATTTTAAATTTAGCTAAAGTTTTTTTATATATTGGTGAAATTGATAAAAGTAAAAGTTACTTTCAAAAATTAAGTAAAAGTGAACCTGAAAATTTAAGTTATATTTATTCTCTTATGAGAATAAATGATAATAAATTAACACTCAATTTAATCGAAAAAATAAAAAAAAATTTGGATAATTATAATCTTGAAAACAAAATGTATGGAAATTTAATTCTCGCAAAATTTCATGAAAATGAAAAAAATTATGATTTAGAGGTCGAAAATTTAATTGAGGCACATAAAGTTTACATATCTTCAAAAAAAAAATCATCATATCAACAGATTAATTTTATAAAAAATTTATTACCTACTTTTATTAAAGAATTTAATCAAATTGATTTTATTTCAAAATCTAAACTTAATCCAATTTTTATTATGGGACTTCCGAGATCTGGCACAACTTTAGTTGAAAAAATCATAACTTCTGGAAAAAAAAAATTACAAAGTTTAGGAGAAAGTGATGTGTTTGATAAAGTTTTTTTTTCTGAAAAAATTATTGAAAATTATGAAAGTGAAACGCTGATTTCAAAATTTCAATTTAATAATGAAAATATTAATATTTTAGATGAAAAAATTATGGATCAACTTTATGCACAAGGTTTAAAAAAAAACAATAATTTTTTTATTGATAAATCAATTTCAAATTTTCTATACATCGATTTAATATATAAGATTTATCCAAACGCTAAGTTTATTTATTGTTATAGAAACCCTGCTGCAAATGTTTTAGGTATTTTTAGATCTTTTTTACCAAATGTATTGTGGTCCCATTCACTAGAGGTTATTTTTGATATTGTTGATTTTTATTACAAAAAATTAAATCAAATCAAATCTGAAAAGTTTATAAATATCTATACATTAGACTTAGAAAATCTCACTGATAATCCTGAGATTGTTTCAAAAGATTTATTTAAGTTTTTGGATTTGGAATGGACATCCGATTGTATCAAAAATATTAATAAAAATTTGATAATCAAAACAGCAAGTAATTTACAAGTAAGAAAAGAAATAGAAAAACATGATTTAAGTTATACCTCAAACTATATAAATATATTCAATAAATTAGGATTTAATTATCGATGGCTAAATTGAATTATCAATTATTGAATAAAGTTTAGAAAGTTTATTTTCGTAAAATTTTGAAGAATTTATAGATGTTTTATAAACTTTTTGATTAGCTTGATTAATACTCAAGGTTTTTATAGGATTTTTATTATCTTGATGGTTTAAACAATTTTCTTCCCAATCTAAACTACAGAATTTAATTATTTCTTTAGTTTTGTTTGTATGATCGTTTATTAACTCTTCATACTTACAATTGTAAATACCACCTTCAAATATTTCGTTCCAAAATTTCATAAGATCATTATAAATTAAATAATATTCACCCAAATCTTCTTGACTGTAAAGCCAACTATCGTTTGTAGGAAATAAATTTTTATATATTGATAAACAATTATCTTTTGGATTTCTAAAAGAATGTATAATTTTTGAATTTGGAAAGAAAATTTTGATAAAACCTATGTACCAAAAATTATTTAAAGATTTATCAATAATATAGTTACTTTTTACGTTATATGATTTTAAAAAGTTGTTAAATTTTTTTTCCAAATTTTGATTGATAAAAGAATTAATTTTATTTTCATCTATTATATTATCACTAAATATATTACCTGTTATTTCTCTAAAAATAAAACCAACTTCGCTAATTGACTCAACTTTTGAATGTGAAGATATAATTTTTTCTAGTAAAGTTGTTCCAGACCTTGGAAGTCCAGTTATAAAAATCATTTTCCCTTCATCTTTAAATTTTGGAATTTCATTTAGATTTAATTTTTTAAAATATTTTTTGATATCATGTGATTTTTTTTGAAATTTTTTAATAAAATTTTTTGTTTTTTTGTATTTAAGATTATTTCCTAACTCAAAATGTTTAAATGAATTGTTATAATCCTTTCTATCTTCGAAAGCTTTTCCTAGACCAAAATTAAGAAATATTTTACTTGTATCTGAATATTCACTATTATCTAATTTATCTAACATCGTTTTCAAATGATTTTCATTTTCACCATTTTTATAACTATTTAATAGACTTAAATTTCTGTCAGCAATTGTAAAATTTTTGTTTATTTTTAAAGCTTGATTAAGATGATTTTTTGCTTCATCAATTTTATTTAATGATTGAAACACATTTGAAATATTAAGATGAATTTCAGGAGAATTCTTATTTATATCTAGCGCTTTATTAAAATTTATAAGAGCTTCATCAAAAAAATAAGTTTCATTTTGCAGGTTAGCTAAGTTTGTATATGCATTTATATAATTTGGGTATTCTTCTATTAATTCTTTTAATAACTTAGTAGCTTTAGAATATTCATTGATATTTTTATACGAAATGGCCAAATTGTTTTTGGCAGAATGATTTTTTTGATTATGATTAATAGCATTTTGAAAAGAAGTAATTGCATCTTTGTTATTTCCTATTTGTTGAAAACTTAAACCAGATAAATTCCATAAAAAATCATTTCTAGGATTTTCTTTTAACAAAGTTGAACATTTTTTTAATACATTTTTATAATCACCTTGTTTATATCTATTTATTAATATTTGAATTTCTTGGTTTAAGCTTTTTTTCATATATTATTTTTATTTTTAAAAAAATTTATTGCTGCAAAACCTTTACTTTTAGTAATTCTTAAAAGTTTTAAATTTGATTGATTTATACCTCCTAAGGCAATAATTGGTAATTTAGTAAGATTAGCTAATTTATTATACTGATATAAACCAAGATATCTATTTGATTTTTTTGTCTTAAATAATGGACATAAAAAAATTGATTGTACACCTTGTTGTTCTTTTATTTTTATTTCAAACAAATTATGTGCTGATCCAACAATAATTAAGTTTTGTTTCTTATAATTAAAAAAGTTCTTTTTTTTATTGAATGAAGGTATGTATATACCGTCTAAATTATATTTTATAACTAAATCTTTATAATTACTTATCAAAAATTTCTGTTTTTTTTTCTTACAAAAATTTTTAAATTTTATAATTGAATTTTTATCCGGCTTTTTTTGATAATTTCTGTATATTATTGCTATTTTTTTATCAAAATTTTTAATATTTTTTATATTTAAATTATCAATGAAATGATAAAATTTTGGTAAATTTCTATGCATCAAACAATAATAAATTTAAATTCAATAAAAGAAGAATTAAAGTTAATTGATAATAAATTACCATCAATAATTGCTGTTAGCAAAACATTTAAAAAAATAGACATTATGCCTTTAATTGAATCTGGTCATATCCACTTTGGTGAAAACAAGGTTCAAGAGGCTTTAGAAAAATGGCAAAATATTAAGAAAGATCATTTAAGTATTAAATTACATATGATTGGCAAACTTCAAACTAATAAAGTAAAATATGTAGTTCCATTGTTTGATTATCTTCATTCTCTAGATAATATTAAATTAGCAAAAAAAATTTCTTTAGAAGAAAAAAAAATCAATAAAAAATTGAAGATTTTTATTCAAATTAATCTTGGAAATGAAGAGCAAAAAAGTGGCATTAAGCCTGAAGAACTGATTGATTTTTATAAAATTTGCAAAGAAGAGCTAAGTTTAAACATTATTGGTTTAATGTGTCTTCCTCCTAACAATAAAAATGTTACAAATTATTTTTCTGAAATGCAAAATCTTAAATCAATTGTCAATTTGAATGAATTAAGCATGGGGATGTCTAATGATTATCTAGAAGCAATAAAGTATGGTTCTACATATGTAAGAATAGGATCAAAAATTTTTGGAATGAGAACTTAAGAAATTTTAATTTTTGTATTTTTATCAATTATTTTAGCTAAAATAAGAAAATCTTTATCATTTAATGCAATACAACCAAGAGTCTTTTTGAAATTTTTGGTTAAATGAAGAAAAATAGCACTCCCTCTTCCTAATTCGCGCTTTTTAGTATTATAATTAATAGGTATCATATAATCATACATTGAATTTTTTTGGAATAATTTTTCGAAACTTAGTTTTGTTCTTTTATTTATCTTTATTAATTTATTATAATATTTTTTTGAAGATGGATCATCACACCATCCCATGTTTTTTCTAATTTTTTTACATTTTAATTTTGTTTCGGGTTTGTCTTTTCTATCAGATCTGTAGTATAAACTTCCTAATGAAAAGATACCGATTGGTGTTTTTTTATCACCCTCTTTTTTATTTTTTATTTTTCCACCTTTTCCAATAGCGCATTTAAAATTAAAATCTCCACATATAAGTCTTTCTTTATTTCTTAAAGTAATTATCATGTATTAATTAATGAATATTCAAAATTTAATTGTTTGTGATTCAAAAAACATATTTGATATTCTATTTGAAATTAAAGAAGAATTAAATTGTAATTTGATCTTTAAAACTAAAAAAGATCTTTTAAATACAAAAAATTTACAAAACTATGTGATTCTATCTGAGAGTATTATAGAAAATTTAGATAACCAGATATTAGTTAATAATTTGCCAATGAAAATTAATACTCTTATTGAAAAGATAAATATGAGTTTTTTAAAAAAAAACTATAACACTCAGTCTGAAATATTAATTAAAAATTATAAAATAGATTTAAATTCAAGGATAATGTGGAAGGAAGATAAATCAGTGAACTTGACTGAAAAAGAAACACTTGCAATTTTATATTTGAATAAAAAAGATAAACCATGCAGCATTGATGAATTACAAAAAGTTGTATGGAAACAATCAACTGATTTAGAAACACATACAGTTGAAACACATATATATAGATTAAGAAAAAAAATAAAAGATAGATTCAAAGATATGAATTTTATAGAGAGTCATAAAGATGGATATAAAATAAATTGAAAAAAAAAAATAAAATTGCCAAAGATTTATTTACAAAAAAATATTATCCACGTGTGGTAAAACCGAAAAAAGGAAAAGGAAGTTTTAAAAGAAAAAAAAAGTTTAAAACCTAGCTCCAAATTGTTGAATTATTTTTGATGACATTTCTGTCCCCTTAATTAGACATTCTTTGATAGATAAATTATTAACAAATCCATGTAAATATCCAGCTGCAAATAAATCTCCTGCGCCAGTTAAATCAATTATTTTTAAATCACTAATTGCGTCAACTTCAAATATTTCATTATTATAAATTGAGATAGCACCTTTATCCCCTCTTGTAATAACTAAATGTTTATTAATTTTTTTTGCAAATGAGATAACTTCTTCAAAATTTTCAGAGTCGATTAAAGAATTTATTTCACTTTGGTTAGCAAAAATAATATCTAGTTTATTTTTTACTAAATCTAAAAAATTAATTTTATGTCTATCTACACAAAACTTATCGGATAATGACATAGCAACTTTGTTAGATTGAGCTATTGCTTTATCGAAAGCTTTTTTTGCATCCCCCTCATCCCATAAATAGCCTTCTAAAAAGATGATTTCACTTGATTTAATTGCCTCAATGTTAAGATCATTTTCGTTTATTTTTCCTGATATACCTAAATAAGTACACATAGTTCTTTCTGAATCAGGTGTTACTAAAATTAAACAAGTACCAGTTGGAAAATTTTCTTTTTTCTTAGAGTAAAAAAAATTTACATTCTCTTTTTTTAAACCTTCTTCATACTTAGAACCAAAACTATCATCTGAAATTTTTCCAATAAAACCAACATTATTCCCTAATTGTGATAAACCTACTATAGAATTTGCAACAGAACCACCTGAAACAGTTTTATTAACTTTAAGATTAGAAAGTAATTTTTTAAATTCATCTTCCTCAAAAATTAACTTCATTGTTCCTTTTTGTAGTTTATTTTGAGATAAATAACTATCGTCAACTTTACAAATCACATCAACTATTGCGTTACCTATACCTAAAATTTTCATCAAGCTTTTTTGGTTTTTATGGGTTTTTTTCTATTAGGATAGCAACTAGTACAAATTTTACAAGTTATTCCATAACAATCTCTTGCTTTACAATATTCCCTACCATAATAAATAATTTGAAGATGAAGCTTATTCCAATTTTTTTTTGGAAAAAGTCTCTTAAGATCTATTTCTGTTTGAGTAACATTTTTTCCATTTGTGAGACCCCATCTCTGAGCTAATCTATGAATATGAGTATCTATAGGAAATGCAGGAAATCCAAATCCTTGGGACATAACAACACTTGCAGTTTTATGACCTACACCAGGTAATTCCTCTAATTCTTTGAAAGTTTTTGGAACTTTGCCTTTATATTTTTTTACCAGTATTTTTGATAAATTATAAATACTTTTAGCTTTTACTCTAAAAATACCAATTTTTTTAATTAATTTTTCAATTTTTTTTCTTCCTAACTTTAAAAAATGATTTGGTTTATAATATTTTGGATAAATATTCTTTGTTACGTTATTAACATTTACATCTGTGCATTGAGCCGAAAGAAGCACGGATATTAAAAGTGTAAATACATTTCGACTTTTAAGAGGTACTTTAATTTTTGGATATATTTTGTTAAGATTTTTTAGTACAATTTTAGCTCTTTGAATTTCATTCATTACTTAAAATTCATAAGGTCTCTCATTGAGTAAAGTCCAGTTTTTTTTGTAATTAACCACCTAGCAGCAGATAATGCACCCTCAGAATACAAGGCTCTATCAAATGCTTCATGATTAAGTGTAATTATTTCTTTACCGTTAGAAAATGTAACTTCATGTTCACCTATTATTTCACCTTTTCTAATTGAATTAAAATTAATCTTATTTCCGTAAGAGAAATTTTTTTTATTAAGATATTTTTTTCCAATTAAATTATAAAAATTTTTATTTTTACCAATAGCAATACCTTTTCCTAACATTAGAGCAGTACCTGATGGATAATCTTTTTTATGTTTATGATGAGTTTCTAATATTTTGCTTTGAAAATTATTACCCAAAGATTTAGAGGCAATTTCAGTTAGGTACATCAGTAAATTTATACCCAAACTCATATTACCAGCTTTTAAAATTGGAATTTTTTTAGAATATTTTTTTATTAATTTTTCCTCTTTTTGTGTAAAACCTGTAGTTCCAATTACCACTCTTTTTTTCAATTTTGATGCTATCTTTAATATCTCAAAAGTACATTTAGGTGTTGTGAAATCTATTATTACATTCGTTTTTTTGAAAGTTTCATTAGTATTTTGTAAAATATTTTTACCATCAATTTTTTTATTTAATTTTTTACTTTCTGTGAGAGCTACTATTCTAAAATTATTATTTTTTTTAACAGATTTAATAATTTGTTGGCCCATTCGACCCATGCATCCTGTAATACCTAAATTAATTTTTTTCATTAGAAGATAAAATATAGAAGTATCACAAGAAATAAAACAATAATACCCCAAATACTCAGATTTTTTAAAAATGTTTTTTTTTCAATATTGGATCTTATAAAATTTGGAAGAATTAATATTAATATAGCTATCAAGCCTATTGCTGGAATAATTTGTTCTAAATCCATTTATTAATTTTTCCAAAAATTTTTTGCTTTTTGAAAAAATTTTTTTATGCTTGGATTTGATCTTTCATTATCAATTTTTCTGAATCTTTCTAATAGTTCTTTTTGTTCTTTGTTTAAAGTCATTGGAACTTCCGTTTTAATTTGAATATATAAATCACCAAAATCACCTCTTCGCATAAATGGCATGCCTTTTCCTTTAAGCCTAAATTGTTTTCCATTTTGTGTTCCATCCGGTATTTTAATTTTTGCTTTTCCACCATCAATAGTTGGCACTTCTATTGTTGTGCCTAAAGCTGCATCAGCGATAGATATAGGAAATTCATAAAATAAATTTACATCTGATCTTTTAAAAAGTTCATGGCTATCTACATTAATAAATAAATATAAATCTCCACTTGTTCCACCTCTAGTTCCTGCTTCTCCTTTACCAGCAAGTCGAATTCTTGTTCCGTCATCAACACCTTTTGGTATCGTTACAGAGATTTTTTTTGAAGTTTGTTTATTTCCTTGACCACCACATTCATTACATGGATTTGTAATTTCTTCCCCACTTCCGGCACATTGAGGACATGTTTGTTGAACTGTAAAAAAACCTTGATTAGAGCGGACTCTCCCATTTCCGCCGCAATATGTACACCTATCTGGACTATATCCCGGTTTAGAACCATTGCCTTTACAGGAATTACATTTTTCAGTAGTTGAAAACTGTATATTCTGTTTTTTACCAGTGTAAGCTTCCTCTAGTGATATAGATAAATCATATCTTAAATCTGAACCTCTGTTATTAGAATTTTTTCTAGAACTTCTTCTACCACCTCCACCAAAATCACCAAAAAAATCTTCAAATATATCTGAAAAATCTGCACCACTAAATCCTCCGAAGCCTCCAAAACCACCTCGACCAGCACCACCATTTTCAAATGCTGCATGTCCAAAATTATCGTAATTTTCTTTTTTTGATTTGTCAGATAGAACTCCATAGGCCTCACTTGCTTCTTTGAATTTATCTTCTGCAACTTTATCGCCTGGATTTTTATCTGGATGATATTTAATTGCTAATTTTCTATAAGCTGACTTTAATTCTTCAGGAGATGCACTTTTATTTACACCTAAGACGTCATAATAATCTCTTTTAGCCATTTATTTAACTTGGACAAATAGATGTCAGTTAAGCGCTTTTTTCTTTATTTTCGTCTTTTACTTCTTCAAAATCCGCATCAACAACATTATCGTCTTTCTTTCCTTTATTTTCATTTCCATCATCTTTGTCAGAATCAGGTTTGGTATTTTGTTGTGATTTATAAATAGCTTCACCTAGCTTCATTGAGGATTGAACTAAATCTTGTGTTTTTTTCTTTATATCTTCAATATTTTCACCTTTTAATGCTTCTTTTAAAGATGAAGAAGAGGTTTCTATGGCTTTTTTATCTTCTTCGGAAATCTTAGAACCATGTTCTTTAAGGTTTTTTTCAGTTGAGTGAATTAAGGTATCTGCTTGGTTTCTTACATCAACAGCTTCCCTTTTCTTTTTATCCGCTTCTTTATTTGCCTCAGCATCTTTAACCATTTTTTCAATTTCTTCATCAGATAAACCGCCAGATGCTTGAATTTGGATTTTTTGTTCCTTTCCAGTTCCTTTATCTTTAGCAGAAACATTAACTATTCCGTTTGCATCTATATCGAAAGTAACTTCTATTTGAGGTACTCCTCTTGGTGCTGGAGCAATTCCGACTAATTCAAAGTTACCAAGTAATTTGTTATCTGTAGCCATTTCTCTTTCACCTTGTAGTACTCTAATAGAAACAGCTGGTTGATTATCTTCTGCTGTTGAAAAGACTTGGCTTTTTTTTGTAGGAATAGTTGTGTTTTTCTCAATAAGTTTAGTAGACACACCACCTAGTGTTTCAATTCCTAAAGACAGTGGAGTTACATCTAACAAAAGTACATCTTTCACATCACCTTGTAAGACACCGGCTTGAATTGCTGCACCCATCGCTACGACCTCATCAGGATTAACACTTTTATTTGGATCTTTACCAAAAAAGTTTTTAACTTCAGTTATAACTTTTGGCATTCTGGTCATACCACCAACCATTACTACTTCATCAATTTCACTTGCAGTTATTCCCGCATCTTTTAATGCAGTTTTACAAGGTGGTATAGTTTTAGCAATTAGATCTTCAACCAAAGCCTCAAGCTTTGCTCTAGTCATTTTAAGGTTTATATGTTTTGGACCAGTTTTATCGGCTGTTATAAATGGTAAATTAATGTCTGTCTGTTCAGCAGCTGATAATTCAATTTTTGCTTTCTCAGCAGCCTCTTTTAATCTTTGTAATGCTAATTTATCAGATTTAAGATCTATACCAGAATCTTTTTTAAATTCACCAATAAGATATTCAACAACAGCATTATCAAAGTCTTCCCCACCTAAAAATGTATCACCATTAGTAGATTTAACTTCAAAAACACCATCTCCCAATTCAAGAATTGATACATCAAAAGTACCACCACCTAAGTCATAGACAGCAATTTTTTTGTTTTGTTTTTTATCTAAACCGTATGCTAGGGAGGCAGCTGTTGGTTCATTAATAATTCTTAAAACTTCAAGACCAGCAATTTTTCCTGCATCTTTTGTGGCTTGTCTTTGTGCATCATTAAAATAAGCAGGAACAGTTATTACAGCTTTTGTAACTGCTTGACCTAAATACTTTTCAGCTGTTTCTTTCATTTTCTGTAAAATAAAAGCTGAAATCTGAGAAGGGGAATATTTCTCACCTTTAGCTTCAATCCATGCATCACCTTTTTCTGAATTCACAATTTTGAATGGTGCTGCTTCAATATCTTTTTTAACAGTTTGGTCTTCAAAATTTCTTCCAATCAATCTCTTAACCGCAAAAATAGTATTTTCAGGATTCGTTACAGCTTGTCTTTTAGCTGGTTGTCCTATTAATTTTTCCTTATCATCGGTAAAAGCAACAACTGATGGCGTTGTTCTTGCACCTTCGGCATTTTCTAAAACTTTAGCCTGACTACCTTCCATTATAGCTACGCAGGAATTAGTAGTCCCTAAATCTATTCCAATAATTTTACTCATATTTTTTCTCTCTTGCTCATATAATAGTTAAATTGATTTCTACAAGTTGCATTGATCATTATTTATCTTCCAAATTTTCTTCATTTTGCTGGTTTTTTTCATCATTTTTTAATGTTTTTTTTGAAACACCCACCAATGCGGGTCTTAATAATCTATCTTTAATAGTGAAACCTTTTTGAATTTCTTGAACAATAGTGCCTGGTTCTTTATTATTATCTTCAATTTCCATCATAGCTTGATGTAAATTTGGATCTAATTTTTTATTTAAACTGTCTATTGGTTTGATCTGATTTTTTGAAAATATAGAAATTAAATCTTTGGTAATTATATCAAAATGTTCCAATGTCTTTTTTAATGCTTCTGAATTTTTTAAAGTTTCGTCATTTTCTAAAATTTGTTTTGACCTTTCAAGATTATCTATCAAACTTAAGGCTTCTTTAGCAAATGAAAAACCGCCATATTCAAAAGCTTCCTCTTTTTCTTTCTCAAATCGTCTTCGTTGATTTTCCATTTCAGCAAATGTTCTTGCAATTTTATCTTCTAATTCGATAATTTTTTCTTTTGGACTTTTTTCAGCTTTATGATCTTCTTCTTTATTATCTTTTTTTGTATCTCCATTTATTTCTGAAGTTTTTAAAATGTCATCTTTTTCATCATTAGGTTTATTTTCTGTTTTAATGTTTTCTTCTTTTTCCATACCATTTAATATGGTAAGGAAATTTTAAATTTCCAGATGTTAAATAAAAAAATAAAAAAATTGTTTATAGGCACTAATAATAAAGGAAAATTGAAGGAAATAAGAAGCTTACTACCCAAAAATATTGAAATATTTTCTACTTTAGACTTTAAATTTAAAAGTCCTAAAGAAAATGGGAAAACTTTTAAGGAAAATTCATTAATAAAATCAAAATATTTTTCAAAAAAAACAAAATTAATTTGTCTTTCAGATGACTCTGGTTTGGAAATCGATTTATTGGATAACAGGCCTGGAATTTTTTCAGCAAGATGGGGAGGAAAAAGTTTAGATTTTAAAAAGGCTATTAAAAGAGTTTATAGAGAACTGTATAAAAAAGATAAAGATTGGAACAAAAAAAAAATAAAAGCTCGTTTTTTATGTGCTTTATCTTTAAGTTATTTAAATAAAAAAATTACTTCAGTAGTTGGAAAAGTAGAAGGAACTATTTCCCATAAACCTAAAGGTAAAAATGGTTTTGGATATGATCCA
>CACJNO010000009.1 GCA_902594825.1 uncultured Pelagibacteraceae bacterium | reverse complement strand
GTTATTATAGTCCAAACTTGAAAAAATCTATTGCTCTTGGAGTTGTGAGAGGTGGAAAAAATATGATTGGTAAAAAATTAATTATACCAATGGAAAATAAGCAGATTAATGTAACTGTTGCAGACCCAGTTTTTTTAGATAAGGAAAATAAAAGATTAAATGCTTAATTACATAAATTCAATTACTGAAGAAAAATCTTACTCAGGTTTACAATTAAAAGAAATTAAGCCTATTATGAAATTGATAATAAGAGGTAAAAAAAGAGAATTTTTATCTGCTATTGGCAAATCGTTAAATTTATTATTGCCTAATGAGGCCAACACATCATCTAGAAGTGAAAAATTAACTGCTCTTTGGTTAAGCCCAGATGAGTGGATGATATACTCTAATGAAGCTTTAAGTTCTGAAAATAATAACTATGAGACTGAAAATTTACTGAACGAAAACATTTCAAAAAAAAATTTAGGTGCTGTGACAGATGTGACAGATCAATTTGTGTTAATTAATTTGAAAGGCGATAAAATTTTTGATTTATTTGAAACTGGATCTCCCTTTAATTTCAATGATTTTAGAAACAAAAAAGGTTCAGTTACTCAAACGATTTTAGCTAAAATTGATGTAATTATTCATAATCAAAACCAAAATGAGGTAAATCTTTTTGTAAGACGCTCATTTTCACAACATTTGTTCTCATGGATGAATGATAGTGCGTCAAGATTATAGTCCCAATTATTTTTCAAATAAGTTATTAAATATTATGAAAAAAATATTACTTATAGCATTATTTGCTCTTTTACCCTTCTCGTTAAATGCAGAATCGAATTTAGATAAAATACTATCATCAGGAGTTTTAAAAGTTGGAACAACAGGTGATTGGGATCCTATGACAATTAAGGATCCAGCAACAAATAAATATAAAGGTTTCGATATCGATGTAATGAATGAGCTAGCAAAAGACATGGGTGTTAAAGTAGAGTTTGTACCTGCAGAATGGAAAACAATTGTTTCGGGTATTACATCTGAAAGATATGACATTTCAACAAGTGTCACAAAAACTCCCAAAAGAGCTGAAGTAGCAGGTTTTACAGATACTTATTATAAATATGGTACTGTTCCACTAGTACTTAAGAAAAATTTAAAAAAATTTCCAACATGGGACTCGTTAAATAATTCAAATGTAACTATTGCGACTACTCTTGGCACATCACAAGAAGAAAAAGCAAAAGAATTTTTTCCAAAATCAAAATTAAATTCAGTAGAAGCTCCTGCTAGAGATTTTCAGGAAGTTTTGGCTGGAAGAGCTGATGGAAACATAACTAGTTCAACTGAAGCTAATAAACTAGTAATAAAATACCCTCAATTAGCAATAGTTCCCGATGGTGAAAAAAACCCAGCATTCTTAGCAATGATGGTTCCAAAAGGTGATAATAAATGGAACAGTTACGTCAATGATTGGATAAAAAAGAAAAAGTCATCAGGCTTCTTCACTAAGTTATTAGCTAAATATAATTTAAAAAGCTTATAATCAATTAGTAATTAATTTTTAATTCTTTATAACTTTAAAAGTGAGAAATTTATTTTTTTTACTTTTAATTTTACCTTTAACTTCATGCGGTAAAAGTGAACTTAATTGGTTGATTTTATCTCCTAATAATATGGAGGGTTTAACCAATCTAAAATTTTTATTAAGTGGTTTAACTACAACTATCTTTATTTCTGTAGTTTCAATAATCATTTCTATTTTTTTAGGTTTAGTAATTGCGATCCCCTCTTTGGCTAAGAATAAATTTTTAACTTATTTAAATATTGGATATGTCGAAATAGTGAGAGCAATACCATTATTAGTTCTCATTTTATGGATCTATTATGGATTACCAATAATGACAGGTATTAGCTTTAGCCCATTTGTCTCTGGTATCATTGCTTTATCTATAAGTGAAAGTGCTTTTCAAGCAGAAATTTTTAGAGCAGGAATTAATTCAATAAAAAAATCACAATGGGAAGCAGGAAGCTCTCTAGGACTAAATTTTTTTCGAAAATTAAAATTAGTCATTCTTCCTCAAGCAATTAAAAATATTTTACCAGCTATTGGAAATCAATTTGTTTATGTTTTAAAAATGTCTTCTTTAGTTTCAATTATTGGCATAGGTGATTTGACTAGAAAAGCAAATGAACTCGTTGTAACAACATATCGACCCCTTGAAATATATACTTTTCTAATCTTAGAATACCTAATTCTAATCTTGATAGTTTCATATTTAGTTAGAAAATTGGAAAAAAAATTACAGAAAGATTAATTATTTTTTCTATAATCCCATGGCATCATAAAGGTACCAGACCATAAACCTAGCTTTTCTTTTTTAGCAAAAATTTCTTGAGACACAAATTTTTTAGAATATTTTCTATATGCAACTGCATAACCATTTCTAACCATCCAAGCATTGACATTGGTTTTATCTTTAAAACATTCAGCAATATACCTTTTATATCTATCTTTGTTTATCCATTTGCAAATCAACAATTTATTATTTATCTTTTTTTTTAGCTTATCCGTAGAAATTTGCCCACATGGGTAGTCTTTATTTAAAGATATAAAAGATATAGTTAACCAAGGTTTTCTACATTGTTGTTTTTTTTCTGGAGCATCAATTCCAAAAAAGCGTATTTTTTTTCCTTCTATTTGGATTGTGTCACCATCGGTAACTTTGGCTATACCAGAAATTATTTTAACTTCCTCTGATTTAACATCATTATAAGTTAAGAAAAAAAATATTAGACAAATGCTAATAAGTAAAAAGAGTTTTATTTTGTTTAAAAACATTATTTAAAAAATAACCAATAAATATTAAAACAGCAATTCCCATTGCCCAATTTGTAGCCATGATTGTATAGAAAATATCCTCATAATCACCACCCCTGATATTTATAACATACCATAAGCTCAAAAAAGGAAATGCGGTTAATCTTAATATACTTAAGTATAAACTATAAAGAGGCTTCTTAACTGCCTGAAATACTGCAGTAGTAATAAAAAATACTGGATAAATTGGTCCAATTAATGCCGCAACTTTTAAATAAATAGCTCCACTCGCAACTGCTTCTTGATTGTCAGTAAATAAAGAAACAAAAAATTCTGCACCAAAAAATATTATTATTCCAGCTATTGCCATGAAAGAAGAACCGAATAATAAAGCCTTAGTGTAGAGTTCTCTAATTCTATCATAAGCTTTAGCACCAAAATTTTGTCCACCAATTGAAAGAACTGCTGTGTTTAATCCAATAACAGGAAGTAAAAAAACTTGCTCTACTCTTAATGCAGCACCATAACCAGCAGTAGCTAGATCACCAAACTGCCCGATAAAATATAAAATATTAAATATACCTACTCCAATAAATAACATACTAAACATAACGGGGACAGCTTGTGTCGTTAGCGGTTTTAAATACTCAAACTTAGGAATGAAACATTGCAATTTTAGATATTCTTTTATCTTACAATTATTGACTTTGTAAGCTAGATAGATTGTTCCAATTAACTGTGAAATCACTGTAGCTATTGCTAGTCCAGCTATACCAAATCCAGGAATAAAACCATATCCCCAAATAAAAAGAGGGTTTAAAAAAATGTTCAGAAAAAAACTAAATATTAAAACATTTCTATAACTTCTTGTGTCACCTTGAGCATTAAGAGTTCCATTTAGAGAAATTTGTATCAATACAATAAAAGTTCCATAAAAAATAATATCTAAATACTCTCTCGTTAATGCTATACCAGCAGCATCAGATCCCATAACACCTAATAAATAATTCGAAGCATTTAATCCAAATAAAGTTACAAATATTGATACTGTTAAAGCGAAAATCAGTGACTGAGCTATATACATAGATGCAACTCTTACTTTTTTTTCACCAATTGAATTTCCAATTAAAGCATTTGTTGCTGCACCTAAACCAACACCAACAGCTATTATAGTAAAATAAATTGGAAAAGATTTTGCTATAGCTCCTATTGCCTCTGCAGAAATTCTACCAGCAAACCAAGTATCAACTAAATTATAAAAAGTTTGAAATAATGAGCCAACACTTGCAGGTATAGTTACCTTTCTTAATAGAGTCCAAATTGGATCTTTAGTTAATTTGATTGATTTAGACAAAGTTATCCTTATTTAAATTCTTTTTGAAAAATATGCTTTTTTCCAGATTGTTTTGCTTTGTATATCTGACTTTGTCTCATTCTAAAACGTGATTTTTGAGTTTCTGTTGATTTATCATAACAATTTGGACAAGAAACACCTTCTTCATACTTATTTGATCTTTTATCTTTTGAGGATATAGGCATTCTACATCCACTACACATGGAATAAGAGCCTAACTTTAATCCATGCTTTAGACTAATTCTATTATCAAAAACAAAACACTCACCTTTCCACAAACTTTCTTTTTTCTTTATCTTATTTAGATAATTTAAAATTCCACCATTTAGCTGATAAATATTTTTAAATCCTTTCTTCTTTAAATAAACAGAAGTTTTTTCACAACGTATTCCACCGGTACAAAACATTGCTACTGGTTTATTTTTTTTCAGTTTATTTAAATACTTAGGAAAATCTCTAAAATTAGTTACATTTGGATTTACTGATCTTTTAAAAGTTCCAACCTTATATTCAAAAGGTTTTCTAGTATCAATTATGTGAGTTTTTTTATTCTTAATTAGTTTATTCCAATCTTTTGGGTCTAAATGAGAATTCATATTTCTCTCTTTAGGATTTATAGTTAAATTCATTGGTACGATTTCTTTTTTAATCTTAACTTTAGGCTTATGAAAAGGCTGGAATTTAGATTTAGATTCATTGCTACTATCGAATTGTTTAAATGAAAATAAAGACTTAAGTTTTTTAGTAATTTTATCAATATCTTTGATACTACCAGAAATGGTCCCATTTAATCCTTCTTTAGCAATGATTATGGTCCCTTTAATATGATTTGAAATAACGAACTTTTGTAAAAAGACTTTATTTCTTTTTAAAGATTTAACATGAACGAATTTATAAAATCCAAAAACTTTAAACATTATAAAACCCTACAGACAGTCATTCCATCACCTAATGGAATGATGATTTGCTCTACTCTTTTATCCTCAGATACAAATTTATTAAATTCTCTAATATTTACGGTAAATTTATCGTTATTTTTTTCATCAGCTACTTCACCATGCCATAAAACGTTATCGATGATAATTAATCCACCTTTATTTAATAAACTTAAAGATTTTTCATAATATTCTTTATAGTTCATTTTATCAGCATCAATGAAAATCATATCAAATTTATTATTTGATAATTCTCCTAAGCTTTCAAGAGCAGGTTTAATTATTGTTTTAATTTTATGATCTTGATTTGCTTTTTTAAAAAAATCACATGCAATTTTGTTTGTCTCCTCATTTTTATCAAGAGCAATTAATTTTCCATTATCAGGTAAGGCGAGTGAAATTGTGAGAGCACTAAGACCAGTAAAAGTTCCAATCTCAAGAACATTTTTAATATTTGAAACTTTAATAATTAAATGGAGAAAATGACATTGAGTAGGATCAATCTGCATTCTTTTGATATCACCTAATGTTTTATTATAATTAATGATCTCTTGTTGAACTGGATGTAGATTTAACCCAAAATCACTTATGTAATTTTGCAACTTTTCAGTAATATCAAGGTTTGCACCCATTCTATTGAAGTTTTTTTTTTAATATCTCATTTATAAGTTGAGGATTTGCTTTACCACCAGAAGCTTTCATTGCTTGACCAACAAAGAAACCAAATAATTTTTCCTTACCTTGTTTGTACTCAATTGCTTTTTCTCTATTGTCATTAATAATTTTATCAATCAAAGCCTCTATAGCTTTAGGATCACTTTGTTGTTTAAGTCCTTTTTCTTCAACTATTTTTTGAGGATCTTTATCCCCATCCAACATTAATTCAAATACAGTTTTTGCAATTTTTCCTGAAATTGTTCCATTTTTTATTAAGTTAACTAGTATAGCTAAATTTTTTGCACTTACTGGGCTTTGAGAAATTTCTAAATTTTTATTATTCAAAACTGCAAATAATTCACCTGTAATCCAGTTAACTGCTAATTTCATATCTTTATTCTTACCCATCTTAGCTACAACCTCTTCAAAATATTTTGCTGTATCTATATCTGAGACTAAGATTGTTGCTTCATATGGTGACAGCTTAAATTCATCAATAAATCTTTTCTTTTTATCGTCCGGCAATTCAGGAATATTATTCTTAAGTTCATTAACAAATTCATCAGATACTTCTAACGGTAATAGATCAGGGTCAGGAAAATACCGATAATCATGAGCATCTTCTTTTGATCTCATTGATCTTGTTTCATTTTTTTTTGTATCAAATAATCGTGTCTCTTGATCTATTGATTTACCTTCTTCAATTAAATCAACCTGTCTGTTTGCTTCATATTCAATAGCCATTTGCATAAATTTGATAGAATTTACATTTTTAATTTCACATCTTGTCCCAAATTCTTTTGAACCTTTTGCTCTGACAGAAACATTGACATCTGCTCTTAAAGATCCCTCTTGCATATTTCCATCACATGTACCTAGATATCGCATAATTGATCTTAATTTCTTAATATATGCACTAACTTCATCTGGAGATCTAAGGTCTGGCTTACTTACAATTTCCATCAAAGCAACTCCTGATCTATTTAGATCAACAAATGTATTTTGAGGATCTAGATCATGAATGCTTTTACCTGCATCTTGTTCCAGATGTAATCTTTCAATACCTACTTCTTTCTGTCCATCGGGCATATCTAAAATAACTTTGCCCTCACCTACTATTGGGTCTTTAAATTGAGAAATTTGATATCCTTGTGGTAAATCTGCATAAAAATAATTTTTTCTATCAAATACTGAACGTTTATTAATCTTTGCATTAAGGCCAATACCAGTTTTGATTGCTTGTTTAACACAAAATTCATTAATTACAGGTAGCATTCCTGGAAATGCAGCATCAACTAAACTTACTTGTGTATTTGGTTCAGCTCCAAATTTAGTAGCAGAGGTAGAAAATAATTTTGACTCTGACAATACTTGAGCATGAACCTCCAAACCAATAACAACTTCGTATTGATTATCTTTTCGATTGATTAAATACTCTGAATTTTTTTTACTCACTTAATCCACCAATCTGTAATTTTGTTTTTAAAATTAATCTTTTCTTCCATTGCAAAGGCAATATTAAGTATATTCTGTTCATCAAAAGCTTTACCAATTATTTGTAAGCCTAATGGGTATCCTTTTGAGTCATGACCTGCTGGAATTGAAATTCCTGGTAGACCTGCAAGATTAACTGGCACTGTAAATATATCGTTAAGATACATGGAAACTGGATCATTTGTTTTTTCACCTATTTTAAATGCCGAACTTGGTGTTGACGGAGTTAAAATTGCATCAACGTTTTTATATGCTTCATCAAAATCATTTTTAATTAATTTTCTTACTTTTTGAGCTTTTAGATAGTAAGCATCATAATAACCAGACGATAAAACATAAGTTCCAATCATAATTCTTCTTTGAACTTCGGCACCAAAACCTTCTGACCTGGTTTTTTCGTACATATCGATTAAATTTTCACCCTCAGCTCTAAATCCATACTTAACACCGTCATATCTTGCTAGGTTCGAAGATGCTTCAGCAGGAGCAACAATATAATAAGTTGGTAAAGCATAACTTGTATGTGGAAGAGAAATATCAATTGTTTGAGCACCACAATCTTTAATATATTGAATCCCTTTTTGCCAGAGATCTTCAATTTCTTTTGGCATTCCATCAACTCTATATTCTTTCGGTATCCCAATTTTTTTTCCTTTTATATTATTGGTAAGTTCTTTGCTGTATTGATTTCTTTTAAAATCTATTGAGGTGGAATCTTTTGGATCATAGGTACTAATTACCTCTTGTAGTAAAGCACAGTCTTTAACATTTTGTGCCATTGGTCCTGCCTGATCTAATGATGATGCAAAAGCAACAATCCCATAGCGTGAGCAGCTTCCATAAGTAGGTTTCAATCCAACTGTTCCTGTAAAAGAAGCAGGTTGTCTAATTGATCCCCCAGTATCGGTACCAATCGTAATTGGTGTTAATTGTCCAGCAACTGCCGAAGCTGATCCACCAGATGAACCACCCGGAACTAAGTCTTTATCAATTGGATTTTGCACGTTACCAAAAAAACTAGTTTCGTTTGATGATCCCATTGCAAACTCATCACAATTTAATTTACCTAATAGTATTGCACCTTCTTTCCAAATATTTTCAGTTACTGTTGATTCATATGTTGGTACAAAATTGTTTAAAATTTTACTACCAGCAGTTGTTTTAACATCTTTTGTACAAAATAAATCTTTTACTGCCATAGGAATACCTGGTAATTTTAAATCTAAATTTGGTTTTTGATCAAATTTTTTTGCTTTATCTAAAGCTGATGTGAAATCCTCAGTAACATATGCATTCAATTCTTTGGATTTTTCAGATCTATCTATAAATGCTTTAGTTACATCTGTTGAAGACAGATTTTTATTTTTAATATTTTCAACTAATTCTGTTAAAGATTGTTTTGTAATATCTGACATTACTCTATTACCTTTGGTACAACAAAATAATCTTCATTATCTTGAGGAGAATTTTTAATAATTTGTTCTCTGATATTCTTACTTTTAACCTCGTCAGGTCTTAGTTTTAATGTTGTTTCAGCAACAGAAGTTAATGGCCCAACATTGTCTGTTTTTAATTCATTAAGTTTTTCAATAAATTCAAAAATCGAATTTAGGTCCCCAGCTAATTTTTCAGCTTTTTTCTCATCAACTGAAATCCTTGATAATTTAGAAATATGTTTTATTGTTTTAAGATCTATACTCATATGCTATTTAAATAAGACGCAAACTACCATTTAAGTTTAGAATATACAATATGATCACTTTGGAACAATTTAAAAAAAAACAGTCAGATAAGTGTAGATTGATAGGTCTTGACCTTGGTTCTAAAAGAATCGGTGTGTCTATTTGTGATGAAAAGCAATTAATTGCTACTCCATTAAAAACGATAAATAGAAATTCCTTAGAAGATTTAATTAATGAGCTTAAAATTATCATTGATGAAAATGATATAAAGGGAATCATTATTGGAAATCCTCTTAACATGGACGGTTCATCAGGTAGTTCTGCTCAATCTGTTAAAGATACTTCACAAAACTTAGAAAAAAACATTAATATTCCAATTTGCTTATGGGATGAGAGATTATCAACAGTTGGTGCATTCAATCTATCTAGCCAATTAGATATCAATGTAAGCAAAAGAGAAAAGAAAATAGATGAAAATGCTGCTGCTTTTATATTGCAAGGAGCAATAGATTTTTTAAATAATTAATACTTGCTATTATAGTCGTTTATAGCTATAGAGTTGGTTTTAATGGCAATTAAAACAAATAAAGCTATTAAAATTTCCCAAAAACATTTGTTAGGTATCCAAGATTTATCAATTAATGATGTTAATTTAATACTTGATGAAGCACACACATTTATAAAAGTTAATCAAAGCAAAAATAAAAAAATAGACACTTTAAGAGGAAAAACTCAAATAAATTTATTCTTTGAACCTTCTACTAGGACTCAAAGCTCATTTGAATTAGCTGGTAAAAGACTTGGGGCGGATGTTATGTCTATGAATATTAGCAACTCTGCAATTAAAAAAGGTGAAACATTAATTGATACAGCGATGACTTTAAATGCAATGCATCCAGATATTATTGTAATAAGGCATCAAGACTCTGGTGCATGTAATTTGCTATCACAAAAAGTAAATTGTGCTGTTTTAAATGCAGGTGATGGGAGAAGAGAGCACCCTACTCAAGCTTTATTAGATGCTTTAACAATCATTACTCGAAAAAATAAAATTGAAGGTTTAAAAATTGCAATATGTGGTGACATACTCCACTCAAGAGTAGCAAGGTCTAATATTTATTTATTAAACATGTTAGGAGCAGAAGTAAACATAATTGCTCCAACAAATCTGATGCCTAAGGAAATTGAAAAATTTGGGGTTAACACATTTACTGATATGAAAAAAGGTTTGAAAGATTGTGATATTGTAATGATGTTACGATTACAAAATGAAAGAATGACAAGTTCGTATCTTTCATCCAATAGAGAGTACTATGAATATTATGGATTAACTCCAGATAAATTAGAATATGCTAAATCTGACGCCTTAATCATGCATCCTGGACCAATGAATAGAGGTATAGAAATAGATACAGTTTTAGCCGATGATATTAATAAAAGTGTGATTAAGGAACAAGTTGAACTTGGAGTGGCAGTAAGAATGGCTTGTTTAAAAATATTTTGTACTTAGATGAAAAAACAATATTTTATAAATGCAAATATAATAGACCCTCATAATTCAATAAATGAAAATGGAGGTTTAATTATAAATGAAGAAGGCAAAATTGAAGCTGTAGGAAAAAAAGTAAATATTAATAACTTACCCAGTAGAGAAAAGCCAATTGATTTAAAAGGTAAATATATTTTCCCAGGGTTAGTTGATATGAGAGTTTTTGTTGGTGAACCTGGATTTGAATACAAAGAAAATTTTAGAACTTTAAGTAATGCAGCTTTATCAGGAGGAGTTACTTCCGTAGTTACAATGCCTAATACAGATCCAATAATTGATAATGTTTCAATAGTTGATTTTTTGAAAAGAAGAGGAAGGGATAAGTCAAAAATAAATATTTTTCCATGTGCTTCACTTACAAAAAATACTGAGGGAACTAATATGACAGAATTTGGCCTTTTACAGAGCAAAGGAATAATTGCTTTCACTGATGGTGTAAAAACAATTCAAAATCCTAGATTAATGTCTAGAATAATGAACTCTGCGAAAGATGTAGGTTGTTTAATTATGCAACACGCTGAGGACAGTGAGTTAGCAAAAAACGGAATGATTAATTCTGGAATAATTGCCTCTAAACTAGGATTATCAGGTATTCCAGAAATAGCTGAAAGAATTTTAATTGAAAGAGATTTAACGTTATTAGAAAAAGTAAAATGTAGATACCATATATCACAATTATCATCCCAAAAATCAGTTGAAGTAATAAAATATAGAAAAGAAATAGTTAAATTTACATCTGGAGTTTCTATTAACAACTTATCATTAAATGAAAATGATATTGGAGATTTTAGAACTTTCTTAAAACTATCTCCCCCATTAAGAAGAGAGGAAGATAGATTGGCTTTAGTACAAGGTTTAAAAGATGAATTAATTGATGTAATTGTCTCTGATCACAAACCTGAGGATGAAGAGTCTAAAAGATTAACATTTTCACAGGCAGCTACAGGTGCTTCGGGGATAGAAACGCTACTTTCTTTAAGTTTAGAATTATACCACAATGAATCTCTAAAACTTGAAACAATAATTAAAGCACTCACCTCAAATCCAGCAAAAATATTAAAAATTGATAAAGGTAATCTTAACATTGGAAATGATGCTGACTTTTGTATAGTCGATATTGATAAACCATGGATTGTAAAAAAAGAAAAACTAGTATCAAAATCAAAAAATACTTCGATTGAAGATAAAAAACTTCAAGGAAAGGTTACTAATACGTTTGTAAAAGGAAAAGAATTATTTAAGCTGTAGTATGGATTTTTTAATTATAGGTATAATTTCCTATTTAATGGGTTCTATCCCATTTGGGTTTATATTAACAAAAATCTTTTTAAAAAAAGATATTAGAGAAGTTGGTTCTGGAAACATTGGAGCAACCAATACGCTAAGAGCTGGAAATAAAGTAATTGGTTATTTGACACTCGCACTTGATATTATTAAAGCAATTATTCCAGTAATTTATACAAAAATTTATTTTCCAGATTTTTTATATTTAGCATCATTGTGTGCTTTTTTAGGTCACGTGTTTCCAGTTTGGCTTAAGTTTAAAGGTGGCAAAGGTGTTGCAACTTATGTAGGAATTTTATTTTCAATCAATATTTATTTTGGAATTATTTTTACAATCGTTTGGACAATAACATTTGTTATTTCAAAGTTTTCATCTTTATCATCATTAATAGCTTCTGTATCAATACCCATCTATCTATTAATTTTAACTCAATTTGATCAATTAATTTTTTTTACAATAATGTTCGTATTAATATTTTTTACCCATAGAGAAAATATTAAAAGATTGAAAAATAAAGAAGAAACCAAGACAAAAATTTATTAATTTGACTATCTAAAGCTTTTGAGTAGTTTGTAGTCTATGAATTTGGTCATTGTAGAAAGTCCAGCAAAAGCAAAAACTATAAATAAATATTTAGGTGATAAATATAAAGTTTTAGCAAGCTATGGGCATATTAGAGACCTTCCATCAAAAAATGGATCGGTAGATCCAGAGCAAGATTTTAAAATGGAATGGGAGGTTGATAGTTTTTCTAAAAAATATTTAAAAGAAATTACTGATGCTGCTAAAGAATCCTCAAAAATAATTTTAGCTACTGACCCAGATCGTGAAGGTGAAGCTATTGCATGGCATGTTAAAGAATATTTGAATGAAAAAAAACTTTTAAAAGATAAAGAAATTGAAAGAGTTGTCTTTAATGAAATTACCAAAAAGGCTGTTATACATGGAATTGAAAATCCAAGACAGATAGAACCATTATTAGTAGATGCCTATATGGCAAGAAGAGCTTTAGATTATTTAGTTGGGTTTAATATTTCTCCGATACTTTGGACAAAGTTACCAGGCTCAAAGTCTGCAGGAAGAGTTCAATCTGTGGCACTAAAGTTAATTACAGAAAGAGAACATGAAATTGAGTCTTTTAAACCAGAAGAATTTTGGACATTGAGTGTAAAATTTGTTGATGAAAAAAAACAAAACATAACTGCCAGTATCACTCAATTAGATAATAATAAAATTGAAAAGTTTTCTTTTAAAAATAAAGAGGAAATAAATAAAGCTATATTAAATATAAAAAATAAAAAATTTCAAATTTCTGATATTTCAAGTAAAGTTATCAATCGTAATCCTTCAGGTCCATTCACTACCTCAACTCTCCAGCAAACTGCATCTAGTAGATTAGGATTTGGAGCTTCTCGAACAATGCAAATTGCCCAAAAACTTTATCAGGGAATTGATATAGAGGGTGAAACAATAGGATTAATAACTTATATGAGAACAGATGGCACCAACTTATCAGCTGATGCTGTTACATCCTTTAGAAATTATATTCAAAATGATCTAGGTAAAGAATATTTACCTCAAAATCCATTAAATTATTCTGGAAAAAAAGCAAAGAATGCTCAAGAAGCTCATGAGGCCATTCGACCAACTGATATTACAAGAACTCCAGAAATAATAAAAAAATATTTAAGTTCAGATCAAAATAAATTATATGATTTGATTTGGAGTAGAGCTTTATCTTCACAAATGGAGTCTGCTAAATTTGATCGAAATACGATTACTATAACCTCTGAGAATAATGATACTATCTGTAAAGCTAGCGGATCAGTTTTAAAATTTGATGGCTTTTTAAGAATTTATAAAAATATTAATAAAGATGATGATGAAAGTATTCTTCCTGAAATGTCTAAAGGACCAATTAATATAGAAGCTTTATTAGATGAACAACACTATACTCAGCCTCCACCTAGATACTCTGAAGCAAGTTTAGTAAAAAAACTTGAAGAATTAGGTATTGGAAGACCTTCTACTTATGCAAGTATTATTTCTACTATAGCTAATAGAGGATACGCGGAGATTTTAAATAAAAGATTCTTTCCCACAGATAGAGGTAAATTAATTTCAGCTTTTTTAGAAAAATTATTTTCAAAATATGTAGACTATAACTTTACCGCTGGGTTAGAAGACCAATTAGATGAGATTACATCTGGGAAAGAAAGTTGGATAAAAGTATTGGAACTTTTTTGGAAAGATTTCAATAATAATGTCTCTGAGGTTAAAGAAAAAAGAACAAGAGAAGTTTTAGATTTACTTAATGAAAGTTTGGGTAGTTTAGTTTTTGATAAGGATAAAGAGGGAAATATAGTTAGAAAATGCCAATTATGTGATTCCGGAACACTTAGTTTGAAAAATAGTTTTAGAGGTGGTGCTTTTATAGGTTGCTCAAATTATCCTGAATGTAAGTTTACTCGACCATTATCAAAAGCAAAAGCTGCAGCTCAAGCACAACTAGCTGAACCAAAATTAATTGGAAAACATGAAAATGGAAATGATATATATCTAAAAAATGGAAGATTTGGTCCATATCTTCAATATGAAATAAATCCAGATGATCTGAAGGTTGAAAAAACCCCAAAAAAAAAGAAAAAAACTAAAAAATCTAAATCAGATGTTAATGAACTTTTAAAAAATGTTTCAATACCAAAGGGCTTAGAATTAGAAAATATTGATTTAGAAAAAGCTAAATTCCTATGCTCATTACCTAAATCTTTAGGGATAAATCCTGATAATCAAAAAGAGATAACATTGAATACAGGTAGATTTGGTCCTTATCTTAAATGCGAAAATAAATCTGCACGTTTAGAAAATATAGAAGAAATATTTTCAATAGGTTTAAATAGAGCAATAACAATGATTGCTGAAGCTAAACCTGGTCGAATCTCTTCATCAATGATAAAAGATTTAGGAGAACATCCCGAAGATAAAAAACCTGTCAGAATTATGAAAGGTCAATATGGTCCATACATAAAATATAAATCTTTGAATGCTACTATCCCTGAGGAAAAAGATCCTGTAGAACTCACAATGGAAGAAGCTTTAATTTTAATTGAGAAAAGAAGAGAATACGATAGAAATAAAAGAAAAAGTAAAAAATGAAATTTAAATTATTAATAAAGATACTGATATGCTTATTATTTTTTCCAATTGTTCATGCTACTGAAAATGAATGTGAACAATTTGAAAAATTAAGTGCTAAATATATTGAGTGTAATGCAAAAAAATTAAAAGATAAGACATCAAATAAAATTAAAGAGAGTAAAGAAAATTTTGAAAAATCTGGAATTAAAGAAAAATTTAATAAATTTAAAAGTAAAAAAACTTTATTTTAATAAAAATAAATATGTCTTTTGAAAATAAAATAAAAGAATTAAATATAAAATTGCCAAAAGCAGCTGATCCTGTTGGGTCTTATGTTGCTACTAAAATTATAGGAAATTTATTATTTATATCTGGTCAAATCTCAATAAATGAAAACGGTGAGTTAATTAAGGGTAAAGTGGGCAAAGATTTAGACACTGAAGCTGGATATAATGCAGCAAAACGATGCGCATTAAGTATCGTTGCACAGGTAAAAAAAGCTTGTAATGATGATTTATCAAAAATTAAATCATGCGTAAAACTTACCGGCTTTGTAAATTCAACAGATAATTTTACAGATCAACCTAAAGTAATAAATGGTGCTTCTGATTTAATTGCCTCTATATTTGGTGATGCTGGAATGCACACAAGAGCAGCTGTTAGCACAAATAGCCTACCATTAGGAGTTTCAGTAGAAGTTGATGCCATTTTCGAGTTAAAATAATCTATCTTCCAATTGCAAAATATTTTATTTTTAATTCTCGCATTTTTTCAGGAGAATAAATATTTCTAAGATCATAAACAATAAAATTATTTTTTTTGACCAATTTTTTAAAGTTTAGCAATTTGAACTCATTCCATTCTGTATGTATGATAATAAGATCAGTTTTAAAACAAGCTGATGTAATATTTCTAAAATATTGAACATTCTTAAGGTTTTTAAACTCTTTTTTTTCACCTGATGGATCGTAATATCTAATTTCGCAATTTCTTTTATTTAAATATTTGATCATTGGTATACTTGCTGCTTCTCTCATATCATCTGTGTTTGGTTTAAAAGTTACGCCTAAAAAAGTTATCTTTTTATTTTTAACTTTATTATTTAAAATTTTTTCAATTTTTTTTGTTAATTGAATTTTTCTTAAATTATTTGATTTAACTGTACTTTTTACAATTGATAAATCTATTTTATATTTAGTAGCTGTATCAATTAAAGCTCTGGTATCTTTTGGAAAACATGATCCTCCGTATGCAGGTCCTGCTCTTAAAAAACGATCTCCTATACGTTGATCTAAACCCATTCCGTTTGAAATATCTTTTATGTCTACATTCGTTTTTTCACATAAGTTAGCTAGCTCATTTATAAAAGAAATTTTTGTTGCTAAGAAAGAATTAGATGCATATTTAATTAATTCTGCTCCTCTTCTCGAAGTTTGGAGATATCGACTACTTTTTTTAATTATAGGTAAATATAAATTTTTAAGTATTCTGTTAGCTTTTTTGCTATTGGTTCCAATTACAACTCTATCTGGATAAACAAAATCTCTAATTGCCTCACCCTCTCTCAAAAATTCAGGATTAGAAACTATGTCAACTAATTTTTTTCTTTTAAGTTTAATTAAAATTTTTTCAATTTTATCTCCAGTTGTAACTGGTACAGTAGATTTTGTAACTATAATTTTATATTTTTTAATAATTTTTTTTAATTCATTTGCTACCTGAAATACATACTTTAAGTTTGCTGAATTACTATTTTTTTTTGTTGGAGTTCCAACACATATAAAAATGATATCTGACTTTTGTACAGCAAGTTTTAAATCAGTTGTAAAAAATAATCTTTTTTGTTTAGAATTTTTTTTTATTAATTCATCTAGTCCAGGTTCGTAAATAGGTACCTTACCCTTATTAAGAAGATTTATTTTATCTTCATTTTTATCTACACAATAAACTGAATTACCTAAATCAGAAAAACAAACACCACTTACCAAACCGACATAACCTGTTCCAATCATACAAATTTTCATAATTTAGAAATCTCCTTAGATGAATTTATGTATCCCTTCATAGATCCACAATCTAAATATTTTCCCGAGAAATTATGTGCTATAAATTTTTCGTTATCGTAAATTAAAGATTGAATCGCATCAGTAATATGTATTTCACCGCCTTTGCCAGGTTTTTGTTTAATTAATTTAGAAAAAATTTTTTTGGGAAGAACGTATCTTCCAATTACTGCTTGATTAGATGGAGCTTTTTTTAATGATGGTTTTTCAATAACATCGTCAATAAAAAAATTTTTTTTATCAATTTTTTTGGAAAATTTATAGATACCCCATCTGCTAACTTCTGTTTTTTTAACTTTCAGACTAGCCATAACTGATGAATGATATTTTTCGCTTAATTGGATCATAGACTTTGAACAATTTTTTTTTATAATTAGATCATCTGGTAATAACATCAAAAAAAATTTATCCTTGATAAAATTTTTTGTTTTTAATACGGCATGACCTGTGCCTAATGGTTTGTTTTGATAAACGAATTTAATTAATTTTCTATATCTTAAAATTTTTTTATATTCTTGTTTTATTCTGGGGTCTTTTTTCTTTTTAATAATTTTTTTATAAAATTTATCATTAAAGAAATAATTTTTTATCATAATTTTTTTTTTTGAGATTATGAAAATAATTTCTTTTATTCCTGCCTCAATACATTCATCTAAAATATACTGAATACCGGGTTTACCATTAATTGGTAAGAGTTCTTTTGGAATAACACTTGAAAGAGGAAGCAACCGTGTTCCTAGTCCTGCTAAAGGAATTATTGCTTGTTTAATCATTTAAATGTTTTACTTATTAAATTATTTTATACAAATGAAAATTTTATTAAATAATAATGATTTAAATGAGGCATTATCTAAAGTACGAAATTTAGGTTTTGTGCCTACGATGGGAAGTCTACATAAAGGTCATATATCACTAATTAAAAGATCCAAAAAGGAGTGCAAAAAAACAATTGTAAGTATATTTGTTAATCCTAAGCAATTTAATAATAAAAATGATTTTAAAAAATATCCAAGAAATCAAAAAAAAGATTTAATAATTCTCAAAAAATTGAATGTAAATTTTGTTTTTATACCTAAAATTAATCAAATATATCGTACCAAAAAAATAACAAACATTAAGATTGGGAAAAAAAACCAAATATTATGTGCAAAATTTCGAAAAGGTCATTTTGAAGGTGTGATTAAAGTAATGGATAGACTGACAGATTTAATCAAGCCTAAAAAAATTTTTATGGGTGAAAAAGATTATCAACAATTTTATTTAGTAAAGAAATATTTAAATAAAAAATATTCATCAAAAATTATTCAATGTAAGACAATTAGAGACAAAAATAAAATTGCACTATCTTCAAGAAATTTACTTTTAGATAAAAAAGACTTACTCAAAGCAGGAAAATTTATTAAAGATCTAATGAACCTAAAAAATAAATATAGTAAATATAATAGTTTTAATAAGATGCTTGATTTAAAAAAAAAAGAATTTAGTAAACTTTATAAGATTAAAATTGAATATCTTGAATTAAGAAATCTAAATAATCTCAAATTGTCAAAAAAAATAAAAAACTCGAAAATTTTTGTAGCTTTCTATTTAAATAAAGTGCGATTAATTGATAATATTTAATATTTTATAAAAAATATGCACCAACACCCAAAAAAGATACGAAACCAATTACATCAGTAATTGTTGTTACAAAGACACTAGATGCAATTGCAGGATCGATATTCATTTTTTTTAATGTGACAGGAACTAGAATACCAAACAAGCCAGCTACAACCATAGTTAAAACCATTGAAATAGATATGATTAATGAAAGTTGATAATCTTGAAACCAAATTTGTACTATAAAAGAACTTATAATTGCAAAAATAAAGCCGTTAAGAATACCAATATTAAATTCCTTCAAAATATTTTGATTAAAGTTATTTTTAGTTAAATCATTTGTTGCAAGTGTTCTTACTGTGACAGCTAAAGTTTGCATTCCTGCGTTACCACCCATTGAAGCTACTATTGGCATTAAAAATGCTAAAACAACCATTTGTTCAATTGTTGCACCAAATAAACTAATACAATAAGTTGCTAGAAAAGCTGTGAATAAATTTAGTAATAACCAATTAAATCTTCTTTTAGTTTTTGTTAATACACCATCAGTTATTTCTTCATCTCCTACCCCAGCTAATCTTAAAGCATCTTCTTCCGCCTCTTCTTTTAAAACTGTAAGAACATCATCAGATGTTATCATTCCAACTAATTTATTATTTTTATCAACAACACAAGCCGAATTTAAATTATAATTTTCAAATGAATTTCCAACTTCCTCTTTATCCATATCTACAGGTATTAAGAAAATAGAGTCATCCATTATTGATGACATTTTTGACTCTCTAGGTGTTCTTAAAACTTTTGATGATGGAACTGCACCAATAGGTTTAAAATTTTCATCAACAATATAAATTTCTAAAAATTCTTCAGGTAAATCTTTGTTTTCTCTTAAATAATCAATTGTTTGTCCAACCGACCAATTACTTGGAATAGCAGTAAATTCTCTCTGCATAATTCTGGCTGCACTATCTTCTGGATAACTTAAGCCTTCCAAGAGAGCAAAACGATCTTTTGGTGGTAATAAACTTAATATTGAATTTTTATCTTTTTCTTCTACATTTTCTAAAATAGCTATTGCATCATCAGACTCAAGATTTTTTAATATTCTTACAATCGCATCAGAAGATAAAAATTTTATAATTTCAGTTTGAACAGACTCATTTAGTTCAACAAATACCTCAGGATCTACTTTAAAATTGTTAAGTTTAATTAAATTTTCTCTATCACTTTCACTTAAATGTTCAATAATATCTGCAGCATCTGCTGGATGCATTTCTTTAAATGAATTCGTTATAAATGATGCATCGTTGCTTGATATTTTATCTGTAACAACTTTTATGTATTCTTTATTAAATTCAAAATTGACTTTTTTGTCTTTGATTTTTTTTATTAAAGTCATAAATATACCTATTATTCTGACGGATCTTTTAATACATAATAAAAAGAATACAATTTATAAATGAATATAGAAATTAAAAAGTCACAAAAACCAGTAAAATATGAAGATGCTTTGACATTTATGGAGAAACGACTTTATGAAATAAATAAAAATGATTCTAATGATTTAATATGGATTTTAGAACATGATGAAATTTATACAGCTGGGACAAGCTTTAAAGAAAAAGAAATTTTAGACAAATCAATAAAAGTAATCCAAACAAATAGAGGTGGAAAAATTACATACCATGGTCCAGGTCAATTAATTTGTTATTTCGTAATTGACTTAAAAAAAAGAAAAAAAGATATTAGAAAATTTATTTCTATTATCGAAAAAACAATAATTGATACATTTAAATTTTACAAAATTGATACATTTGCAGATAAGAAAAATATTGGAATATGGTATAAAAATAACAATGAAATAAAAAAAGTAGCTGCTATAGGAGTTAGAGTTAGTAAATGGATAGCTTACCATGGTTTTTCAATAAATATAAACAATGATTTAAATAAATATGATGCAATAATTCCCTGTGGTATAGAAGATAAAGGAGTTACAAGTTTAAAAAAAATTAAGAATCAAAATTATAAGAACTTAGATAAAAAATTAGTTGAAAACTTTATCTCTAATTTGAAAAATTCAACCTTTTAATTTTTAATAATTTCTGGAAATAATCAGGGAGCAAAGCTTTATATGTATGTTTATTGTCATTTATCATAAATTTTATTTGATAGGAATGAAGCATAAGATCTTTATTCATACCCTTAATCGAAGAGGAAGATTTATATTTCTTATCACCATAAATCGAATGGCCTATATTAAATAATTGTTTTCTTAGTTGATGTTTTCTTCCTGTTATAGGTTTCATTTCTACTAAACTAGAATTCGAATTTTTATCAATTACTTTAAAAATAGTTTTTGCTTTTTCTATAATCTTTTTGCCATTATCATATCTGATCAATTCATCATTCCATTCACCAGAATTTTTTTCTATTTCACCATGACATATTGCTAAATAAGTTTTATGAACCTTTCTTAATCTAAATAATGAAGTTAACAATTGAGCTGTTTTTCTATTTTTTGCCATTATAAAAACCCCTGAAGTATCTTTATCCAATCTGTGAACAGAATATGGTTTAGTATCTTGAAAAATTTTACTTTTTGCAAAAATATCTACTAAGTTTTTTTTGGATTTTGTTCCTCCTTGAACTGATATACCTGAACTTTTATTTAAAACTATAAAATCTTCATTATTGTCAATTATTAAATCTTCGTTAGATTTAATTATTTCATTAGATGGCTTGAATACCTTTTTATTATGTTGAATATTTTCTTTAAAATTTAAATTAAAAATATCTATTTTATCGTTTGTTCTCACTTTGAATGAACTTTTAACTTTTTTTTTATTAATTTTGATCTTTCCTAATCTTAAATTTTTTTCAATCAAGCCTTGTGGAATTTTACCTAATTTATTTCGTAACCATCTATCAAGACGCATATCGTTACACGTTGAATCAACAACATAACTTTTTATCATATTGAATATTTAAATAATTTATTAAGCTGTAGCTACTTTTTTAACTTCTTTATTATCAGCTTCTTTTACGGGTTCTTTTTTCTTTTTATCTACTCTTTTTGCTTCTACATCTCGATCCACAAATTCAATAATTGCCATGGGTGCATTATCACCATATCTAAAGCCAGCTTTTATTATTCTTGTATAACCTCCAGATCTTTTTTCGTATCTTTTTGACAAAGTTTTTTTAACTTTATTTGCCAGTTTTATATCCTGCAGTTTTGAAACTAATCTTTTAGTTGTCTGTAAGTTGTCTTTTTTACCTAAAGTAATTATTTTATCAGCTTGTGGTTTTAAAAATTTAGCTTTTGGTAATGTTGTTTTAATTTGTTCATATTTAATCAATGAATTAAGCATATTCTTTAATAAAGCTTTTCTGTGCTCCGAGGTTCTATTTAATTTTTTATTTGCTAACCCATGTCTCATTTAAATAGCTTCCTCAAGCTTTTTTGACATTTCTGCTATGTTATCAGGTGGCCAATTAGGTATTTCCATGCCCAAATATAATGACATACCTGTTAAAACTTCTTTTATTTCATTTAAAGATTTTCTACCAAAATTTGGAGTTCTTAACATTTCACCTTCCGATTTTTGTACAAGATCACCAATATAAATTATATTATCATTTTTAAGGCAATTCATTGATCTTACAGAGAGTTCAAGCTCGTCTACTTTCCTCAATAAATTTTTATTGAACTCTGGTTCTGATGATACTTCTTTGACTGGTACTTCAACTGGCTCATCAAAGTTAATGAACATTTTTAATTGATCTTGAAAAATTCTTGCAGAATATGCCACTGCATCTTCTGCAGAAATAGAACCATTAGTTTCAACTTCCATCGTAAGTTTATCATAGTCAAGTGCTTTACCTTCTCTTGCAGTACTCACTGAATACGATACTTTTTTAACTGGACTATATAAAGAGTCGATTGCAATTAATCCCAAAGGTGGTTCTTCTGGTTTGTTTAATTCAGCAGGAACATATCCTTTACCAGTATTTACATTCATTTCCATATGAAAGTTTGTATTTTCATCTAAATTACAAATGACTAAATCAGGATTTAGTATTTCTACATCTGTTACAGGATTAATATCTGAAGCTTTTATTTCTCCAGGACCCTTAGCATCAAGAATTAATTTTTTTGAACCTTCAGAATTACACTTAAGAGCTAAAGATTTAACATTTAATACAATATCTGTTACATCTTCTCTTACCCCTTTTATTGACGTAAATTCATGTAGTACTCCATCAATTTGTATTGATGTCACTGCAGCTCCTCTTATAGAAGATAACAAAATTCTTCTCAATGAATTGCCAAGTGTTAATCCATAACCTTTTTCTAAAGGTTCTGCAATTATAGTAGCTCTTGATAAATCATCACTTATATTAACATCAAGTTTAGTTGGTTTAATCAATGATTTCCAATTTTTAATATTTACATTCTCAGTTTCCATTAAACTCTCCTTTTTTTTGGTGGTCTTGTACCGTTGTGAGGCATTGGTGTAGTATCTTTAATTGATAAAATTTTAAATCCTCTTGCTTGAAGTGCTCTTAAAGCAGTTTCTCTACCTGAGCCTGGACCTTTAACTTCTACTGATAAAGTTTTCATTCCATATTCTAAAGCTTTTGATGCGGCAGCATCTGCAGCAATTTGTGCAGCATATGGTGTAGACTTCCTTGAACCTTTAAAACCTTTTTTGACCGGCTGAAGCCCAAGATATCACATTTCCATTAGTATCAGCTATTGAGATTATTGTGTTATTAAAAGTTGACTGAACGTAAGCAATTCCATTTAAAATGTTTTTTTTAGTTTTCTTTTTTTTTGAATATGAACTTTTAATTATTTTTTTAGAAGATTTTTCTATTTTTTTTTCTTTATTATCAACGTTATCAACTTTTGCCATAATTATTTCTTAAGTGGTGTTAATTTTTTTCCTGCAATTGCTATTGCTTTACCTTTTCTTGTTCTAGCATTACATCTTGTTCTTTGACCCCGAACTGGCAATTTTTTTCTATGTCTACTTCCTCTATAACAAGCAAGATCAATAAGTCTTTTTATACTCAAAGAATAGTCTCTTCTCAAATCACCTTCGACTTTATAATTTTGATCAATAAATTCTCTTATCTTTAAAATTTCGTCATCGGTTAGTTCATTTACCCTCTTGTTTTTTGGAAATTTCAAAGCAGAACATATCTGATTTGAAAACTTATCACCTATACCATATATATAAGTCAAACCTACGTGGACTAATTTATTTTGTGGAATGTTTATACCTGCAATACGAGCCATAAATAAGTGATAATTTTCAGCCTTTTATATAAGAAGATCTTTTAAAGTCAACGTCTTAAACATTGATAAAACTGTTGATTTTAGCGGTTATTTCTTCAATTTTTAAAGATCCATCTATTTCATAAAAATTTGGATTTTTAGAATAGAAATCTAATACGGGTCGGGTTGTTTGCATATAAGCGTCATATCTTTTAACAATAATATTCAACTCGTCATCTGATCTATCTTCTAAAATTTTTCTTTTTTCAATTCTTTTTATTATTGTTTCCTTACTTACATTTAAAAAAAAAATGAAATCTATTTTTTGATTAGTTTCATTTAACAATAAATCTAAATTTTTAGCCTGAGTTACAGATCGAGGATATCCATCAAAAATTAATTTATCTTTTTTTTTTGGATCGAAAACAATATCTTTTATAAGTTTATTTACTATGTCATCACTTACAAAATTACCATCGTTCATGTCAGTAATTATCTTTTTTCCAATTGTTGAATTTTGTTTGATTTCATTTCTTAATATATCTCCAGTTGAAATTTGAAAATTATTTAACTTATTAACTAAATATTTTGCTTGAGTACCTTTTCCAGCTCCTGGAGGTCCAAATAAAATCAAATTCACTTTTTATTATCTACCAAATTTAGTTTTTTTAATTAATTGTTCATATTGAGAACTCATTAATCTTGTTTGAATTTGTGTAACTGTATCTATTGCTACAACTACAACAATTAAAATAGATGTACCACCAAGATAAAACGGTATTGGATAATTTGCTATCAAGAATTCTGGCATTAAACAAACTAGAGTTAAATATAAAGCTCCTATTGTAGTTAATTTAGTTAAAATATTTTCAATATACAAAGCTGTGCTCTCCCCTGGTCTTATTCCTGGAATGAAACCACCATATTTTCTTAAATTTTCTGCAGTTTCGTTAGGATTAAATGTGATTGATGTATAAAAGAAAGTGAAAAATATTATTCCTGATGCATATAATAACATATATAAAGGTTGTCCCTGTGTGAAATAAGAACTTATATTTAAAAACGTTTCATTTTCAGAAAAATTAAAATTAGAGAAAGTAACAGGTAATAATAATAATGCTGAGGCAAAAATTGCTGGTATTACTCCAGCTTGATTTATTTTTAAAGGTAAGTGTGAAGACTCTCCACCATACATTTTATTTCCCATTTGTCGTTTTGGATAATTAATTAAAATTTTTCTTAAAGCTCTTTCCATAAATACAATAAACAAAATAACTAAAATCAATAATATGAATATTGATAAAATCATCAATGTTGATATTGCTCCTGTTCTACCAAGTTCAAAGGTTGTTACTAAAGCTCTTGGTATTTCTGCTACTATACCAGCAAAAATAATAAGAGATATTCCATTTCCTATTCCTCTTTGAGTAATTTGTTCTCCTAACCACATTAAAAAAATAGTTCCAGCTACAATTGTCGTAACTGTTGAAATTTTAAAGAATATACCAGGATTAATAACTAAATTTGCTGAAGACTCTAAACCAACAGCAAGACCATATCCTTGAACTGTTGCAAGCAAAACTGTACCGTAACGAGTAATTTGAGTTATTTTTGATCTGCCTATTTCACCTTGAGACTTTAAGTTTTTAAAATAATCTGAGACACCTGTTAAAAGTTGAACAATAATTGATGAAGATATATATGGCATTATTCCTAAAGCAAATATCGCCATCCTACTCACTGCTCCTCCTGCAAAAACGTTAAACATTCCAAGTAAACCTTTTTGATTACCCTCCATCATAATTTTTAATTGTTCAGGATCTATCCCTGGCAAAGGAACAAAAGTCCCAAATCTGTAAACTGTAAGTAAGAGAATTGTAAAAATTATCCTATTTCTTAAATCGTTACTTGATTGTGAACTGCTCATTCGAAGATATTATTTTTTAATTTGTATAGAACCACCAATTTTTTCAAGCTTATCTATTGCAGATTTAGAAGCTAAATCAGCCTCTATATTTACTTTATCCTTAATTTCTCCTGATCCTAAAATTTTTAATTTTATTGATCTAATATTAATTAATTTTAGCTTTTTAAGTAAACTAGAATTAATAATTTCTTTTTTATCAATATGTTTTTTATCAATATAAGATTGAATTTTATCTAAGTTTAAAATTGCAATATTTTTTTTTAGAATTGGATTAAATCCTCTTTTAGGTAATCTTCTATATAAAGGCATTTGACCACCCTCAAAACTTTTGATTGAAACTCCAGATCTTGATTTTTGGCCTTTTACACCTCTACCTGAAGTTTTTCCTTTCCCAGATCCTATACCCCTACCTACTCTAATCTTAGTTTTATTAATTTTTGATCTATTGTTTAATCTAATCATTATCCTCTTTTTTCTATTATTTCAGAAATCTTTTTATTTCTAATATTTGATATTTGTTTAGGTGAATTTTGTTTTAATAAAGCTTTCATGGTAGCTCTTATTACATTATGAGCATTAGAAGTGCCCATAGATTTAGCAACAATATCTCTTACGCCTAAAACTTCACAAACAGCTCTAACAGGACCACCAGCAATTATACCTGTACCTTTTGATGCTGCTCTTAAAACTATTTTTCCTGAACCATCTTTTGCTTTGACATCATGGTGTATTGTTCTACCTTCTCTTAAAGGTATATGTGTTAATTTTCGCCTAGCTATTTCATTAGCTTTTTTAATCGCATCAGGTACTTGTTTAGCTTTTGCATGAGCAATACCAATTTTACCTGCTTGATTACCAACTACAACTAAAGCGGAAAAACCAAATCTTCGTCCACCTTTAACAACTTTAGTAATTCTGTTAATATGAACTAATTTTTCGATTATATCATCTTTCTTTTTTTCAATATTTTTATCCATAATTAAAATTCCATTCCATTTTTACGCAATGTTTCTGCAAAAGCTTTAATTCTACCATGATATTTGTATACACCTCTATCAAAATATATTTTTTTAATATTTTTTTCCTGTGCCTTCTTAGCAAGATTTTCAGCAACAATCTTGGACAATTCAGTTTTATTAATTTTGTTATTTTGTTTAACATTTTTTTCAATTGACGATGCTGACAAAAGAGTAATACTTTTACTATCATCAATTATTTGTGCAAAAATATTTTTCGAAGACCTCGAAATACTTAATCTAAATCTATCTTTTGGTGATGATTTTTTAAGTTTATTGCTAACTCTAAATTTTTTTCTTTCTTTTGTATTTAATTTCATTACTTTTTCTTTCCTTCTTTCTTTAATACATATTGTCCTTTTTCTCTTATTCCCTTACCCTTATAAGGCTCTATTTTTCTCAAAGTTTTAATCTTTGACACTACGGCACCTACTTGTTGTTTATCAACTCCACTGATTTTTAATGTCGTTTGTTTTTCAACAGTAATTTTAATACCTTTAGGAATATTAAAATTTATATCATGACTATAACCTAATTGAAGATTTAACTGTTCTCCTTTTAGTGAGGCTCTATATCCAACTCCTACTAATTCTAAAATTTTTTCATAACCTGTGCTTGATCCAATTACAGCATTGTTTATTAAACTTCTATTCATACCCCAAAGTCTTTTTGTATTAGAGTCAATTTTTTTTGGTTTAATCAAAATTTCTTTTCCATCTTTTATATCTAAGTTAAAAATATCTAAATCGATATTTAAAGACTTTTTACCTAGAGGACCCTCAATATTTAAGATATCTCCCGCTAGTGCAACTTTCACTTTTTCTGGAATAGAAATATTTATTTTACCAATTTTAGACATTAAAAGACCTTACAAATTATTTCCCCACCAACCCTTTGTTTTCTGGCATCGATATCAGTCATAACACCTTTAGGGGTGGATATTATAGCTATTCCTAAACCGTTGTTAATCTTTGGCAATCCATCTGCACTTGAAAAAATTCTTCTTCCAGGTTTTGATACTCTTTCAAAGGCACTTATTACGGGGTTTCCGTAATGGTATTTCAAATCCAAAGATAAAATAGATTTATTATTATCTGTATTAACTTTAAAATCATTAATAAATCCCTCATTCTTTAATATTCCAGCAATTTTCATTTTAAAATTTGATGAAGGTAACTCTACTTTTTTGTGATTTCTTGCTTGAGCATTTTTTACTCTCGCTATCATATCGCCTATTGGATCACTTAAACTCATATATTCCTTTCTACCAACTTGATTTAACTAAACCTGGAATCTTACCCTGTAAACCAAGTTGTCTTAATGCTATTCTTGAAATTTTTAATTTTCTATAAACTCCATGTGGTCTCCCAGTAATTTGACATCTATTCATTACTCTGTTTTTTGCAGAATTTCTCGGTAATTTTGATAATTTTTGCTGCGCTTTAAATCTTTCTTCTAATGAAAGTTTTTTATTCATAATAATATCTTTTAATTTTTTTCTCTTCTTATAAAACCTATTCGCAAGTTTTATTCTTCTATTATTTTTATTTATTGAGCTTAGTTTAGCCATTACTGATTTTCTCCTTTTTTAATAAATGGAAAATTTAATTTTTCTAAAAGAGCTAGACTATGATCTTTATTTTTTGAAGATATTGTAATAATAATATCTAGTCCTCTTACCTTGTCTGCTCTTTCAAAACTTACCTCTGGAAAAATTATATGTTCCTTGATACCAAAAGTATAATTTCCAAATTTATCAAATCCTTTTGAAGATAATCCTCTAAAATCTTTTATTCTTGGTAATGCTATATTCACTAATCTGTCTAAAAACTCATACATTTTATTTTTTCTCAATGTAACTTTAAGTCCAGCGTTTGTACCTTTTCGAGTTTTAAAGTTAGAAATAGATTTTTTAAACTTAGTAACAACAGGTTTTTGACCAGTTATTTTAGCTAAATCTTCTTCACATGATTTTAAAATTTTTGTGTCATTACCATCTAAACCAAGACCCATATTTAGAACAACTTTTTCTATTTTTGGTCCCATATTTAAATTTTTAAAATTAAATTGTGTCTTTAAAGCTGGTTGTATTTCTTTAAGGTATAAATCTTTTAATCTCGGAGTCATTATTTTTTATTCTCCATTTTTTTAGTTTTAATTTTTTCATCAATTAATTTTAAATTTGAAATATGAATGAAACTTTCTTTAGAAACAATTCCACCTTTTTTTTCTTTTGTTGTTTTAATGTGTTTTTTTACCATATTAATATCTTTTATTTTTGCTCTGTTAGTGGATCTGTCTATTTCAATAACTTCACCTTCTTTTTTTTTATCTTTACCAGCTAAAACTCTTACTTTTAATCCCTTTTTGATCATTATAAAACCTCTGGTGCTAATGAAATAATTTTCATCTGACCCCTATTTCTTAATTCTCTAGTTACTGGACCAAAAATTCTTGTTCCAACAGGTTCTCCTTTTTCATCAACTAAAACTGCTGCATTATTATCAAATTTTACTTTAGAACCATCATCTCTATGTATTCCTTTTTTAACTCTAACGACTACAGCTTTATGCACAGAACCTTTTTTAACTTTACCTTTGGGAATTGCCTCTTTTACCGATATTACTATAGTGTCGCCTATACTTGCATATCTTCTTTTAGAACCACCTAATACTTTAATACATTCAATTTTTTTTGCACCTGTGTTATCTGCTACCTGTAATTCTGTTTGAACTTGTATCATTATTTTTGATTCTCCATTACTTGAAATTTTTTATTTTTAGAAAAAGGTTTACTTTCAATTATTGAAACTTTATCCCCAGTTTTAAATTTATTATTTTCATCATGTGCATTATATTTTTTTCTCACTTTGATTACTTTTTTTAAAAGAGGGTGTGAATATTTTCTTTCAACCATAACAGTAATAGTCTTATTTGGTTTATCACTTACAACAACACCTCTTAATATTTTCTTAGGCATTTAATTTTCCTTTTAATTTTGTCTTTAATCTTGCTATTATTTTTTTAGTATGATTAATTTTAGCAGGATTTGTGATCTGCGAATTAATTTTTTGAAATCTAAAATTAAATAAATCTTTTTTATATTTATCTATATTTTTTAAAATTTCATCTTTTGATAATTTTTTAATTTCTTGTTTTTTCATTTTATGCAAATCTTTTAATAGTTTTTGTTTTTATTGGTAATTTAGCTGAGGCTTTATATAAAGCTTCTTTTGCAATTTGTTCGGAAACTCCATCAACTTCAAATAAAATTCTCCCCGGTTTAACTCTGCATGCATAATATTCAGGAGAGCCTTTACCTTTACCCATTCGAACCTCAATAGGTTTTTTAGAAACTGGTATATTTGGAAAAATCCTAGTCCAAACTCTTCCTTGTCTTTTCATGTGTCTAGTAAGAGCTACCCTTGCAGCTTCAATCTGTTTACCTGTAACTCTATCTGGAGATAATGCTTTTAATGCATAAGAACCATAATTAATAAAGTTGGCTCTAGAAGCTGTTCCACTTATTCTGCCTTTGTGAGCTTTTCTCCACTTTGTTCTAACTGGTTGAAGCATTTTATTTTTTAACCTCTTTTGTCATTATTTTGTTTGTTTCCTGACTAAATTCTTTTGCAAAAACTTCTCCTTTATAAATCCAGACTTTAATTCCAATGATTCCATAAGTAGTTAAAGCCTCAGCTTCAGCATAATCAATATCTGCTCTCAATGTGTGCGAGGGTATGCTACCATCTCTTAACCACTCTGTTCTTGCAATTTCATTTCCACCCAATCTACCACTAATAGAAACTTTTATGCCTTTGGCACCTAGTCTAAGACAAGATTGCATTGCTCTTTTCATTGCACGTCTATATGAAATTCTTTTAACTAATTGTTGGGCAATATTTTCTGCAACTAAGTAAGCATTTGTCTCAGGTTTTTTAACTTCTTTAATATTTAAAGCGACTTCATTAGTAGTAAGTTTTGATAGGTTGTTTTTAATCTTATCTATATCACTTCCTTTTTTTCCAATTACAAAACCAGGTCTAGATGTATAAATTGTTACATAACATTTATTTGAAGTTCTTTCGATCATTACCTTAGAAACACCTGAGTTAATCACATTTTTTTTAATATATTCCCTTATCTTAAAATCCTCGATTAGGTAATTTCCAAAATCTTTTTTTCGAGCAAACCAAACAGAGTCCCATCCTCTATTTATTCCTAGTCTAAAACCTACAGGATTAACTTTTTGACCCATGAGCCTCCATTTTCTTTTTTTCTGATAATATTATTGTAACACTTGAATAAGGTTTTAATATTGGTGCCGCTCTGCCTTTAGCTCTAGGTCTAAATCTTTTCATAATTATCTTTTTTCCACAGTAAGCTTCTTTAACTATTAATTTATCAATATCATATTGAAAATTATTTTCTGCATTAGCAATCGCAGAATTTAAAGTTTTTCTGATATCTCTTGTAATTCTTTTTTCCGAAAACTGTAAATCTCTAATAGCCATGTCTACTTTTTTACCAACTATGCCCTTTAAAATTGGATTTAATTTTCTGACACTAGAACGTACATTACTGTTTATCGATCTAATTAACTTTTTATCATCTTTATTTATTTTTTTTTTCTTAGCCATAATTATTTTTTTTCTTCTCCTTCAGCAGGTTTAGCAGCTTTTTTGTCAGCAGGTGTGTGACCAAAAAAAGTTCTTGTAGGTGCAAACTCACCTAACTTATGTCCAACCATATCTTCTGAAATTGTTATAGGAATAAATTTTTTACCGTTATAGATTAAAAAACTTACACCAACAAAATCTGGTATTATAGTAGATTTCCTTGACCAAGTTTTTATAGGAATTTTTTTTGGATCAATTTTATATTTATCCACCTTTTTCATTAAACTTTCTTCAACAAAAGGTCCTTTCCAAACCGCTCTTGACATTATTTAGTATCCTTCCTTTTGTTTCTTCTTTTGATTATAAATTTATCTGTTCTTTTGTTATCTCTAGTTTTAAGACCTTTGGCAGATTGACCTGTAGGTGAAACTGGATGTCTTCCTCCTGCACTTTTACCTTCACCACCACCATGAGGGTGATCAACTGGATTTTTTACAACTCCTCTAGTATGAGGTCTTCTCCCAAGCCATCTGGATCTTCCAGCTTTTCCTATCTTAATATTTTTTTGATCTGGATTGCTCAAAACACCTATTGTAGCTAAAGATCGAGAATCAATCTTTCTAACTTCACCAGAATTTAATTTAATCAAACTATAATTTCCATCTAAACCACTAATAGTGACTGAGGTTCCAGCTGACCTAGCTATTTTACCACCAGCACCAGGTTGTATTTCAACATTATGAATATCTATTCCAACTGGGATATCTTGTAATGGCATACAATTACCAATTTTAATCTCTTTTTTTGATCCATTTTCAATTTTATCACCAACTTTAATTTTTTGAGGAGCTAAATAGTAAGCATGTGAATTATCTTCAAATTTGACTAACATTATATAACAGGATCTATTAGGGTCATACTCAATTCTCTCTACGACTGCTGTCATATCAAATTTTTTTCTATAAAAATCAACATGTCTGTACATCTTTTTATGACCACCAGCTCGATTTGTTGAAGTAATATGACCATTATTGTTTCTACCTTTCATAGAATTTTTTGGGGACACTAAAGATTTAAAAGGCTTACCTTTCCAAAGGCCAGTTCGATCAACTAAAATTGTACCCCTAGTTGATTTAGTATAAGGTTTAAAAGTTTTCAGTGCCATTTTTAAATTCCTGTTGTTAAATCAATACTTTGACCTTTTTTCAAAGTTACAATTGCTTTTTTAAATCCAGAAATTTTTACTTTTCTGCCCCTAGTTAATTTATTTCTGGCTTGTTTGTTTAT
>CACJNO010000008.1 GCA_902594825.1 uncultured Pelagibacteraceae bacterium | reverse complement strand
TTCAACATTATGCGAAATATAAATAATTTTTGATTTGGGTAGTAATATTCTTAAAGAGAATAAGGTTACAAATGTATAAAAAATCCAACTAGATCCCTCAAATATAATTACTCTTTTTTTTACATTCTTTAAATAATCATAAATTTTAAAAATAATTTTTGGAAGATTGATAATCTTTTTCAAAGGAGTTTCTTTTCCAATATATATAGAGCAAATATTCTTGGTATTTTTTCTTTTAAGGTGAGATAATTGGAATAATTTTTTTTCTTTTGGCCAGTTATTAAATCGATTATTGGTCATGGATGCAGATCCATTCGTGTCAGGAAATATTGAAAAAAAACTAACAAAAGCTGTTTTGGATTTATTCATTTTTGAATTAATTTTATAATATTAGATAATCTGTTAACAAATAATCACATTATGTGTCCATATAAAAATTTTATTAGCTATATTTCTTTTAAAATTTAGTAAATTATAATTTGCGTTTTTTTTTAAAATCAATATAAATTTGCTGCCTGGTGATTATTGCGAAAGAGTTATACCCGATCCCATTCCGAACTCGGAAGTCAAGCCTTTCTGCGCCAATGGTACTTTGTCTTAAGACATGGAAGAGTAGGACGTTGCCAGGCATATTCTAAAATGAAAAATCTAATTATTGTAACAGGTGGTGCTGGTTTCGTTGGCTCGAATTTAATCAGATTGCTTATAGTTAGAACTAACAAATATATAATTAGTATTGATAATTACTCATCAGGAACAAAAAAAAATCACATTAAAAATAAAAGAGTAAAGTATATTAAGTCAGACACATCTGAAATTTTTAAGTTAAAAAAATATAAAAGAAGAATTCACTCACTTTTTCACTTTGGTGAATTTGCAAGAATTTATCAAAGTTTTAAAAATTTTGACGAATGTTTTAAATCTAATTCTATTGGTACAAATGCAGTATTTAAATTTTGTTTAGAAAATAATATTAAATTAGTTTATTCAGCAACATCTGCAACCTTGGGAAACAAAGGTAAAGACAAAAATTTATCTCCATATGCATTTACAAAAGCAAAAAATTTAGAGTTTTTAGAAAACTTAAAAAAATGGTTTAAATTTAAATTTGAAGTTATTTATTTTTATAATGTTTATGGTCCTGGTCAAATTAAAAAAGGACCAATGGCAACAGTAATAGGGATATTTGAAAATAAGTTTGAAAATAAAAAACCATTAACAGTAGTAAAACCAGGAAGTCAAACAAGGAGATTTACACACATACTTGATACAGTAAATGTTTGTTATGAGGCATGGAAAAAAAATAAATCTGCACATTATTCAATATCTCACAAAAGATCATACTCTATAGTTGAAGTTGCAAAAATGTTTAAAACAAAAATTGTTTATTTAAATAAAAGACCTGGAGAAAGATATGCTTCTGCATTAACAAAAATTTCTTTGAATAATAAGGTATTTCGAAGATTTGGAAAAATAAATTTGAAAGATTATATATCTTCGTTTATTAAGGGTAAAAAATTATGAAAATTAAAAGTTCGTTAAAATCTTTAAAAAAAAGAGATCTGAATTCTAAGATGGTTAGAAGACGTGGAAGAGTATACGTCATTAATAAAATTAACCCAAAATTTAAAGCAAGACAGAAGTAATTTTTATGGATAATGAAGACCATAAAAATACTTGGAAAAATTTTACAAAATTTGTGTTGTGGGGAACTGTCGCTATTGTGGTGGTTTTGGTTTTAATGGCAATTTTCTTATTGTAATCTTTTGTATATGAGAATCGGTTCAATTTTAGAAAATAAAATTATTGAAAAAAGGATAGCTATTACTCCAGATATAATAAAGAAATATTCCTCTCTTGGATTTGAAGTATGTTTAAGTGAAAATTATGGTTCTCATCTTGGGATAAAAGATGATGAATATTTAAAGCTTGGAGCAAAAGTTTTACAAGATGAAAATGAAATACTAAGAAGTTCAGATATTGTTGTCCAGCTGGGAATGTTACAAGATGAAAAAAGTTCAATTCTAAAAGAAAATCAAATATTAATAGGAGCTTTGAATCCATATGATAATAAAGATAGACTTGAAAAATTATCAAAAAATAAAATCAATATTTTTTCTTTAGAACTTCTTCCAAGAATAACTAGAGCTCAATCGATGGATATTTTATCCTCCCAAGCAAATCTTGCAGGTTATAAAGCTGTTATTGAGTCATTTTCAAATTTTGAAAAAGCCATACCAATGATGATGACTGCAGCAGGAACTATTCCAGCAGCAAAAGTTTTAGTTGTTGGTGCAGGTGTAGCAGGACTTCAAGCTATCGCGACAGCTAAAAGAATGGGTGCAATAGTTTTTGCAACTGATGTTAGGATTGCATCTAAAGAACAAGTTGAAAGTTTAGGAGGTAAATTCCTTTTAGTTGAGGGCTCAGAGTCTCTTGAGACTGAGGGTGGTTATGCTAAAGAGGCCTCAGATGATTTTAAAAAAAAACAAGAGGAACTTATTTCTGAAACTCTAAAAAAAATTGATATTGTAATATGTACTGCTTTAATTCCTGGAAAAAAAGCCCCATTGATAATTAAAGACAATATGATTAATAACATGCAACCAGGTTCAGTAATATATGATTTAGCTGCTGTGCAGGGTGGAAATACAGCCTTTACTGAAGTAGATAAAATTGTAGAAAAAAATGGTGTTAAAATAATGGGTGAAAATAATATTTTGAATAAATTACCTGTTTCAGCATCTAGCTTGTATGCAAAAAATATGTTTAATTTTATTGAAAATTTATTCGATAAAAAAAATAAAAAATTTAATATAAATTATGAGGACGAAATAATAAATAAAACACTGATTAAATGAAAAAATGGAAATAGATCCTTTAATATTTAGACTAAGCATATTTATTCTTTCGATATTTGTTGGTTATTATGTCGTTTGGAGTGTTACTCCATCATTACATACTCCACTTATGTCAGTTACCAATGCTATTTCATCTGTAATAATCGTAGGTGCGATAATTGCTGGATTATCTGGAAATTCGGAAAGTGTTTTTAATATTTCAAGTATATTTGGTTTTTTAGCGATAGCTTTAGCGGCAATAAATATTTTTGGAGGATTTCTTGTGACTCAAAGAATGTTGGCAATGTACAAAAAAAAAAAAATAAATAAATAATGATTTCAGCAAACTTATCAGCAGTTTTTTATTTGGTTTCAGGCGTGTTATTTATTTTAGCCTTAAGAGGTTTATCATCCCCTGAAACATCTAGACAAGGTAATTTATTTGGTATATTGGGAATGATTATTGCTGTAACAGTTACATTTTTATCTATAGGTAATTTTTCAAGCGGATTTATTTTTGTTTTAATATTTATTTTGGTTGGAGGTTCAATTGGAGCTTTTATAGCATACAAAATTCCAATGACTGCTATGCCAGAGTTAGTTGCTGGTTTTCATAGTTTGGTTGGGCTTGCTGCAGTTTTTGTTGCTATTTCTGCTTTTTTAAATCCTGAGGCATTTAATCTTGGACAACCTGGAAACATTAAACTAGGAAGTTTAGTTGAAATGTCTATAGGTGCAGCGGTCGGGGCAATTACATTTTCAGGCTCTGTGATAGCTTTTTTAAAACTCCAAGGAATCATGTCTGGCTCTCCAATTACATTTAAAGGCCAACATTTTATAAATGCAATTATTTTAATTTCAATTATTGTTCTAACTTATTTACTTTGTTCAACTCAATCCTCGAATTTATTTTGGATTTTATTAACAGTTTCATTTTTGATTGGTTTTCTACTAATTATTCCGATTGGAGGAGCTGATATGCCAGTAGTAATTTCAATGTTAAATTCTTACTCTGGATGGGCTGCTGCTGGGATTGGATTTACTTTAGAAAATACAGCTTTGATAATAACTGGAGCACTTGTTGGATCATCTGGTGCAATATTATCTTATATAATGTGTAAAGGTATGAATCGTTCTTTTTTTAATGTAATTTTAGGTGGTTTTGGAGCAACAGAAGATACATCAACTGGCTCATCTAAGGAACAAAGACCAGTAAAAAGTGGTAATGCAGATGATGCAGCTTTTTTAATGAAAAATGCTTCTTCTGTGATAATAGTTCCTGGTTATGGTATGGCGGTGGCTCAAGCTCAACATGCTTTAAGAGAGATGGTTGATACTCTAAAAAAAAACGATATTAAAGTATCATATGCAATTCATCCTGTAGCAGGTCGAATGCCTGGTCACATGAATGTTTTATTAGCTGAAGCAAATGTTCCCTACGATGAAGTTTTTGAATTAGAAGAAATAAATAATGATTTCGCTAATGCTGATGTTGCATTCGTAATAGGAGCTAATGATGTAACGAATCCTGTAGCAAAGACTGATCCACAAAGTCCAATTTATGGCATGCCTGTATTAGATGTTGAAAAGTGTAAATCTGTATTATTTGTTAAAAGAAGTTTGTCACCCGGTTATGCTGGTATTGATAATGATCTTTTTTATAAAGAAAATACTTTGATGTTGTTTGCAGATGCAAAAAAAATGACAGAGGATATTACCAAAAATTTATAATTAGTTTTTTAATTGGTTGCGGGGGACGGATTTGAACCGCCGACCTTCAGGTTATGAGCCTGACGAGCTACCAGACTGCTCCACCCCGCGGTTTACTTAGATTCTATTTCTAAGTTTGTTAAGTTTTTTCACTCTTTTAATATTTTCTTGCAAAATTCTCTTTTTTTTTTCAGATGGTTTTTCATAGGTATTTTTAAGCTTAATTACTTTAAAAAAACCATCTCTTTGGAGTTTCCTTTTTAAAACTCTAAGAGCTTGTTCAACGTTATTATCTTTGACTTCTATTTTAATAAAAACCTCCAAAAAAATGAGTAGATATCACTTTTATAATTTTATGTCTATAATTTTCACACATTTAATCAATTTTTATTAAGTTTCTCTTTTTCTTTTTTTTCTCTTTTTATTCTTCTTTCTGCCTTTTCAATTGCCTCAATCAAATCTTTTTGAGTAAATAAATTTAAAGCCACAGGATCTTTAGGATTTAAATTATTATAATTCCAATAATTTTTATTTCTAATTGCTGTTACTGAATTTTTTGTAATACCTACTAATTTTGCAATTTGTGAGTCTTTTAAAATCTCATGATTCTTTATTAACCACAGAGCCGAGTCCGGTTTATCTTGTCTTTTGGATAAAGGAACATATCTTTTAATTTTTTTTTCAGAGTTTGAAATTTCAATATCTATACTTTGCATTTCTAAAGGTCTATTTTGATTTTCTGAGGATAATTTAATTTCTTGTCTAGATAGTTGACCAGAGATAATTGGATTATAAGCTTTTATACCTTTTGCAACTTCACCATCAGCTATACCTTGTACTTCAACTTCATGTAAATTACAAAAATCTGCAATTTGCTTGAATGTTAAAGTAGTATTTTCTACAAGCCAGACAGCAGTTGCCATTGGCATTAAAGGAGCTTTAGACATTATTTATTTTTTTCTGATTTAAAATTTTGAAATTTTTTATTAAATTTACTTATTCTTCCTTTATCCATTAATTTTTGTTTTCCACCAGTCCATGCTGAGTGGGATTTTGGGTCAATTTCTAGCTTTAGTAAATCTCCCTCTTTGCCCCAAGTTGATTTTGTTTCAAATTGCGTACCATCAGTCATTTCAACTTTTATAGCATGATAGTTAGGATGTATTTTTTTTTTCATTTCGAGACTTATAGCAAAAGAATTTTTTAAAACAATTAAAAGTTATCTATTTTTTCTATAAATTTTGCATTGATATTTGGATTAGTTGCAACAATTTTCACATTTTCTATTTTGTTAAGGTCGATATCATTCACTATACCACCTGCTTCTTTTATCAGCAAAAATCCTGCAGCAATATCCCAAATATTTAAATTCTCTTGAAAGTAACCATCTAATCTTCCTGATGCTACATATGCCATATCTAATGCTGCACATCCAAATTTTCTATTATGAAAATTTACTTTCTCTTTTAAATTTCCACCAACTGCAAATAAACAGTCATTAATTTTATTTTTGTTAGATACTCTTATTCTATGGTTATTAAAAAAAGCACCATTATTTTTTTCGGCAAAAAACATTTCATCTTTAATTGGATCATAAATAAGTCCTGAAACTATTTCATTATTATTTTTTAGAGCAATTGAAATTGCAAAATGTGGTATGCCATGTAAAAAATTTATAGTTCCATCTATTGGGTCAATAATCCAAGTATTTTTTGTATCTTTATTCTTTTTAATTCCATTTTCTTCACTTATAAAAGAAAAATTTGGTCTTGCTTTTCTCAATTCTTCAATGATTATTTTTTCAACTTTTAAATCTGAATTTGTAACAAAATCAGATGGTCCTTTTTTTGAAACTTGAAGTTTTTCTATTTCTCCAAAATCTCTAATTAATATTTTAGACGCTTTTTCACTTGCCTTAATCATTATATTTAGATTTGAAGATATAGATTTCATAAATTAAAGCTTTTTGATGTATTTTAAATCTCTGGTATCAACTAATATATTGTCTCCACTTTCAATAAATGGAGGGACTTGTATGTTCAATCCATTATCTAGTTTAGCTGGTTTATATGATGAAGAAACCGTTTGTCCTTTTATAGAAGCATCAGTAGTTTCAATTTTACAAATGACTTGATTTGGTAAATCAACAGATATCGGAACTTCATTATAAAAGCTAACTGTTACCTCTAAATTTTCAGTTAATAATTTTCCTTTATCACCAACTATATCTTTTTTAATTTCTATTTGTTCAAAAGACTTAGGGTCCATAAAAACTTGGTTTGTTTCATCTTCGTAAAGATAATTGAATTTTATTTCATCTAAGGAAGCTTTTTCAACAGTTTCACTTGATCTGAATCTTTCATTTAATTTGGTATTTTTATTTACACTTTTCATTTCTACTTGCGCAAACGCGCCTCCCTTACCAGGTTTGACATGTTGGGTCTTTAAAACTTGCCACAAGTCATTTCTGTATTCTAACAACATTCCAACTCTAATCTCACTTGCATTTATTTTCATTTTAATTTTACAATAGCATCCTCTGGTTTATATCTTTTATTATTAAATATGTAGCTTGAAATAGCCAAAAAGTCGGCCTTCTTCAACAAAAGATTTTTATAGTTTTTATTATTAATTCCACCTATTGCTACTATTGGTTTTTTTGTAACACGTTTTATTTTTTTTAATATATTTATCGAAGCTTTATATTTAACTTTTTTTGTTTTAGTTGTGAAAAAAGCTCCAAAAGCAAGATAATCAGCATTTTCTTTGATTGCTTTTTTTGCAAGAGTTAAAGAATTATGGCATGTTATTCCTATAATCTTTTTACCTAGAATTTTTCTTGCAATTGAAATATCGATATCTTGTTGTCCAAGATGACATCCATCAGCATTTAATTTTTTTGCCAACCAAGGATCATCATTAATTAAAAATTTTACTTTATTTTTTTTACAAATTTTTTTAATTTTTTTTCCTATATATATTTTTTTTTTTAACGAAGTATTTTTAAGTCTTAATTGAAAGAATTTAGTTTTTTTCCTTGATAATACTTTTTCTAGGTCAAAAAAAAATTTTGCTCTAATTTTATTAGGTGAAATTAAATAAACAAATTTTCTTTTAGAATTACTGATTTTCAAGCTCTTTCGACCAATTCCCTTTAGCAGCTAGTGAACACATTTTGGCTCTGTGATTAAACACAGTTTGTGTTCCATTAATATCATTAATATTTTTAGCCCAATGTTTAAGCGCACTTTGTTGGAGAGCCCTACCATAGGAATAAGACATAATAAAGTTAGTATCATTGAACTTATTTATTAGATTTAAGTTTTCTGTAGCTTGAATTTCAGTCTGACCACCTGAAAGAAAAGCAATTCCTGGAACTTCATTTGGCACAGAGTCTTTCAAACATTTTATTGTAAGTTTTGCTGTTTCTTCATTTGAGATTTGATTTTTAGAATTTGATCCTGCTAAAATCATGTTAGGTTTTAAAATTAGACCAGAAAAATCAACTTTATGTAAATTTAATTCTTCGAAACATTTTTTTATTACAGCAGATGTTTTGTTAAAACATTCATCAGCTGAATGATTTCCATCCATTAGAACTTCAGGTTCTACTATCGGAACCATATTACATTCTTGAACCAATGCTGCATATCTTGCTAATGCATGAGCATTTGAGTGGATTGAAAGTTTACTAGGATAATTATTTGAAATATTGTAAACACCTCTCCATTTGGTAAATTTAGCTCCAAGTTTTGAATATTCTTTTAATCTATCTCTTAAACCGTCAAGACCTTCTGTAATTTTTTCATTAGGACTCCCAGCCATTGATTTTGCGCCTGTATCAACTTTAATACCTGTAATTGAACCCATTTCAGTGAGTAATTGAGGAATATTTTTTCCATCACTGGTTTTTTGTTTAATTGTTTCGTCATACAAAATGACACCACCTATACTCTCGCTCATTTCTTTTGAAGAAAATAAAGTTTCTCTAAATAAAATTCTATTTTCAGGGGTTGAATCAACATTTACACTTTGTAATCTTTTTGTCATTGTTCCAGTGCTTTCATCTGCAGCTAAAATACCTTTGCCGTTTTCTAAAATTTTTAAAGCTATCTTGTTTAATTCAGTCATAATTTGAGGGCTCTTATACCAGGAATTTCTTTACCTTCAAGGTATTCTAAAAAGGCACCACCAGCAGTTGAAACAAAGTTTAATTTTTCAAATGCATTTACTTCATTTATTACAGCAATTGTATCTCCACCTCCGGCTACTGAAAAAATTTTATTTTTTAAGCTAATAATTTTTTTTGCTATTTTTTTACTACCTATCGCAAAGTTAGGATTTTCAAAGTAACCTGCTGGTCCATTCCACAAAACTGTATTACTTCTTTCAAGAATTGAGCAAATTGTATTTATTGTTTTTGGACCTATATCTAAAATCATATCTTCATTTTGTATTTCAGATAAATTTTTAATTTGAGCCATATCCTCAAATTTTTTACCTACTGCCACATCTGATGGGAAAATAATTTGACAATTATTTTGATTTGATAATGAAAAAATTTCATCAATTATCGTGTTACAATCATTTTCCACTATGGAATTTCCAATATTAAAACCCTTATATTTAATTAAGTTGTTTGCCATTCCTCCAACAAAGATAATATTTTCAAATTTTGGTATTAAGTTTTTGATTATATTAATTTTTGTTAAAATTTTCGAACCACCAATGATACATGTGATTGGTCTTTCAATATTTGAGGTGACTTTTTTTAAAGCATTTACTTCAGTATCCATTTGAATACCACAATAAGACGGGAGAAATTTTGTTATTTTATCTATAGATGCATGTGCTCTATGTGAACAAGAAAACGCATCATTTACAAAAATTTCAGCAAAACTGGATAGTTTTTTAGCAAATTCCTCGTCATTTTTTTCTTCTTGTTCATAAAATCTTATATTTTCAAGACATACAATTTTATCACCTTTTTCATTAAAAACTGAATTCGGGTCAATATCAAAAATTTTTTTTTCAATTAATTCTACTTTTTTATTTAGTTTATCTGATAAGTATTTACACACTGGCAACATCGAAAGTTTTTTATCTATCTGACCTTTTGGTCTTCCTATATGAGATATAATGATAATATTTGAGTTTTTTTTGATTAAGTATTTTAAAGTAGGTAGAATCTTGTCTATCCTTGTACTGTCGGTAATTTTACTTTCTTTTAATGGAACATTTAAATCAAGTCTTAACAAAACTTTTTTATTATTTAAATCATCTAAATCCTCAATTTTTCTCATTTATCAATTATTTATCAAAATTCTTGTGTAAATACTCTGCTATATCACACATTCTATTTGAGAAACCCCACTCGTTATCGTACCAAGAAGATATTTTTCCCATATTATTTCCTACCACGTTTGTGAGTGACCCATCTATAATTGATGATGCTTTATTATGATTGAAATCAATAGAAACTAATTTGTCATAAGTTATCTCTAAAATTCCACTAAGTTTATCTTTGGAGGCATTTTCAAAAGCTTTATTTATTAAATTGATTGTTAATTCTTTTTTTGTTGATATTACAAGTTCAATTAAAGATACATTTGGAGTAGGAACTCTCATTGCAACTCCTTCCAGCTTCCCTTTTAAATCTGGAATGATTTCCCCAATTGCCTTCGATGCACCAGTAGAGGTTGGCACTATAGATTGACTTGCCGCTCTAGCTCTTCTGGGGTCTTTGTGAGAGTTGTCTAAAATTCTTTGATCAGTCGTAAAAGCGTGTATTGTTGTCATAAAACCTTTTTCAATAACAAAATTTTCATTTAAAACATGCGCTACTGGAGCAAGACAATTTGTTGTGCAAGATGCAGCAGAAATAATTTTATCTTCTTTTTGTAATTGTGACTCGTTTACACCAAAGACTATAGTTTTGTCGGCTTTTTTGCATGGAGCTGAAACAATAACCTTTTTTGCTCCATTTTCTATGTGAGTCAATAATTTATCTTTTGAATTAAATTTACCCGTACATTCAAAAACATAATCAACTTCAAATTTTTTCCAATTTATATTTTTTAAATCTGCTTCTTGAGTAAAAGTTATTTTTTTTTTGTTAATAATTAAGTGTTTTTCATCAAAACTTATTTCACCATTAAATTTTCCATGAACAGAATCATATTTTATAAGATTTGAACAAATTTCAGAATTACTTCTATTATTGATGTGTTTAATTTCTATGTTTTTATAATTTCCTTCAATAATTGATCGAACAACCATTCTTCCGATTCTACCCATTCCATTTATACCAACTCTTATCTTCATAGTTTTTCTTTAATTTTCTTAACTATACTTTCCAAATCTAAATTAAAATAATTATATATATCTTTATATGGAGCACTTTTTCCAAAATCATTTATCCCAAAGTTTAATCCGTTGCGGCCAGTATATTTTTTCCAATAACCTGTTTCAGAAGCTTCTATAGATACAACAAGGTTTGACTCAGCTAAAATTTTATTTTTATAGCCTTCACTTTGTTGATCAAATAATTCGTGACAAGGCATTGAAACTATTTTTGAATAGATACCATCTGTGGCTAATTTATGACCAACCTCACTAGCTAAACCAGTTTCTGATCCAGTTGCTATAATTGTAACTTTTATACTGTCACCAGTTCTTAAAATTTCATAAGCGCCAGTTGAGGAGAGATTTTTTATTGAACTTTTTAATCTTATCGGTTTAATTTTTTGTCTTGTTAATGCAATTACGCTTGGTGTATTTTTACTTTCCAGAGCTAATTGCCAACATTCGAAAGTTTCAATAAGGTCAGACGGTCTAAAAACATTTAGATTCGGAACAGATCTTAAACTTGCCAACTGTTCAATAGGCTGGTGAGTTGGACCATCTTCACCGAGTCCGATAGAGTCATGTGTAAATACATATATGACTTTTTGTTTCATCATAGCTGCGAGTCTTATAGATGGTTTACAATAGTCGCTAAATATTAAAAAAGTTCCGCCATAAGGAACTAACCCACTATGAAGTGAAATACCATTCATAATTCCACACATTGCATGTTCTCTTACTCCATAATGAATATAATTTCCTGAAAAATCATTTGATTTTATAATCTTATGATTTTTAGTTTTTGTATTATTAGAGCCAGCTAAGTCAGCCGATCCACCTATTAAATTTGGAAGCTTTGAAACAATTTCTAAGAATTGTTCAGAACATTTTCTTGTTGCTATAGGTTCCAAAGTTTTTAAATAGTTTGTTTTAGCTTTTTCTATAGTTTTAAAAATAGTTTCTCTAGCAGTGTTATATTTTGAAGGAAAATCTTTTTTAAATTTATTTGATGAAGACCATCCTAACCAACCTAATTTTTCAAGTTCTTTACTATAAATTTTTTCATGTCTCTCAGATTTTTTCAATGCTTTTTCTCCAATTAACTTCCATGCATCAGCCAATTTTTTTGGTATTTCGAAAGAGGCATAATTCCAATTTAATTTTTTTCGAACTAATTTTATTTCATCTTCACCTAATGGACTTCCATGAGATGAGGCTTTGCCACTTTTATTTGGAGATCCATAGCCGATTGTTGTTTTACATGAAATCGCGATCGGCTTTTTTGATTTTTGAGCTTTTTTGAGAGCATTTGATATTTCTTTAAAGTTATGACCATTAATTTTTAGATAATCCCATCCATAACTTTTAAACCTTTTCTCATGATCATCTGAAACAGCTAAGCTAGTTGGACCATCAATTGAAATAGAATTATTATCAAAAAGTAAAATAAGATTCTTTAATTTTAAATGTCCAGCTAAACTTAATGCCTCATGACTAATTCCTTCCATTAAACAACCATCACCAGCAAGAACATAAGTCTTGTGATTAATTATTTTTTTTCCAACTTTTCTTTTTAAAATTTCCTCAGAAATTGCAAAACCAACTGCATTGGATATACCTTGACCTAATGGGCCAGTCGTAGTTTCAATGCCACTGTTAGGATGATATTCTGGATGTCCCGCACAGATAGAGTCAAGTTGTCTAAAATTTTTTATGTCGTTTAAAGAAATACTTTTATATCCAGTTAGATATAAAAGTGAATAAAGTAACATAGACCCGTGACCAGCAGAAAGCACAAACCTATCTCTATTTATCCAACTTGGATTTTCTGGATTAAAATTTAAAAAATCTTTAAATAGAACTGTTGCAACATCTGCCATTCCCATGGGCATACCTGGATGTCCTGAGTTAGCTTTTTGGACCGCATCTATAGACAAAAATCTAATACAATTAGCTAATTCTTTATATTGTTTGCTCAAAAAATTATCCTGTCTAGACTAAGAAGATTCTATTTAATAATATAAATATATATATATGAATTCTGTAATCGAAAAAGAAAAAAAACTTAATTTAGCGTTAACAAAATTAAAAAACCTTAATCTAAAAAATCCAGATATAAAAAAGGATATTGAAAATTTAACTACTCAAAAAAATCAATTAGAAATTGAAAAGCAAGAATTAGAGGAAAAATATAAAAACCTAATAAACGAGCATGAAAATTTAACTAGAAAATTAGATGAATTTCAAGATCTAGAAAAAATTGAAAAAAAAAAACAAATAGAATTTTCAGAGAAAATTGATGAATTAAATCAAGAAACAGATAATTTATTAGATGAGATTGATAAATGGCAAACGTAAAGATTAAATTTAATGGAAAAGAGTTTTTGTTATCTTGTGAAGATGGACAAGAAGAACATTTGGAGGAATTATTAATTCAAATTAACCAAAAATTTAATAATCTTAAAAATGATTTAGGAAATTTAGGAGAAAATAAACTTTTGTTGATAACGGCAGTAAAAGTAATGGATGAATATTTTGAAACTAAAAAAAAAGTTGATCTAAAAAAAGATGAATTAAAAAAACTTTCTGATAAATTTAGAGAATTAAAATCATTAATTTATGAGTATCGAGATAAAAAAGAGAATGAAATAAATGAATTAAATACTAATCATCGCAAATTGAAAGATGAAATTGAACTAAACCAAAAAAATTATGAAAAATTAATTGATGAAACTACTGATGAAATTACAAATTTTGTTGAAAAAGTAAATATAGAAAATCTCTCTTAAAATATATTCTGTGAATAAATCTGAAATTAGAAAAAAAATATTAAAAGTTAGAAAATTTAATAAATTTAAAAATTTAAATATTAATTTTCAAAAAGTATTCAATGTTATTAAAAAAGAAAAAATTAAGGGGCGGGTTATAGGAGGTTACTATCCATATAACCATGAAATAGATATTATGGAGATCTTAGAAAAATTTGAGAGCCAAAATTATCAAATATCATTACCCAAAATTAAAAAAAATTTTCAAATGAATTTTTTTCAGTGGTCTATAAAAGAACCGCTTGCCATAAATAAATATGGCATTCCAGAACCTACATCAAATGTAATAAAATACCCAAATATTTTATTAGTTCCTCTAGTAGCCTATGATAAGGATTTTAATAGAATTGGCTATGGTGGAGGATTTTATGATAGGTACATGGCTAAATTCAATAAAAGAAAAAATTTTGTAACTATTGGATTAGCATATTCATTTCAAAAAGTGAAAAAAATTCCAATAGATAAATATGATATGAAATTGGATTATATTATTACAGAAAAAAAAGGATAACATGAGAATATTATTTTTAGGAGACGTTGTTGGTGATGCAGGTTGTTCTAAAATTGTTTTAAATCTTTTTGATCAAATTGAAAAAAAAAAAATTGATTTTGTCATAGTTAATGGAGAAAATGCTGCGAAAACTGGAGTTGGTTTAACAAAAGAAATTTGTAAAAATTTTTTTAAAAATGGTGTTAATGTAATTACTACCGGTAATCATGTTTGGGATCAAAAAGAAATAATGAATTATATTGATAATGAAAATCGTTTACTTAGACCAAAAAATTTATTCGAACCATCACCAGGAAAGGGATTTGAAATATTTATAACTGAAAAAAATTTTAAGATAGGTGTTCTTAACTTAATGGGAAATGTTTTTATGAAAAAATCTGATGATGCTTTTGAAACAGCAAAAAAATTTTTAGATAATCATAAATTAAAAGAAAATTATGATTTTCTCGTTGTAGATTTTCATGGAGAAATAACAAGTGAAAAAAATGCTATTGGACATTTTTTTGATGGTAAAGCTACTTTAGTAGTTGGTACTCATACTCATATACCAACTAATGATGCTAGAATTTTAAAAAAAGGTACAGCTTACCAAACCGATGCTGGTATGTGTGGTGATTATAATTCTGTAATAGGCATGGATATGAATAATTCGCTCAAAAGATTTTTGAAAAAAGACTCAGTTAAACATTTCCCTGCAGAGGGTGAGGCTTCTTTAAGTGGCGTAATTGTAGATTGTAATATAGAAACAGGATTAGCTAATAAAATAGAAAGCTATATTTTTGGAGGTCAGTTGAATAATACTTAGTTTATTTATGGCAGGACATTCACATTGGGCAGGTATAAAACATAAAAAAGGAAAAGCAGATAAGCTAAGATCAAAAATTTTTTCGAAATTATCAAAAGAAATCACAGTTGCAGCTAAATTAGGTGATAAGGATCCTTCAATGAATCCTAGATTGAGATCCGCAATTCAAGCAGCTAGATCAGCAAATATGCCAAAAGATAATATAGACAGAGCTATTAATAAATCATCAATTAGCACAGAATTAAATTTTGAAAGTTTGAGATATGAGGGTTTCGGACCTGAAAAAGTAGCAGTAATTGTTGAAGCTTTAACAGATAATAAAAACAGGACAGCCTCTAATATCAGGACTGTTTTTCAAAAAGCCGGAGGAAGTCTTGGAACACAAGGTTCTGCATCACATAATTTTAAAAGATTAGGGATTATTAAAATTGACAAAAAGGAAGCTTCGGATGAGCGTGTATTCGAACTTGCAATAGACTCTGGTGCAGATGAGTGTGTATCCAATAATGATTTTCACGAAATTCATTGTCAAGTAAGTCAAATCTATAATGTTAAAAAAGAGTTAGAAAAAAATATTAATAATTTTATTTCAACAGAAATTGGATGGATACCACTTAATAGTGTTAAAATTTCAAAAGAAAAAAATGAGGATTTAATTAATTTTTTTGAAATATTAGAGGATGATGATGATATTCAAAATGTATTTTCAAATGCAGATTTTAATAAATAGATTATGCTAATTATTGGAATAGACCCTGGACTATCTGGATCAATCTGCTTTATGGAGGATGGAAAAATTCTTGATGTTATTGAGATGCCAACGATGGCAGAAGGAAAAAAGAGCAAAAGACAAGTAAATGGATCTCAAATTTATAATGAGATTTTAAAAAGGATAAATAATCTTAAAAAAAACGATATTAGGGTAATAATTGAACAAGTATCTGCAATGCCAGGTCAGGGAGTGACTAGTATGTTCAATTTTGGACAATCTTTTGGAATTTTAAAGGGAATATGTTCTGCAATGCAATTACCAATGTATTTTGTAAGACCCTCAAAATGGAAAAAATATTTTAATCTCATAAATTCAGAAAAAGACGCGAGCAGAACAAGAGCTATAGAAATATTTCCATATTTTTCATCTCATTTATCAAAAAAAAAGGACTCAAATAAAGCTGATGCCATCTTAATCGCAAGTTTTTATTATGAAACTTACAAATTTGACGAATAAATATTAAAATTTTAAGACAAAATCATGACACATTTAAGTGTGAGAAAACGATTATGGAAGCCGATATTTCAACTCAAGCAGTAGGTCTTGCATCTAGCGCAGATTTTTCTTTGATGAACCTATTTATCAGAGCTGACATAATAGTTAAATCAGTGATTGTTTTATTAATTGCTTGTTCAATTTATTCTTGGGCGGTGATAATTGAAAAATTTAGATTATTTAAAAAAATAAATGAATCTTCCGAAGAATTTGAAAAAAAATTTTGGAATTCCAAATCTGCAGAATCATTTTATAATAATTTACCTGCTAATGTTGATGACCCAATGGCACTTATATTCAAAGACGCAATGCAAAATTTATTAAAAAGAAGATCAAAAACTGATTTGAATAGTAGAATGACAACTATGTTAGAAACTGGAATCGAAAGACAAATGTCTAAAATTAGTAAAGGTTTTACTTTTTTGGCAACTGTTGGTTCAACTGCACCATTTATAGGATTGTTTGGTACAGTTTGGGGAATAATGAATTCATTTCAGTCAATTGCGATTTCAAGAAATACTAGTTTAGCAATTGTAGCCCCTGGTATCGCAGAAGCGCTTTTTGCAACTGCATTAGGATTGTTGGCAGCTATACCAGCAGTTATTGCGTATAACAAATTTAATAATGATTCAATTAAATACTCTCAAAAATTAGAAAACTTCTCTAAAAGATTCCTTACAATAATTTAAAATGGCTTTTAAATTTAATCGTTCAAAAGAACCAATGAGTGAAATTAACGTAACGCCATTTGTTGATGTAATGCTTGTTCTTTTAATAATTTTTATGGTCACAGCACCCTTATTAACTGTTGGGGTGCAAGTTGATTTACCAGAAAGTTCTGCTGACTCTTTGCCAGAGGAGACAGAACCTTTAACACTAACAATTAATTCAAAGGGAGAAATTTTTATTCAAGAGTCAAAAGTTGAGTATGAAAAAATAATTGCAAAAGTTTTGGCTGTTTCAAAAAATAGAACTGACACTAGAATTTATGTAAGAGGTGACAAAACAATCAATTATGGAAGAGTTTTAGAAATTATGGGATTGTTATCTGGATCAGGATTTACAAAAGTTGCGCTTATATCAGAACCTTACAAGGAAAGGTAAAAAGTGAATAGAAGTATATTAGTTTCTTCTGTTCTACATTTGATTGTAATTATGATAACTGCAATAAGCTTACCTTTTTTAGCAAAAAAACCAATAGACTTACCCCCAATTGTTTCAATTGAGTTAATTCAAATTACAGATAAGACAAATATTCCATTTGCTCCAAAAGCAAAAAAAACTATTGAAAAAATTAAAGAAAAAGAAAAAAAATTAGTTTCTGAGCAAGCCCCTCCGAAACAAGTAAAAAAAATAAAGCCAGATTCTATACCATTTCCGGATGATCAAACAAAAAAAATTGAAAAAATTAAAGAAGATAAACAAAATCCAGAAAAAATTGATAATGAGGTAAAACAGGTTTCTGAATTTGAAAAAGATGAACTATTTGATCCAAACAACATTGCTGCTTTAATAGATAAATCAAAAATTGAAAAAGCAGAAAATATAAAGAAAACAAATAAAGTGACACAAGATCAACAAAAAACAGCAGATGTTAGTGGTTTAACTTTAAGTGAAGAAGATGCTTTGAAGGCTCAAATTTTTGGATGTTGGAGTATACCTTTAGGATTACCCTATAATGAGAATTTATTAGTCAGAATAAAATTGCAATTAAATCCGGATGGAACCGTTTCTCAATCTGAAATATTAGATCATGCTAGAATGAATAAACCTGGACAAGGATTTTATAAAGTTCTGGCAGAAAGTGCATTAAGGGCTATAAAGTTATGTCAACCTCTTAGAGTTCCCACAACTGGCTACGAAAGATGGAAAGAATTACAATTAAATTTTGATGCAAGAGAGATGTTAGAAGGATAATATAATATTATGTTAAGAATTTTAATTTTTATATTAGTTTTACCATTTAAAGCTTTTGCTTTAATAGAGGTGGATATCACTAGAGGTAATTTAAATCCACTTCCAATAGCAGTGTCACCATTGTCAATAGATGAAAAATCAAAAAAAAATTTTGAAAAAATTTTAAAAAAAAAAGATATTGGGTCTGAAATTTCAATTGTTGTAGAAAATAATTTGAAAACTTCTGGACTTTTTAATCCTTTAAATAAAGATGCTTTTCTACAAGCTCCTGATATAGCAAATTTGAAACCTCGATTTGAAGATTGGAATTTGATTAAAGCTCAAGCATTGATTACCGGAAAAGTAAACTATGTTGATGAAAAATTAAGAGTGGAATTTAGATTATGGGATGTTCTTGCAGGAAAAGAAATGATGGCTCTTGCTTTTACTACAGTACCAAATAATTGGAGGAGAGTTGGACATATAATTACTGATAAGGTTTATGAAAGATTGACAGGTGAAAAAGGTTACTTTGATACAAGAATAATTTATGTTGCTGAGGAGGGTCCCAAAACCAAAAGAATTAAAAAATTAGCAATAATGGATCAAGACGGCTCCAATAATAAATTTTTAACATTAGGAAATGAACTTGTATTAACACCAAGATTTAATCCTACAAGTCAAATGGTAACTTATCTATCTTATTTTAGAAACTTACCTAGAGTTTATCTTTTAGATATCGAAACAGGAATGCAAGAAGTTGTTGGAGATTTTCCCGGTATGACTTTTGCTCCAAGATTTTCTCCAGATGGTAAGAAAATAATAATGAGTTTTGCAAGAGATGGAAATTCAGATATTTATACTATGGATCTAGAAAATAGAATTGTGGAAAAAATTACTAATCATCCATCTATTGATACCTCTCCATCATATTCACCTGATGGAAAATTTATTTGTTTTAATTCTGATAGAAGTGGTTATCAACAAATTTATATAATGAAAAGTGATGGAAGTAATGTAAAAAGAATTTCATTTGGTAAAGGTTTATACGGAACTCCTGTTTGGTCTCCAAGAGGTGATTTAATTGCATTTACAAAATTACATAAAGGAAAGTTTTATATTGGTGTTATGAGAACTGATGGTAGTGGAGAAAGATTGTTGACTGAAAATTTTTACCAAGAGGCACCGTCTTGGTCACCTAATGGAAGGGTTTTAATTTTTTATAGAGAAACTAAAACAGATGACAAAGGAGAGGGTTTTTCAGCAAAATTATGGTCTATTGATTTAACTGGCTATAATGAGAGGCTGGTTGACACTCCCACTGATGCATCAGACCCATCATGGTCATCTTTATTAAGTAATTAAACAATATTATCTTGATTTTTTAACTTGAAACATCTATTTAGTTGTGAAAAAGTAACGCTAGAATAGAAATATTGATCAAGGAGCAATAATGAAATTAAACAAAATTTTAAAAAACACTTTATTAGTTATTGTGGCATGTTTTGCACTTTCTGCTTGTGCGACATCAAAAAAATCCACAGGTCAAATGCAAGGAGATGTTTACACTGGGACTGACACAGTAGAATATCTTGCATCTGGGGTACCTGATAGAGTTTTCTTTGCAACTAATGAATCAGTTTTAACTACTGCATCAAGGGAAACTTTAAGAAAACAAGCCGCATGGTTAAGAAAAAATTCTGATGTAACAATCGTCTTAGAGGGACATGCAGATGAAAGAGGAACTAGAGAATATAACTTAGCTTTAGGTGAAAGAAGAGCAAACGCTGCTAAGGACTATTTAATGACTTATGGAATTTCTTCAGATAGAATTTCAGTTCTAAGCTATGGTAAAGAAAGACCCGTTGATTCAGGGTCAAATCCACTAGCATGGTCAAAAAATAGAAGATCAGTTACAGTTAAAGCAAATTAATTTTACAAATTTAAAGACCCTTAATTTTTTAAAAAATTAAGGGTCTTTTTTTTGCCATTATTTTAATCATAAGCTATCGAATGAAGTTTTTATTTAGGATTTTATTTTTTAAAATTGTTATTTTGATTAACTTTTCACTATTTACATTTTCTTACTCTGAAAATCACAATATCAATGAAGTTATTAATAAATTACAAAATGATATTAAGACATTAGAAAAAGCTGTATACTCCAATTCTTTTGAATCCAGTTCTCAAAATAATAGCAACTTAACATCATTTAATAATAATGAGTCCGAAGATGTTTTGACAAGACACTTGCTAAAACTCACAGAAATTGAAAATCAATTTCAACAACTTACTAATAAGTTTGAAGAGATAAATTTTAAATTAGATAAATTATCTAATAGGTTGTCAAAAGTTCAAGCCGATAATCAAATTAGATTTCAAGAATTAGAGGGTGCAACATCAAAAGATAATGATGGTGAAAGCATTGTTAAAAAAATAGAAAATAAAGAAAAAGAAGTTTTACCTGGAAGTTCTCAACCACAAGATTTGGGATCTATATCTTATAAAGATACAAATACAACTGAGGTTTCTCAAAAGACACAATCTATCGAAACAACATCTACAATTATAACAGAAACTTTCCAAGCAGATGAAAAAATTCTCCCAAACGATACTCCTGATAAGCAATACGAATTTGCTACAAGTTTTTTAAAAATAGGAGATTATTCTACAGCTGAAAGAGCTTTTAGAGAATTTGTAAATCTAAATCCAAGTCATGATTTAGCTGGTAATGCTCAATATTGGTATGCCGAAACATTTAGAATTAGACAACTTTATACAGATGCAGCATCAGCATATTTAGAAGGTTATCAAAAGTATCCTAAAGGCCAAAAAGCTCCAATTAATTTATTAAAACTTGGTGTTTCAATGGTACAAATTGGGGAAAAAGATCAAGGTTGTAAAATGATTAATGGTGTAGAAAAACAATATCCAAAAGCAAGCCAATCTGTTATTCAAAAAGCTAAATATGAGTCTCAAAAATTTGAGTGTAACAAACAAGATTCCTAAATTTTTTCAAAGTAAATTAAAAAATAAAAAGATAAACCAAATTTATAAAAAATTTGAAAAATCTTTAAATATCGATAAAAACTTTATTGTTGCAGTGTCAGGAGGTCCAGATAGTCTAGCTCTAGCTTTTTTGGCTAAAATTTATTCTATTAAAAAAAATGTTCATTCTAAATTTTACATAGTTGACCATAAGCTTAGATCAGGATCAACTGATGAGGCAAAATTAGTTCAGAAAATTTTAAAAAAAAAATCTATTAAATGTGAAATTTTAACTTGGAAAGGAAAAAAGCCATCATCAAATATACAATCTTTAGCAAGGACCAAAAGATATGAGTTATTATTTGCTAAATGTGATAAATTTAAGATTGATTATATTTTAACAGGCCATCATCAAGATGATTTATTAGAAAATTTTTTTATAAGAATGTCCAGAGGTAGTGGATTAAAAGGACTTATTTCTTTAGACAAGAAAATTAAAAATGAAGGCAAATATTTGTTAAGACCATTATTAGACCAAAAAAAAAAGGATCTTAAATTTATCTCAAAAAGTATATTTAACTTTTTTGTAATAGATCCCTCAAATAATGAGGATAAATTTCAAAGGATTAAAATTAGAAAAATTATCAGTGAATTTAAAAATAATGGCTTAGATGAAAAAAAATTTCACAAAACAATCAAAAATTTAAAACATGCTAACACTATTGCAGAATATTATGTGGCTGAAAATATAAAAAAAAATTCTTTTTTTCTAAATAAAAAAAATAGATTGATTTTAAATAAATATTTTTTTCAACAACCTTATGAGATAATTTTTAGAGCTTTTTCTGACTCAATTAAAAAAATTGGAAAAAAGTATTATTCTACAAGAGGAAAAAAAATTGATAAAATCATCCAAGACATCAAAAATGATAGATTATTTAGAGCAACATTAGGTGGGTGTATCATTGAAAAGGTTAACGATACCGTAATTGTTAGAAAAGAACATTAATTTTTATGATTTTATACAAAATTGTCACTTGTTTAATTTAGAATAACTCTTATTTTAACACTATGAACTTTAAAAATTTAGCCATGTGGGCGGTAATAGTTTTTTTAACTATTGGCTTGTATAATATGTTTAAAAATCCTCAAGCAAACGTCAGAGGTGGTAATCAAGTTATTTTTTCAGAATTTTTATCTTCTGTCGATAATGGAGAAGTCCTAAAAGTTGAAATCCAGGGAAATAATATAAAGGGTGTGTATTCTAATGGAAATACTTTTACTACCTATTCTCCGAACGATCCTAATTTAATTGAAAAGCTTTCTGATAAAGGTGTAAGTATTTCAGCTGCACCTATTGACGAGAAAATGCCTTCATTGTTTGGTGTTCTTCTTTCATGGTTTCCAATGTTGTTATTAATTGCAGTTTGGATTTTCTTTATGCGACAAATGCAAGGTGGTAAAGGCGGAGCTATGGGTTTTGGAAGATCAAAAGCAAAAATGATGAATGAATTAAAAGGTAAAGTTACTTTTAATGATGTTGCTGGTGTTGAGGAAGCTAAAGAAGAAGTCGAGGAAATTGTTGAATTTTTAAAAGATCCAAAAAAATTTAGTAGATTAGGAGGAAAAATCCCGAGAGGTGCTCTTTTAGTTGGACCACCAGGTACCGGAAAAACTTTACTTGCTAGAGCAATCGCAGGTGAGGCAGGTGTTCCTTTCTTCACTATTTCTGGATCAGATTTTGTTGAAATGTTTGTAGGTGTTGGAGCCTCAAGAGTAAGAGACATGTTTGAACAAGGTAAAAAAAATTCTCCTTGCATAATTTTTATAGATGAAATTGATGCTGTTGGAAGAAGCAGAGGTGCAGGCTTAGGTGGGGGAAATGATGAAAGAGAACAAACATTAAATCAGTTGTTAGTTGAGATGGATGGTTTCGATACTAATGAAGGTGTAATTATAATTGCAGCTACTAATAGACCTGATGTTTTAGATCCAGCTCTATTAAGACCAGGAAGATTTGATAGACAAGTCGTTGTTTCTAATCCTGATATAATTGGTAGAGAAAAAATTTTAAAAGTGCATGTCAAAAAAATCAAGATGGCACCAGACGTAAACTTAAGAATAATTGCAAGAGGTACACCTGGTTTTTCAGGAGCTGATCTTGCAAATTTAGTTAATGAGGCTGCATTACTAGCTGCTAGAAAAAATAAAAGAATAGTTACACTTAATGAGTTTGAAGAAGCAAAAGATAAAGTAATGATGGGTTCTGAGAGAAGATCAATGGTTATGACAGAAGAAGAAAAAACTTTAACTGCATACCATGAAGCTGGTCATGCAATAGTGACAATAAATGAAAATGCTGCTTATCCGATACATAAAGCCACTATAATCCCTAGAGGTAGAGCCCTTGGAATGGTAATGCAATTACCAGAGAGAGACGAACTTTCTCAAACCAGAGAACAGTTACATGCTCAGCTAGCTATTGCTATGGGAGGCAGAGTTGCAGAAGAGATCATATTTGGTGATGATAAAGTTACAACTGGAGCAGCTAGTGATATAGAGCAGGCTACCAAAAGAGCGAGAGCAATGGTAATGAGAGCTGGTTTAAGTAAAGAACTTGGTCCAGTAGCATATGGTGAAAATGAAGAAGAAGTTTTTTTAGGTAGATCAGTTGCAAGACAACAAAATATGTCAGAAGAGACTGCTAAAAAAGTTGATGCTGAAATAAGAAAAATTGTTGATAAAGGCTATGAAAGAGCAAGAAAAGTTTTGACTGATAAAATTGATGATTTACACAAATTGGCTAAAGCTTTGCTAACATACGAAACTCTGACAGGTGAAGAAATTGAAAATTTAATAAATAAGAATATATATCCTGCAGATAAACAAGATCTTAAAGTTGAAGATGATAAAGGCTCGGCTTTGAGTGCTTTAGGTCTAAAACCAAAAATTGTTCACTAATTTTAGATGATAAAATATTACACAAGAGCGTGTAATTTTTATTTTGGATCAGTATCAATTAATAAAGTAAAAAAAAAATTATCTATCCCATTACACGGGAACAAATCAATTTCCTTTGATACAATTGAGCTAATTTCCAAAAAAAAAATAAAAAGGATAAATATTAATAAAATTAATAGACTCAACAAAAATATAAAAAAAAAAGTTTTATTAGATTTAAAAAAGGTTTCAAAAAAAAAAAAAATTAAAGGTTTAGAATTTTCAAATTTACCTATTTTAATGGGAGTATTAAACTTAACTCCAAATAGTTTTTCTGATGGAGGAAGATATATTAGACAAAATCAAGGTTTTTATCATGCAAAAAAATTAATTAGCGATGGATGTAGTATTTTAGATATTGGTGGTGAGGCTACAAACCCAGGATCTAGAGAGGTTCCTTCTGAAAAAGAATGGAAAAGAATTTTACCAACTTTATTGAAATTAAAAAGATTTAGAAAATTCATTTCTTTAGATACAAGAAAAAGTATAATAATGGAAAAAGGTATAAAAAATAAAATAAATTTAGTTAATGATGTGTCAGGTTTAGAACATGATTCTAAAACTATAGAGGTTCTAAAAAAAACAAATATTCCTTTCGTAATACATCATACAAAAGGTAATCCAGAAATAATGCAAAATAATCCAAAGTATGAAAATGTCTTACTAGATATTTATGATTTTTTTGAGAAAAAAATTAAATACGTAAGATCAAAAGGCATAACTCATGAAAATATAATTTTAGATCCGGGTATAGGTTTTGGTAAAAATTTGAAACATAATATTACTATTTTAAGAAACATTTCTATTTTTCACTCTCTTGGTTTTCCTGTAATGTTAGGCACTTCAAGAAAAAGATTTATTAAAGATTTATCTGGAAAAAATGATAGTAATGAGAGATTAGGAGGAACTATATCATCTAGTTTATCGGCAATTATGCAAGGAGTTCAAATATTAAGAGTTCATGATGTAAATGAAGTAAATCAAAGTATAAAAGTTTTTAATTCACTAATTTTTTAAAATGTTAAAAAAATATTTTGGTACCGATGGAATAAGAGGAAAAGTCAATCAAGATAAAATAAATGGTCAAATGTTTTTTAAATTTGGTTTGGCTGCAGGCAAATATTTTAAAAACCAAAAAAAGGTTAAACAAACTGCAATAATTGCAAAAGATACCAGATTGTCTGGATATACCTTAGAGCCTGCTTTAGTATCTGGACTAACCTCTGCTGGGATGCATGTATATACACTTGGACCTTTACCCACAAATGGTCTCGCAATGTTAACAAGAAAAATGAAATCAAATATGGGAATAATGATTACGGCATCTCATAATCCATTTTACGACAATGGTTTAAAATTATTTGGTCCGGATGGTTTAAAATTATCTGATAAAATTGAAGAAAAAATAGAAAAATTAATTGATTCCAAAATTATTAAAAATCTTTCAGAACCGAAAATTTTAGGAAGAGTAAAAAGATTAGAAGATGCAAATGATAGATATATAAAGATTCTAAAGAATAATTTTCCTAAAAATTTTAGTCTTAAAGGAATGAAAATAGCAATAGATTGTGCAAACGGAGCAGGTTATAAATCTGGACCAAAACTTTTGAGAGGTCTAGGAGCAAAAGTTTATGAATATGGAACTTCTCCTAACGGTTTTAATATCAACGATAATTGTGGCTCGACTTTTCCAAAAAAGATTAAATTTCTAGTTAAAAAACATAAAGCTCATTTAGGTATTTCTTTAGATGGTGATGCAGATAGGATCATTATATCTGATGAAAAAGGTAACATTGTAGACGGAGATCAAATTATTGCAATGTTAGCAGAAAGATGGAAGAGAAAAAAAATTTTGAAAGGAGGTGTTGTAGGTACTTTGATGTCAAATTATGGATTACAAAATTATTTTGCTAAAAAGAAAATAAAATTTTTAAGAGCTGATGTAGGAGACAGATATGTAAAAGAAAAAATGCAAAAAAATAATTTTAACTTAGGTGGTGAACAATCTGGACACATTATACTTGGCAAGTTTGCCACAACTGGAGATGGTTTATTAGTGGCTTTGGAGATTTTATTTTCTATGAGAAAAGGTAAAAAAGCAAGTGAATTATTTAATACATTTAGTGCAACCCCACAGATTCTAGAAAATATAAAAGTAAAAGATAAATCTATAATTAATTCAAAAAAATGTAGAACTTCAATTAAGAAAGTTGAAAAATTAATAAGGCATCAGGGCAGAATGTTAATAAGAAAATCAGGAACAGAACCAAAGATTAGAATTATGGGAGAGTCTAACAATATTAAATTGTTAAAAAAGTGCATAAATATTGTTAAAAGATCTATTAACTAAATTGAAAATAAAATCTAAAATATTAATAATTGCTGGCTCAGACTCATCAGGAGGTGCAGGAGTTCAAGCAGACATCAAAACAGTCTCAAGTTTAGGTTCTTATGCTTTAACTGCTGTAACAGCTGTAACTATTCAAAATACTTTCGGGGTAAAATCAATAATTCCTATTCCACCAAATCAAATTAAAAATCAAATAATTTATTCAGCTAAAGATATTAAACCAGATGCTATAAAAATTGGAATGTTACATTCAAGATTAGTAATAAAGAAAGTTTTAGAGTCTCTAAGATTGGTTAAAATTAAAAAGATAGTTTTAGATCCAGTAATGGTGGCAAAAGGTGGTGCCAAATTAATTAATGATGAGGCTTTAGATATATTAAAAAGAAGTCTTATTTCTCAAGTAAGTTTAATTACACCCAATGTTCCTGAAGCAGAAATTTTGACGGGTATTAATATTAACAACAAAAAAGATATGATATTAGCTGCAAATCAATTAATAAATTTAGGAGCTAAAAATGTATTGATTAAAGGCGGGCACTTAAATACAAAAAAAGTTTATGATATATTTTTAAATAAATTAGATTTTAAAATTTTTACCAGCCCTAGATATAAAACTCGGAATACTCATGGCACTGGATGTACATTATCAAGTGCAATTACAACTTTTTTTTCATGTGGAAAAAGTCTTAAGAAAGCTTGTGAGTTAGGAATTAAATATGTAAATTTAGCTATATTAAATAATCCAAACTATGGAAAAGGTCATGGTCCAATAAATCATTTAAATTCAATAAGTATAAACAAAAGATTTAAGTAATGAAAAATATTGTAGTTGTTGGCTCACAATGGGGAGATGAGGGAAAAGGAAAAATTGTAGATTGGCTTTCTGAACAAGCAGATATTGTTATCAGATTTCAAGGAGGTCATAACGCCGGTCACACCTTAGTTATTGATGGAATTACCTATAAGCTTCGATTACTTCCCTCTGGAATAGTTAGAAAAAATAAGATTTCTGTGATTGGAAATGGAGTAGTAATTGACCCTTGGGCTTTACTTGATGAGATAGAAGAAATTAAATCAAAAGGTATAAAAGTAGACACTGATAATTTATTAATTTCAGAATCTGCAAATTTAATACTTCCTTTTCATAGAGAAATGGATGAGATAAGAGAAGATGCCGCTGGAACAAAAAAAATAGGAACAACTAGAAGGGGCATAGGCCCAGCTTATGAGGATAAAATCGGGAGAAGGTCTATAAGAGTAATGGATTTAAGATCTGAAAAAAATTTAGATCAGAGATTAGAAACAGTTTTGTTACACCATAATGCAATTAGAAAAGGATTAGGAAAAAAAATTTTTAAAAAAGATTTATTAAAAAAGGATTTATTAAAAATTGCTCCAGAAATTTTAAAATTTTCACAACCAGTTTGGTTCAGAATTAATGAATTTAAAAGACAAAAAAAAAAAATATTATTTGAAGGTGCTCAAGGAATTTTATTGGATGTTGATCATGGGACATATCCATTTGTTACATCATCAAACACCGTTGCATCTAATGCCGCGACTGGAACTGGTTGTGGACCAAATTCAATCAATTATGTATTAGGAATAACAAAAGCTTACACAACCAGAGTAGGAGAAGGTCCTTTTCCAACTGAGCTAAAAGATAATATTGGAGAATTATTGGGAGCAAGAGGTAAAGAATTTGGGACTGTTACAAGCAGAAAAAGAAGATGTGGATGGTTTGATGGAGTCTTAGTAAGACAAACTATTAAAATTTCAGGTATAGACGGTATCGCTTTAACAAAACTTGATGTTTTAGATGAATTAGATGAAATTAAGATGTGTGTTCAATATGATCTAGATGGAAAAAAGGTTAATTATCTACCTGCTTCAGTAGAAGATCAAATAAAAATAAAGCCCATTTATAAAACTTTCCCTGGATGGAAAACATCCACAAAAGGAGTAAAAAATATGGAGGATCTTCCGGATAATGCAAAAAATTATATTTTTGCTCTTGAAGATTTTATAGAAACAAAAGTATCAAGTATTTCAACAAGTCCTGAGAGAGATGATACAATACTGATTGAAAATCCTTTTGAAATTTAATTAACTGGTAGTAAATTTTTAGATTTAGCTAAAAGTAACATTTGTTTTTGGAGTTTTTCAAAAGCTTTATTTTCAATTTGTCTTACTCTTTCTCTACTAATCTTATATTTTTTACTTAATTCTTCTAATGTGGAAGGATTATCATTTAATCTTCTAGAATATAAAATTTCTTTTTCTCTAGAATTTAATACTTGTATTGAGTTTTTTAATAAATCTTTTCTTTGCTCCATTTCTTCCTGATGAGCAAACTTGAGATCATGATCTAATTCTTTATCTACCAACCAATCTTGCCATTCGTCTCCATCTTCACCAATCTGTGCATTGAGTGAAAATTCTTTTCCTGACAATCTACGATTCATTGATACAACTTCTTCTTTGCTTACATCTAATTTATTAGCAATTGCATCGACGTGTTCTTCTCTTAGGTCTCCCTCAGCTTGTGGTGCTATTTGATTTTTTAGTTTTTTTAAATTAAAAAATAATTTTTTTTGTGCTGCTGTTGTTCCAATTTTTACCAAACTCCATGATTTTAAAATGTATTCTTGTATTGATGCTTTAATCCACCACATCGCATATGTTGCTAGTCTGAATCCTTTTTCAGGCTCAAATTTTTTTACCGCTTGCATTAAACCAATATTACCCTCAGAAATCATTTCGTTTACTGGCAAACCATAACCCTTATAACCCATTGCAATTTTAGCAACTAACCTCAAGTGACTTGTTACTAGTTTTTCTGCAGATTTAATATTACCAGTTGTTTTCCAATTTTTTGCTAACATATATTCTTCCTCAGCATCCAACATTGGAAACTTTTTTATTTGGTCTAGATATGCAGATAATCCACCTTCATTATTTAATATTGGAAGATTATTGTTTAAAGTTGTATTCATAAACAGCTTATCTAATTAATTTATTCTATTTTTCAATGTTTTATTTGTACGTATTTCTTAGCATTTGTAAAATTATTTCAAGTTCTTGCGGCAAAATTGAGTTAAAAAACATTTCCTTATTTTTTTTTGGATGAATAAAACCAATAGTTTTTGCATGAAGAAATTGCCTATTTAGGTTCATAAGTTTTTTTTCTAGTGATTGATCTATATTTTTTATTTTTTTAAATTTTTTTTTATATTTATCGTCACCAACGATACTATTTCCCAAATAATTCATATGTACTCTTATTTGATGTGTTCTTCCAGTTTTTAACTTACACTCTAATAAACTTAAGGTTGGAACATCTTTGTTATCAAAAATTTCAATTGTATTATAATTGGTAATAGCTTTTTTTCCTTTAGTTTGACTTACTTCCATCAATTGTCTGTTCTTTGAACTTCTAGTAATAAATGTTTCAACCTTTCCTTTTGAAGGTCTAATTTTTCCCCATATTAGTAATTGATATACTCTTGTTATAGTATGTTTTTTAAATTGATTAGAAAGATGTTCATGGGCTTGATTATTTTTTGCAATTACAATTAGACCTGATGTGTTTTTATCAATTCTATGAACTATTCCTGGTCTGAGTTCATCACCTATATTTGATAGAGAGTTTTTATCATAATTTATCAATGCATTTACAATAGTATTATCATAATTTCCTGCACCAGGGTGCATAACGATACCCGCAGGTTTGTTTAAAACAATTAAATCATTATCTTCAAAAATAATGTCTAATTTAAATTTATAGGGTTTTAAAGAAGCTTTTTTGGGCTCAGGTATAACTAAAACTACACTATCACCACCAGAAATTTTTTTAGCTGGATCAATTATAGTTGTATTATTAATTTTTAGTTTTTTATCTAGAATTAAATTTTTAACTCTACTTCTGCTTATATCTTTCTCATTGTCACTGATAAAAACGTCAACACGAACATTTTTGATACTTTTTTTTACAATCAAATTTATTTTTTTTTCCATAAAATGATATATTAATATCATATGCGCTTGTAGCTCAACTGGATAGAGCGCCTGACTTCGGATCAGGAGGTTCTGGGTTCGACTCCTAGCAGGCGCACCAATTATTCACCCATATTTATTAATGTTCCTTTTATCCTTGCCTTTAAAAAGGACAAATAAAATAATCCTATTCCAAAAACTAGATAAATTAGGTTTAACAAATAAGCTTGTTTTATATTTTCATAATTTACTGAACTATTTAGAAGAATATTTCTTGTCTCATCAAAAATGTAAACTAATGGTAAACCTTTTGCAATTATCTGGAAAAAATGAGGGAGAATTTCTATTGGATAATATATACATCCTAAAGGAGCAAGTAAAAATAGAGATGACCAAGCAATATTTTCGAAAGAGGGTCCAAATCTAATAAGTCCAGAGCTGACAAATAAACCTAATGTTATTCCAAAAATATACAAACTTAAAAATAATATAAGCAATGGAAAGCCTAATTTTAAAATTGAAACACCAAACAAAGGAGAGGTTAAGATAATAGCAGGAACTAGTCCTATCAATGTTCTAATTAAAGCAGTGAAAATTAATGATGTAATAATTTCTTTTAATTTTAAAGGAGCTATGAATAAATTTGTGAAATTTCGACTCCAGATTTCCTCTAAAAAAAGCATATTAAAGCTAATACTAGATCTAAAAAGAATATCATAAAGAATAGCACATGTAAGAATTACACCTAATGTATTGCTATAGTAGCTACTATAAATTGAAAAAAATTTAGAAATAAATCCCCAAAGAATTATTTGTATTGTTGGCCAATAAATTAAATCCAAAACTCTTGGTAAAGAACTTTTGATAAGATAAAAATGTCTAAGAAAAAGACCGTACATTTTATTTAAATTCATACTGTCTCTCTTGTAAGTTTTAAAAACACTTCTTCCATATTTTTTCTTCCATGTTTATTAATTAGTTCACTAGGAGTTCCTTGATCAATAATAGTTCCTTTATTCATCATAAGCACTGATGAGCATAATCTCTCAACTTCTGACATATTATGTGATGCAAGAAGAATAGATGTCTTTTTCTCTCTTTGATATTCCTCTAAAAAACTTCTCACAAAATCTCCTGTCTCAGGATCAAGAGAAGCTGTTGGTTCATCCAAAAGTAAAACTGTAGGATCATTAATAATTGATTTAGCTAAACTAACTCTATTTTTTTGACCTGAAGAAAGTTCTCCTGTAATTTTATTAATAAATTCATGGAGTCTTAATTTTTCGCAAAGATAATCAATTTTTATTTTCAGTTTTTTTACATCATAAAGCCTTCCATAAACTTCAAGATTTTGTTTTACAGTTAATTTTTTTGGCAGTTCTATATAGGGAGAGATAAAATTTAGCTCATTTAATAGATCAACTCTATGATTTTCAATTTCTATACCGTTTATTAATACTTTCCCTGTTGTAGGTTTAAGTAAACCTAGAATCATTCCTATAGTTGTGGTTTTACCACAACCATTAGGACCAAGAATTCCAATAATTTCATTTTGACCTAATTTAAAAGAAATATTTTTAACAGCTTCTTTTGCATTATAAGTTTTTGATAAATTTATTATTTCAAGAGGATTTACCATTAAAATTTTGATGCCCTTAATAACCTGTCATTAATAGTCCTACCCAATCCTTTATTTGGAATTTTACTTACTGCTATAGATTTGTATCTATTTTTTTTAATCTTTCTCAAAGTACTGTATAAATTTTTTGCAGATTCTCTTAAATCACCATTTTTTGATAAAAAATAGTAATTTTGTTTATTTATTTTTTTTTTTTTAATCATTAAATAAGCTTCATCTTTTTTAATTTTTTTTACATTTAATCTTATTGGTATACCAGGTGAATAATGAATTTTAAATTGACCAGGTGCAGAAATTTTAGACGTATTAACATTTAGTGAAATTCTTTTTCTTAATATTTTTTGAATAGTTTTTACATCTAAACCACCCAATCTTAAAATTTTTGGTTTTTTTATTAGATCAATAATTGTGGACTCAACACCAATATTTGATCTTCCACCTTCAAGTATATATTTAATTCTCTTTCCAAAGTCATCTTTAACATCATTAGAAGTCACAGCACTAACTCTTGAAGAAATATTTGCGCTAGGTGCTGCAATAGGAAACTTAAGTTTTTTTAACAAACTTCTTGTAACAGGATGTTTTGGAAATCTTATTGCAATTGTATTTTTTTTATTTGTTACAATTTTTGAAATCTTTGAATCTTTTTTTAATTTTAGAATAAACGTAATAGGTCCAGGAGATAATTTTTTATATAGTTTGAAAAAATTATCATTCAAAATGCAATCTTTCTTAACTTTTTTCAAATCATAGTAATGAACTATCAGAGGATTATTTTTTGGTCGTTTTTTTAATCTAAATATTTTTCTACATGCTTGATCAGAATAAGCATTTCCAGCCAATCCATAAACAGTTTCTGTTGGTATAGCTACACACTCACTTTTATTTAAGAGATTTTTTGCTTTTTTAATATTTGCAAGATTAATTTTCATGTATTATTTGAGAGTATTATATGAAAGATAAAAATTTACCAAATAATTATAATTCTTTATCTCTTGAGGAATTAACTGATGAAGCAAATAAAATGATAGAAGATTTAGAAAATCAAAAAGATCTAGAAAATTCTATGGAGAAATATCAAGATTTATTAAAGTTAAATAATATCATTGAAAAAAAGTTTCAGAAAGGTGTTAGAAAGATTAGTGAAAAAACAAAAGAAAATATATTAAAGATTAACTCAAAAAAG